>JAPSIR010000101.1 GCA_031178625.1 Cellulomonas sp.
GGCGAGGGCGACCTGTTCCTGCTGCGGGTCGCGGGCGACTCGATGGTGGACGCGGCGATCTGCGACGGCGACTGGGTCGTCGTCCGCCGCCAGCCCGTCGCGGAGAACGGGGAGATCGTCGCCGCCATGATCGACGGCGAGGCGACCGTCAAGACGCTCAAGCGTGCCGACGGGCACGTGTGGCTGCTGCCGCACAACGCGGCGTACTCGCCCATCCTCGGCGACGAGGCGACCGTCCTCGGACGCGTCGTCAGCGTCCTGCGCAGCCTCTGACGGCCCGCCCTGCGCGACCGCTGGCACGCGCCCGGTCGGCGGACGCGTGCGGCGGCGGGCGTCAGAAGCCGAAGCGGCGAGCCACCGAGCGCACGGCCTCGGCCGACCGGCGCAGCCCCAGCAGCTCGTCGGAGGACATGGGCACCTCGAGCCGCTCGGCCACGCCCGACGAGCCGACGACGGTCGGCACGCTGAGGCACACGTCGGAGATGCCGAGGTAGCCGTCGAGCAACGACGAGACGGGCAGGATGCGCCGCTCGTCCTTGAGGACGGCCTCGATGATGCGGGACCCCGCCAGCGCGATCGCGTAGTTCGTCGCGCCCTTGCCCTCGATGATCCGGTAGGCCGACTCCACGACCTCGCGTGCGATGGCCTCGCGCACCTCGCTCGTGAGCGGCCCGTGCCCGCCGACGCCCGGCCACTCGAGCAACGGCACCGCACCGATCGACGCGGAGCTCCACAGCGGCAGCTCCGTGTCGCCGTGCTCGCCGGCGACGTACGCGTGCACGTTCTGCACCGCGACGCCGGTGTGCCGCGCGATCAGGTACCGCAGGCGCGAGGAGTCGAGGACGGTGCCGGAGCCGAACAGCTGCGCCGGCGGCAGGCCGGAGATCTGCAGCGCGGCGTACGTGACCACGTCCACGGGGTTCGTCACCATCACGTAGACCGCGTTCGGGGCGACCTCGACGATGCCGGGCAGCACCTTGCGCACCAACGAGATCGTCGCCTCCGCCAGGTCCAGCCGCGACTGCCCCGGGCGCTGCTTCGCGCCGGCGGTGAAGACGACGACGTCGCAGTCGGCGAGCACCGACACGTCGTCGGAGCCGACGACCTCGGCCATGGACATGAACTGGATCCCGTGGCTGAGGTCGAGCACCTCCGCCTCGACCTTCTGCCGGTTGACGTCGAGGAGCGCGACCGTCCGCGCCGCGCCCCGCATGAGCGCCGCGTACGCCATCGTGGACCCGACGGCACCGGCCCCCACGATGCCGACCTTCGAGGTGCGGCGCTGCGGCGTCGGCACGGGCAGCGCGGTGTCGTCGCCCTCGATGGCCTGGGTCATGGCGTTCGTTCCCCTCGTCACGGGCTCCGCTGCACGTGGCACGCGCCCGCCCGGGCGACGCGTCCCCCGGCGAGGCTAGCCCGACGCGGACAGGCGCCGCAGCGCGGCGACCACGAGGTCGCGGTCGGTCGTGCGCCAGAACGGCGGCATGGAGCGGCGGAGGAACTCCCCGTAGCGTGCCGTCTCCAGGCGCGGGTCGAGCACCGCGACGACGCCGCGGTCGTCCCCCGAGCGGACGAGCCGTCCGGCGCCCTGCGCGAGCAGCAGCGCCGCGTGGGTCGCGGACACGGCCATGAACCCGTTGCCGCCCGCCGCCGCGACCGCGTCCGACCGCGCGGAGCGCACGGGGTCGTCGGGGCGCGGGAAGGGGATGCGGTCGATGACGACGAGCCGGCAGGCGGGCCCCGGCACATCGACGCCCTGCCACAGCGAGAGCGTGCCGAACAGGCACGTCGGCTCGTCGGCGGCGAACCGGGCGACGAGCGTCGGCAGCTGGTCGTCCCCCTGCAGCAGCACGGGCACGTCGAGACGCTCGCGCATCGCCTCGGCGGCGACCTGCGCGGCGCGCCGCGACGTGAACAGGCCGAGCGTGCGCCCGCCGGCGGCCTCGACCAGCGTCGCGATCTCGTCGAGCTGCGCGTCGGTGGCCGGGTCCCGGCCGGGCGTGGGCAGGCGCCGCGCGACGTAGCAGATGCCCTGCCGGGGGTAGTCGAAAGGGCTCCCGACGTCGAGCCCGCGCCAGCGGGCCGCGTCGACGCGCTCTCCGCGGCCCGGGCGGTCGGTGCCGCGCAGGACCTCCGGGGCCCCGGGCCCGGCGGTCGCCGTGCCCGAGCCGGCGGCCGTGGCGGGCAGCGCCGTCGGGACGGACGTCGGCCCGGCGGCCGCCGCGTCCGGGCGCGTGGCCAGGCCGAGGGCGCGCGCCACCGGGTCGAAGGAGCCGCCGAGCGCGAGCGTCGCGGACGTCAGCACACCGGTGCGCCCCGCGAGCAGCTGGGTGCGCACGAGCCCGTCGACGGCCAGCGGTGCGGCGTGCAGCCGCGTGGTGACCTGCCCGCGACGGTCCTCGCCGCGCGCGCACCAGAGCACCGTGTGCCGCAGGTCCTCCGGGTCGGCAGCCATGCGCTCCGCCGTCTCGAACAGCGCGAGCATCGCGGCGTTCGCCATCTTGACGCCGCCCTCCGCGCCGTCGCGGCCCTTGGTCGACGCGTCGGGCTTGAGCACCGTCAGCAGCGTGCGCGCGGCGTCCCGCACCGCCGCGACGGCGAGCCGGGCCGCGTCCGGCAGGCCGTCCCGGAACCGCCCCTCCGGCAGCGGGACGACCACGCTCGCCAGGTGCTGCGACGCGGTGTCGAGGTCGGTCGTCGGGACGCCACCGTGCCGGCGCGCGAGGCGCGCGGCGTGCTCGATCGTCGCCACCGACATCTCGGCCGTGGCCTGCGCCGTCACGCGGTCCGTCAGCTCGTGCGCCTCGTCCACCACGAGCACGTCGTGCTCGGGGAGCACGTTCGGCGAGCCGGTCGCGGCGATGCCCAGCATGGCGTGGTTGGTGACCACCACGTCGGCCTCGCGCGCGCGGGCGCGCGCCGCGTCGGGGAAGCACTCCTGGAGCATCGGGCAGGACGAGCCGAGGCACTCCATCGCCGTGACCGACACCTGCCGCCACGCGCGGTCGGCGACGCCGGGCACGAGGTCGTCGCGGTCGCCGGTGTCGGTCTGCTGCGCCCACTCGCGCACGCGCACGACCTGCTCGCCGAGCGTCTCGCGCTCCCCCGCCTCGGCCGCCGGCGCCGGGTGGTCGGCGGCCCCGGGGCGTTCCGGGACGTCGAACAGCGCCCCCTGGTCGTCCTCCGGGTAGCCGCCGGCGACCTTGTGCACGCACAGGTAGTTGTGCCAGCCCTTGAGCAGCGCGATGTCCACCGGCCGCGGGAGCCGGCCCGCGAGGGCGCGCGTCACCAGCGGCAGGTCGCGCGTCATGACCTGCCGCTGCAGCGCGAGCGTGGCCGTCGAGACGACGACCCGCTCGTCCTCCGTCACGGCGTGCCGGACCGCGGGCACGAGGTACCCGAGCGACTTGCCGGTGCCCGTGCCGGCCTGCACGAGGAGGTGCTCACCGCCCGCGAGCGCGTCGGCCACGGCGTGCGCCATGGTGCGCTGCCCCTCGCGCCGGCCGCCGCCGAGGGCACCGACCGCGAGGTCGAGCAGGTCGTCGACCGCCGCGTGCACGGCGGACGCAGGGCCGCCCGTCGCGTCCGCCTCGGGGCCCCCCGCCCGGGGGCCGGCCGCCGCAGAGCTGGGGTCGGTCGTCCGGGCCTGGCGCACCGCGTCAGCGTAGTCGCGGCCGCCGACGCGCCTCGCCCGTCATCCCCCGGTGCCGGCCGCGGCGTCCGTGGGCAGGTGCCGCTGCCACCAGTCGAGCAGGTGCTCGAACCGGCTGACCCGGTGCCGCGGACGTCCGGACCGCGTGAGCTCGTGGCCCTCGCCGGGGAACAGGAGCAGCTCGGCCTCGACGCCGCGGCGCCGCAGCTCGACGAACCACCGCTGGCCCTGCTCGACCGGGCACCGCCAGTCCTGCTCGGAGTGGACGACCAGCGTGGGCGTGCGCACCCGCCCCACGTGGGCCATGGGCGACTGGGCCGCGACGGCGGCGAGCCCCTCGGGCGTGGCGTGGTCGCCGACGTACTCGAGGCCGAACCACCAGCCGATGTCGGCCGACCCGGTGAAGCTCACCGGGTCGAGGAACCCGCGCTCCACGACGGCGGCGGCGAACCGGTCGGTGCGGGTCGTGAGCCAGGCCGTCAGGTAGCCGCCGTACGAGCCGCCGAGCACGCCGACGCGCTCGCCGTCCAGGGTCTCGGGGTGCTGCGCCACCGCCGCGTCCAGCAGCGCGAGGACGTCGTCGGTGTCGACCGTGCCGAAGGCGTGCCGGACGGCGCGCCCGTGCGCGCGCCCGAACCCGGCCGACCCGCGCGGGTTGCCCAGCACGACGGCGTACCCGGCGCCGGCCAGCACCTGAGCCTCGTCGAACAGCGCGTGCGTGTACTGGGCGAACGGGCCCCCGTGGATCATCAGCAGCGTGGGGTGCGGCCCGGTGCCCCACCGCCCGGGGTCGGGCGTGACCACCCACCCGTGCACCGGGTAGCCGTCGGGCGACGTGGCGACGAGGTCCAGCGGCCGGCGCACGCGCCCGGTGGCGCGCAGCGGCGCGGACCAGTCGGCGAGCGTCGCCCCGTCGCCCGTCGCGACGTCGACGCGGAGCAGGGCGCCGGACGTGACCGGGTGCGCGGCCGCGACCACGGCCGGGCCGCCGGAGGGCAGCGCGTCGGCGTTCAGGACCACGTGCGGCGCGTCGAGCAGCGTCCGCAGGGCGCCGTCCCCGTCGACGTGGACGAGGGTGACCGCGCCGCGCTCCTCGACCCCGACGAGCGCACCGTCGGCCAGCGGCACGAGGACGCCGTCGGACAGGTCGACGGTCTCCGCGTCCGTGAGCCGCTCCGGCGTCCCGGCCGCGCGGGTGCCGGCGCCGGCGCCCGTCAGCGGGAGCCGGTACAGGCCCGTGAGCGCGGCGACGGTGTCGTGGCCGTCGGGTCCGAGGTCGCGGGCCTGGAGCCACAGCGCCGTCCCGTCCGCGGCCGGGCGCACGGTCCCGACCTGCAGCGGGCTCCCGGCGTCGGCGTCGGTGAGGGCGTGCAGGGCCGCGGCGGCGGTGCCGCGCTCGTGCGCCGGCACGAGCACGACGTCGCGCCGCACGTCCCGCTCGCGGTCCGCGTGGCGCGTGCTCGTCGCGACCAGCGCGTCGCCGTCGGGCAGCCAGGCGGGGTCGGTGACGTCCCACGCGCCCGAGGTGAGCGCCGTCGGCTCGGGCAGGGCGTCGCCCGCACCGGGGTCGGCAGGGAGCGTGACGACGTGCAGGTGCTGCGGGCGGTCGTGCACGAACCCGACACCGTCCGCGCGGTACCGGAACGTCGTCACGTGCCGCGGCGGCTCGGCCGACGGGTCCCCGCCGGCGACGTAGCGGCCCTCCTCCGGCACCCGCGCCAGGTACGCCAGCCGCGTGCCGTCGGGCGAGAATCGCAGGTCCGCGACGCCGAGCGGGGCGTCCGTGAGGCGGACGGGCTCGCCGCCGCCCGCGGCCACGAGGTGGGCCTGCGCGGGGCCGCCGGTGAGCGGTGCGCGGCAGAACGCGACCCACCGCCCGTCCGGCGACACCTGCGGCGCGGTGTCGCGGTGCCCGTGCGTGAGACGGCGCGCGCGCCCGGTGCCGGGCTCGTGCTCACCGAGGGCGGTGGTCACGTCCGCCGTGGGGACGTCCACCGGCACGAGCCACAGCTCGCCGCGGTACGCGTCGAGCGCCGTGTCGGGTCCGACGACGGCGACGACGGCGGCCGAGGCGTCGGGCAGCAGGGCGGGCGCGCCGGGGGCGCGCAGGAGGTCCAGGTCCGCGGAGATCACCACCGCACCCTAGGCATGCCCGCGCCGGGCGCACGAGACCCCGGCGCGTCGGGCGGTGGCACCGCGCGACGCACGGGCACCGGACGGGTGCCCGTGCGTCGTGCCTCCGTCAGGCCCGGCGCACCGCGACGCGCTCGAGCTCGGCGGCGAGGTCCGCGTCGACACGCGCCCGCAGCACCGTGCCGTCGGGCGTGTGCTCCTCGTGGTCGATGTCGCCGTGCTCGTGGACGCGGCTCACCAGGTCGCCCCGGTCGTACGGCACCACGACGTCGACGCTCACGCCGGGCCGCGGCAGCTGGTCCGCGACGAGCTCCTGCAGCTCCGCGACACCCTCGCCGGTGTGCGCCGAGACGACGACGGAGTGCACCTCGCGCGACCGCAGCCGCGCGACCACGTCCGGCGCGGCCAGGTCCGCCTTGTTGAGCACGACGATCTCGGGCACGTCCATCGCCCCCGGGATGTCGGCGAAGACGTGCCGCACGGCCGCGATCTGCCCCTCGGGGTCCGGGTGCGACGCGTCCACGACGTGCAGGATGAGGTCCGCGTCGGCGACCTCCTCCAGCGTCGACCGGAACGCCTCGACGAGCTGGTGCGGCAGGTGCCGCACGAAGCCGACGGTGTCCGCGAGCGTGTACACGCGGCCGTCGGACGTCTCGGCCCGGCGGACCGTCGGGTCCAGCGTCGCGAACAGGGCGTTCTCGACGAGCACGCCCGCGTTGGTGAGGCGGTTGAGCAGCGACGACTTGCCGGCGTTCGTGTAGCCGGCGATCGCCACCGACGGGATGGCGTTGCGTCGGCGGGAGGCCCGCTTGGTCTCACGGGCCGGCGCCATCGCGGCGATCTCGCGGCGCAGCTTCGCCATCCGGTTGCGGATGCGCCGCCGGTCGAGCTCGATCTTCGTCTCACCGGGACCGCGGGACCCCATGCCCGCGCCGGCGCCACCGACCTGGCCGCCGGCCTGGCGGCTCATCGACTCGCCCCAGCCGCGCAGGCGCGGCAGGAGGTACTCGAGCTGGGCCAGCTCGACCTGCGCCTTGCCCTCCTTCGACTTCGCGTGCTGCGCGAAGATGTCGAGGATGAGCGCGGTCCGGTCGACGACCTTGACCCGCACCACGTCCTCCAGCGCGCGGCGCTGGGAGGGTGCGAGCTCGCCGTCGACCACGACGGTGTCGGCGCCGACGGCTGCGACCACCGTCGCGAGCTCGGCGGCCTTGCCGGAGCCCAGGAACGTGCTCGGGTCAGGGCTGCGCCGCCGCTGCAGGAGCCCGTCGAGCACGAGCGAGCCGGCGGTCTCGGCCAGCGCCGCGAGCTCGCGCAGGGAGATCTCGGCCTCCTCGGCCGTGCCCGAGCCCCACAGGCCCACGAGCACGACGCGCTCGAGGCGCAGCTGCCGGTACTCGACCTCGGTGACGTCGTCGAGCTCGGTGGAGAGCCCGGAGACGCGGCGCAGCGAGGTGCGCTCCTCCAGGTCGAGCTGGTCGCCGTCGTACGTCGTGTGCGTCGTGCCGCCGGACTGCAGGGCGGTCCCGGCCCGGGCCAGCACACGAGCGACGACGTCGTCGGCCACCTCCTGGGCGCTGCGCACCGGCGCCTGCGGCGCCTCCGGGGTGGTGTGCTGTCGGTCGTCCACGCGTGTCCTCTCGTCCACTAACAAGATGACCAGCGTCGCACCGCGGCACCACCCGGGCGAGGTTTTTCGCTGCAGGCGCAGCCGTGGCGGGCCGTTAGGGTCGGCGGGTGCACAGCGGGGACGGGACGGGCGGGGGCGCGACCGGAGGGGACCACTACTTCACGGCGCGGCCGGCGTCGGCGGACGAGCGCCGGTCGGTGCGCGTCCGCATCGCCGACCGCGACGTCACGGTGGAGACCGCCGGCGGGGTCTTCTCCCCCGACCACGTCGACCTCGGCACGCAGGTGCTGCTCCGCACCGTGCCCGCACCGCCCGCGACCGGTGACCTGCTCGACCTCGGCTGCGGCTGGGGCCCGGTCGCGCTCACGCTCGCCCTCGCGTCGCCGCAGGCCCGCGTGTGGGCCGTCGACGTCAACGAGCGCGCGCTCGACCTCGTGCGGCGCAACGCCGAGCACCTCGGTGCCGCGAACGTCGTCGCGGCGCGCCCCGAGGACGTCCCGCCGGACGTCCGGTTCGCGACGCTGTGGTCGAACCCGCCCGTGCGCATCGGCAAGGCGGCGCTGCACGACCTGCTCGCGTCGTGGCTCCCGCGCGTGCGCGCCGACGGCGACGCCTGGCTCGTCGTCGGGCGCAACCTCGGCGCCGACCCCCTGCACCGGTGGCTCGCCGCCGACGCGCCGGACGGCGCGGGGCTCGGCGTCACGGTCGACCGGGTGGCGAGCGCGAAGGGCTTCCGGGTCCTGCGCGTGACGTCGCCGGGTGACGTCCTGCGGGTGACGTCATGACGCTGCCGACGCCGCAGGCCGAGGCGCTGTGGCGCGCGCGCCGCACCACCACCGCGGCGCTCGTCACGCTGGTCGTGCTGGTCGCGTTCGAGTCCTTCGCCGTCACGACGGTGATGCCGGGCGTCGCCGACGTCCTCGACGGGCACGCGCTCTACGCGTTCGCGTTCGCCGGCCCGCTCGCCACCGGGGTCGTCGGCATGGTCGTCGCCGGCACGTGGTCGGACCGCTCCGGCCCCTTCCGGCCGTTCCTCGCCGGGACCGCGCTGTTCGTCGCGGGCCTGGTGGTCGCCGGGTTCGCGACGTCGATGCCCGTGCTCGTCGCGGGCCGGCTCGCGCAGGGCCTGGGCGGTGGCGCCGTCAACGTGACGCTGCTGGTGACGCTCGCGCGCGCGTACCCGCCGGCGCTGCACCCGCGCGCCTTCGCGTGGTTCTCGGCGGCGTGGGTGCTGCCGTCGCTGGTGGGCCCCACGGTCGCCGGCGTCGTGGCGCAGGCCGCGGGCTGGCGGTGGGTGTTCCTCGGTGTCGCGCTGCTCGTCGTGCCGACGAGCCTGCCGCTGCTGCGCACGCTGCGCCCTCTGGGCCCACCCGACGGCGCGACGGGCGCCCGCAGGGACGGGCGGCGGCGCGTGGGGCTGGCGGTGCTCGTCGCCGACGCGGTGCTCGCGCTCAACCTCGCGGTCGAGCTGCCCGCCGCGCCGTCGGCGGTGCTCGCCGCGGTCGCGGGCGCCGCCGCGCTCGTCGCCGTGCGCCCCCTCCTGCCCGCGGGCGCGCTCGCCGCGCGGCACGGGCTGCCGGCCGTCATCGCGACGCGCGCCCTCGTGTCCGGCGCCTTCTTCGGCGCCCAGGCGTACGTGCCGTACCTGCTCGCGCAGCGCGACGGCTGGGGCCCCGCCGCGAGCGGGCTCGCGCTCACCACGGCCGCGCTCGCGTGGTCCGGCATGTCGGCCGTGCAAGGGCGCCTCGGCCACCGGCTCACGAGCCGTGGCGCCGTGCGCGTCGGCACCGTCCTCGTGGCCGTCGGCGTCGTCGGCGCGTTCGTGACCGCGGCGGCGGACCTGCCGCCCGCGGTCCTCGTCGCGACGTGGACGTCCGCCGGCGCCGGCATGGGCCTGGCGTCGTCACGGCTCAACGTGCTGGTGCTGGGCTACTCCGCCCCCGGCTCGCAGGGCACGAACAGCTCCGCGATGTCGATCAGCGACGCCGTCGGCTCCGCCATGACGCTCGCCGTGACGGGCGTCCTGTTCGCGCTCGTCACCGGCACCGGCGGCGGTGGCGGGCACGGCGGCTCCGGCGCGACAGCGGGGGTCGTCGGCGTCGGCGGGTTCGTCGCCGCGTTCGGGCTCGCGGCGGCACTCGCGGTGGCGTCGGCGCTCACAGCGCCGCGCGTCGGCACGCCGCCGAGCGAGGAGGCGGACGCACGACCCGGCGGGGCGCCGGGCGAGGCTCCCGTGGTGGACGCGGCGGCCGCCCGTCAGACGTCGGCCGGCAGCGCCGACGCGACGGCCGCGAGCACCTGAGCCGTGGTCGGCACGCCGTCGGCGCGCCGCACCACGCGGCCGTCGGCGTCGAGCACGGCGACCGTCGGCGTGCTGGTCACGGCCAGCCGGGCCGCGAGCGCGGGCGCGTCGGCGACGTCCCGCTCGACGTGGACGACGCCCGGCACGGTCCCCGCGACCGCGGCGAGCACGCGTCGCGTCGCACGGCAGGGCGCGCAGAACGCCGTCGAGAGCTGCAGCAGCGTCGCGCGCTCGCCGAACGGCGCGCCGACCTCGTCGGTCGTCAGCACGTCGCCGGCCCCGCCGGGGACCACGGCCGCGTCCCGCCCGGGCCCCGCGTCCGCGCTCACGCGAGCAGCGCCGCCAGGTCGACGGACGCCTCGGCGACGAGGACGGCAGGGCCGGCGAGCTCGGCCCGGAGGGCGTCAGCGCCGGGCGTCACCGTGACGCGCACCGTGCCGCCCGGCACCTCGACGAACCACACGTCGGGCGCACCGGCGCCGCCGTAGGCCCGCACGGCGGCCGCAGCGGCGACCGCGCCCGTGCCGCACGACCGGGTCTCGCCCACTCCCCGCTCGTGCACCCGCATCCGCACCCGGCCGGCCGTCGTGCCGTCGGGCAGCACCTGCTCGCCGAGCGGGACGACGAGCTCGACGTTCGTGCCGTCGGCCGGCACCGGCGTGACGACGGGTGCGCGTGTGAGGTCGGCGCGCCCGAGATCGGCATCCGCAGCGAGGACGACCACGGTGTGCGGGTTGCCGACGTCGACGCCCAGGCCGGGGCGCGTCACCTCGAGACCCGCGACGTCGACCTCCGCGTCGCCGCCGCCGGCGAGCGCCGCGGCACCGCCGGTGATCGTCACGGGACCCATGTCGACCGCGAACCACGCGTCGTCGCCGACGCCCACCGGCACGTCGACGGCCCGCACGGTGCGCACGCCCGCGCGCGTGCCGACCGCGAGGTCGCCCGTGCCCGGCTGCCACAGCCCCAGCCGCTCGAGGTAGCGCGCGAACACGCGCACGCCGTTGCCGCACATCTGCGCCACGGACCCGTCGGCGTTGCGGTAGTCCATGAACCAGGCGGTGGTCCGCGTGCTCGCGGGCGCGTCCGGCACGTGCGCGGTCGCGACGAGCCGGATGAGGCCGTCGCCGCCGAGACCGCCCCGCCGGTCGCAGAGCCGGCGCACGAGCTCGGCCGTGACGTCGAGCCCGCCCTCGCGGTCGTCCACGAGCACGAAGTCGTTGCGCGTGCCGTGGCCCTTCGTGACGTCGACGCGGCCGAGGCCGGTCGGCGCGG
>JAPSIR010000102.1 GCA_031178625.1 Cellulomonas sp.
GCGGGCGGTTCGCGGCTCCACCCCGGGACCGTTGCCCCGCCCGCCACCGCCTCGGGAGGGTGGTCGTGCGCCGACGGCCGGCACACGCGCGCGGCGGGCGCCGTCCAGGGGGATCCGATGACCAGACGACCGTCCCGTCACGCGCTCGCCGTGACCGCCGCCCTCGCGTGCCTGGCCACCGCGGCCGGCACGCTCACCGCCACCGGGGCCGCCGCCCACGGCCGCCCCGGCCACGGCGCACCCGGCCACGACCGCACGAGCCGCCTCGAGGCGGCGCGCGTCGACCGCGTGCCGACGCCCGACCCGGCGTGGACCGACTGCAGCGCAGCGTTCGGTCCGGGCGCGGAGTGCGGCAGCGTGACGCTGCCGCTCGACTACGACCGGCCCCGCGGGGAGACCACCGACGTGGCGCTGCTGCGCAGGCGCGCCACCGACCCCGCCGCACGCGTCGGCACGCTGTTCGTCAACCCGGGCGGCCCGGGCGGCTCGGGCGTGGAGCTCGTGGCCGACGCCGCGCAGCTGTTCTCGCCCGAGCTGCGCGCACGCTTCGACGTCGTCGGGTTCGACCCGCGCGGCACGAACTTCTCGACGGCCGTGCAGTGCTTCCGCAGCGCGGAGGAGCAGGCGGCGGCGCTCGCGGGGCTGCAGCCCGTCGCGCCCGAGGGCCGCGAGGAGACGGCCGCGCAGGTCGCCTCGCTCACGGCGCTCGCGCGCGCGTGCTCCACGACGGGCACGCCCCTGTCGGCGTCCATGTCGACCGCGCAGGTCGCGCGCGACCTCGACGTCCTGCGGCGCGCGGTCGGCGACGAGAAGCTGTCGTACCTCGGCTTCTCCTACGGCAGCTACCTCGGCGCCGTCTACGCGAACATGTTCCCCGACCGGTTCCGCGCGCTCGCGGTCGACGGCGTCGTGGACCCGAAGGCCTGGCGGGGCACGCTGCGCACCGCCCACGTCCCGACCTTCGTGCGCACCGGCTCGCCGCAGGCGAGCGGCGCCGCGCTCACCGCGCTGCTGCAGGAGTGCGCGGCCGCCGGCCCCGAGCGGTGCGCCCTCGCGGGCCTCGGCGACCCGGCGGCCGTGCACCGTGCGGTGGTCGAGACGTCCCGGACGACGCCCGTCGCCGTGACGGACCCGTGGACGGGCGCCGACCTGGAGATCGGCTACGACGCGCTCGTCTCGGTCGTGCAGTCGCTGCTCTACGCGGCGACGGGTCCGCAGGTGGTCGACCTCCTGCTGTGGGCGGTGCACCACCTGCAGCAGCCGCCCACCGAGGAGAACGCGGCCGTCCGGGCCGAGGCCCGCGCGCTGCTGGACCTCCTGGTGCAGCAGCTCGTCGGCGAGGTGCCGGACGCGGAGGAGCAGCGTGCACGCTCCGACGCGTTCGGCCGTGCGTGGCCGCCGTACCCGAACGGCATCGAGGCGCTGACGGCCGTGACCTGCACGGACGGCCTGCACGCGCTGAGGGTCCAGGACGTGGCCCGTGCGGCCGAGCGGATCGAGCGCGAGGTGCCGGACATGGGCGCGTCGTGGGCGTGGCTGTCGGCCCCGTGCGCGCTGACCGCGTGGACCGCGCGGGACGAGGACGCGTGGACCGGCGGGTTCGCGGCGCGGACGGCCGCGCCCGTGCTCGTCGTGGGCAACACCCAGGACCCGGCGACCCCGTACAGCGGTGCCGTCGCCCTGAGCGGGACGCTGCCGCACAGCCGCCTGCTGTCGTCCGACTCGTGGGGGCACGGCGCCTACGGCACGTCGGCGTGCGCGACGGGTGCGGTGGACCGCTACCTGGTCGCCGGCGAGCTGCCCGCCCCGGGCACGTGGTGCGTCGGTGACGTCCCGGCGTTCCCCGCGCCGCCGACGGACTCGGCGCGGACGTTCGGCAGCGCCCCGAGCCTGCCCGAGGTGGCACCGCGGCCCGCGACGCCGCCGCTGCCCGACGTCCGGGACGTGCTCACGCGCTGACGGGCGCGCGAGGGTCGACGGCGCCCCGGGCCTGCGCGGCCGGGGCGTCGTCGGCACGGCCGTCCGCACGACCGTCGGCACCGCGACCGTCCGGTGCCGCCGGATCGTCGGCGAGCCACGCGTCGACGCCGGCGAGCAGCCGGGCGCGCGTGGCCGCCGACGCCCTGCTGGCGCGGATCGACGCCCGCGCGAGGTCGGCCAGCTCGGGGTCCGTGAATCCGTGCACCTCGCGGGCGACGCGGTACTGGTCGACCAGCCGCGCGCGGAACAGCAGCGGGTCGTCGGCGCCGAGGGCCACCGTCGCACCGGCGTCGACCAGCGTGCGCAGCGGCACGTCGCGCGCGGCGGGGTAGACGCCGAGCGACACGTTCGACGCGGGGCACACCTCGAGCGCGACGCCCTCGTCGACGACGCGCGCGAGCACGCGCGGGTCCTCGCCGCTGCGCACGCCGTGGCCGAGGCGGTCCGGCCGCAGGTGGTCCAGGACGGCCTCCACGTGCGCGGGGCCGAGCAGCTCGCCGCCGTGCGGCACGCACGCGAGACCCGCCCGCCGGGCGATGGCGAACGCGGGTGCGAACTCGGCGGTGTCGCCGCGGCGCTCGTCGTTCGACAGCCCGAAGCCGACGACCTCGCCCGGGCCGTCGCCGGCGTGGCGCGCCGCGAGCCGGGCCAGGGCCCGGGCGTCGAGGGGGTGCCGCATGCGGGAGGCCGCGACGACGACGCCGATCTCGACCCCCGTCGCGGCCGCCGCGCGCCGGGCCTCGTCGAGCACGATCTCCAGCGCGGGCGTCAGGCCGCCGACGAACGGCGCGTACGACGTCGGGTCGACCTGGATCTCGAGGCGGCCGGATCCCTCGGCGGCGTCGTCCGCGGCGGCCTCGGCGACCACCCGCCGCATGTCCTCCTCGCCGCGCACGCACGCCCGGGCCGCGTCGTACAGACGCTGGAACCGGAACCAGCCGCGCTCGTCGGCGGGGAGCACCAGCGGGTCGGCGTCGAGCAGCACGTGCGGCAGACGGGTGCGGTGCCGCTCCGCGAGCTCGCCGAGCGTGGCCACCCGCAGCGACCCGGTGAAGTGCAGGTGCAGGTGCGCCTTCGGCAGCCGGGCGAGGTCACGCATCCGCGTCAGTGTGCCAGCCGCCGCCGCGCGTCGCGCGTCACGCGGGCGCGTCGACGAGCCGGTAGCCGACGCCGCGGATGGTGTCGAAGTGCTGGGCCCCGATCTTGCGGCGCAGGTACCGCACGTACACGTCGACGACGTTGGACCCGGGGTCGAAGTCGTAGCCCCACACCTCGGACAGCAGCCGCTCCCGGGTCAGCACGTCGCCCGGGTTGCGCATGAACGTCTCGGCGAGCGCGAACTCCCGCGCCGACAGGTCGACCTCGACCTCGTCGACGCGCATGCGCCGGGTACGCAGGTCCAGCTGCAGCCGCCCGTGCACGAGCACGTTGCCGCGCCCGCCGGGGGAGGGCGCGCGCAGGCGCAGGCGGACGCGGGCGAGCAGCTCCTCGAACCGGAACGGCTTGGCCATGTAGTCGTCCGCCCCCGACTCCAGGCCCGTGACCGTGTCGGTGACCGAGGACCGCGCCGTCAGCACGATGACCGGGAGCTCGTACCGCTCCGCCCGCAGCAGCCGCAGCACCTCGAAGCCGTCCATGTCCCCGAGCCCGAGGTCGAGCACGAGCAGGTCGACGCCGCCGCGCTCGACGCGCTCGAGCGCCTCCTCACCCGTCGCGACGGTCGTCGCCTCGAACCCGTGGGCGCGCAGGCCCTTGGCGACGAAGGCGGCGATCCGCTCCTCGTCCTCGGCGATGAGGATGTGGGTCATCGGTGGGGCTCCACGAGCTCGAGGGACACGTCGGACGCGCCGTCGACGAGGCCGACGGCAGGCAGGTCGAGGACGAACACGACACCGGGGCCCGCCCCGGGCGGCGGGTGCTCGAGGAACACCCGGCCGCCGTGGGCGGCGGCGATCGCCGCGACGATCGGCAGGCCGAGCCCCGCGCCGTGCTGCACCCGGTCGGCCCGCCCGCGGTGGAACCGCTCGAAGATGCGCTCCTCCTCCTCGGGCGGCACCCCGGGGCCCTCGTCGCGCACCCACAGCAGCAGCCGCCCGCCGGCCACCTCGCTGCCGAGGCGGACCGCCGACCCGGCGGCGGAGAACCGTACCGCGTTCGCGAGCAGCTGCAGCCACGCCTGCGTGATGCGCTGCGCGTCGACCTGCGCCGTCACGTCCGCCCGCGACACCACGACGAACCGTTGCTCGCCGAGGCCGCGCGCCTTCTCCAGCACCTCGTCGGTGAGCCGGCCGACGTCCACGGGCGCGGGCCGCACGAAGTCCGGGCGGTCGGCGGTCGCGAGCGTCACGAGGTCGTCGACGAGCCGCTGCATGCGGTCGAGCTCGTCGAGCGCGAGCGCCTGCGTGGCGCGCACGTCCGCGGCGTCGGACGGGTCGAGCAGCTCGAGGTGCCCGCGCACGATCGTCAGCGGCGTGCGCAGCTCGTGCCCCACGTCGTCGAGCAGCTCGCGCTGCGAGCCGAACGCGCGCTCGAGCCGGTCGAGCATGGCGTTGACCGAGCCGGCGAGGTCCGCCAGGTCGTCCTTGCCGAGGACGGCGATGCGCTCCGACAGGTCGGACTCGGTGACGCGGCGGACGGTGTCGCGCAGCATGCGCACCGGCCGCAGCATGCGCCCGACGACGAACCACGCGACCGCCGAGACCACGGCCAGGGCGAACAGGCCGACGGCGGAGTAGGTGAGGAAGATGCGCCGCACGCCGGCCGTCAGCGCGGAGCGGTCGAACGCGACGACGACCGTGCCGTGCGTGTCCGGTTCCACCGCGACGTCGACGGGGACGGCGACGAGGCGGTACTCGGTCACCGCGGTCGCCACGGTGACCGGTGCGGACACCGCGTCGTCGCGCACCACGTCGCCGAGCCACGCCATCAGCTCGCGGTCCGTGTCGAGGCGCACGGCGCCGGTCTCGTCGGCCGGCCGCAGGTGCAGGACGCCGTCCATGAGCGTGATGACGCCCTCGTGCTCGGCCGGCACGCGCGTCTCCACCGCCTTGCGGAGCAGCGTGTCGAGCGACGTCCACGGCACGCGCGCGTCGGGGTCCCCCGGAGCCGCCGGGTCGGGCTGCCCTTCGGCCTCGAGCGTGCGGACCGCCGTGACCGCGCGCGCGAGCGAGTCGTCGATGCGGGCGTCGGTGTCGCGCAGCTGCAGCGCGAGGCCGGTCGCGCCGGCGACCGTCAGCGCGGTGGCCGTGAGCGCCACGACGGCGGCGAGCAGCCGGACGCGGACGGTCGCGCCGCCGCCCGGCGGCCGCGGGGGGTCCGCCGCGGCCCCCTGCCCCGGACCCGCCGTGCTCGCCATGGTGCCCAGTATGGTCGGGTGTCCGACAGAGGGTGAAGGTCGTCCGGGTTCGTCCCGCCGCCCGCGCCCCGGCGTCACCCGGCCGGGTCACGCCGGCTCGGGGCCGTCAGGCGCCGGGCAGGATCCCGCGCTCGATCGCGACGGTCACGGCGCGCGTGCGGTCGTCGACGCCCAGCTTGGCGAACGCGCGCAGCAGGTGCGTCTTCACGGTCGCCTCGGTGATGAACAGCTCGCGGCCGACCGCCGCGTTGGAGAGCCCGCGCGCGACGCCAGCCAGGACCTCGCGCTCGCGGGGCGTCAGCCGCTCGCCCGTGTCCCCGCGCACCTGCTGCACCAGGCGGCGCGCGACCGACGGCGACAGCGCCGACTCGCCGCGCGCCGCGGCGCGCACCCCCGCGACGAGCTGCTCGCGGGGCGTGTCCTTGAGCAGGTACCCGGTCGCGCCCGCCTCGACCGCCCGCAGGATGTCCGTGTCCGTCTCGTAGGTGGTCAGCACCAGCACGCGGACGCCGGGCAGCGTGGCGACGATCCGGGCGGTGGCGTCGGCGCCGTCGGTGCCCGGCATGCGCAGGTCCATGAGGACGAGGTCGGGCCGCAGGGACGTCGCGAGCGCCACGGCCTCCTCGCCGTCGCCCGCCTCGCCCACGACCTCGACGTCGGGCTCGAGCGCGAGCAGCCCGGACAGGCCGGACCGCACGACGGGGTGGTCGTCGGCGACGAGGACGCGGACGGTGCTCACGGCTTCTCCTGCGGCTGGTCGGGCGGCTGGTCGGGCGACCGCTCCGCCAGGCGCGGTGGCGACGCCGCGTCGGCGGCGGGGGACGGCACGCGGAGCCGCACGCGCGTGCCGCCGCCCGGGGCGCCGGACACGTCGAGCGCGCCGCCCGCGGCGTCGGCGCGCGCCCGCATCCCGCGCAGCCCGGTGCCCTCGGGCGTGCCGGCGGCGAGCCCCCGGCCGTCGTCGGCGACCTCCAGGACGACGTCGTCACCGGTGCGCGCGAGCCGCAGCGTGACGGTCGACGCCCGGGCGTGACGACGCACGTTCGCGAGCGACTCCTGCGCGGCGCGCAGGAGCACGACCTCCTGCTCGCGCCCGACCGCGCCGTCGGTGGTGTCGTCCACCCGGACCTGCACGCCCGTCTCCGCGCCGAACCGGTCGGCGAGCCGGACGAGCGCCGCACCGAGGCCGCCGTCGTCCAGCCCTGGCGGGGCGAACGCGGCGACGAGCGCACGGGCCTCCGCGAGGTTGTCGCGCGCCACGTCCTCGATGTGCCCGAGCCGCGTGCGTGCCTGCGCGACGCGGTCGCGCTCGAGCTCGGCGTCGGCCGCCTGCGCGAGCATCACCACGGACGTGAAGCCCTGCGCGAGGGTGTCGTGGATCTCGCCCGCGAGCCGCGCCCGCTCCGCCAGCACGCCCGCGGCGTGGTGGGTCGACGCCAGCTCGTCCTGCGCCGCACGGAGCTCCTCGAGCAGGTACGCGCGCTCCTCGCTCTGCTCGGCGACGTGCGTGATCCACAGCCCCAGGACGATCGCGAACGCCAGCGCGACGCCGAAGTCGGCGGCGATCTCGACGACCTCCGCGCCGTCCGCCCGCACGCGCGCGGCGGCGGCCACGGTGATGCCGGCGGTGAGCGCGACGCTCCAGACGACGCCCGTCGCCCGGCGGCGGCTGAAGAACCACACGTGCGAGTACGCGAGGAAGAGCAGCACGGTCCCGATGCCGCCGAGCGCGACCTGCGCGACGACCAGCACGACGAGCACAGCCAGGTAGGCGTCGGTCAGCCGCGGATCGCCGCGGACGGCACCCGCGCGGCCCAGCGTCACGTACGCGAGGGCGAGCACGCCGACGAGCGCGAGCGCGACGACCTGGCGCGGCCCGGTGGGCGGCCCGACGGCGACGGCGACGGCGTACACCGCGAGCATCGCGACGAAGAAGCCGTCCCACAGGCGCAGCGTGCGCACCCAGAACCCGTGCCGGTCGATCCCGTGGTCGACCGGGTGGTCGACCGCGGGGGCCACCCGGTCGTCGTCCGTGGCGGCCGTCGGCGACGTGCCCGCCGGTGCCCGCTCGCTCATGCCGGGACCCTCTCACGCGCGGGCCGGCCGCCGGGAGCACCGGCGGCCGGTCGTCCTGCGACGGTGCGCACGTCAGCCGTCGTCCCGCCGGCGCCAGCGGAACGTGCGGACGCCCACGACCAGGCCCGCGACCAGCCACGCGGCCAGCACCAGCGCGGTCGCCCCGTGCTGCCACGAGCCCGACGGCTCGAGCGACGTCGCGCCGTCGGGCAGGAACACCGAGCGCATGCCCTGCGCCAGCCACTTGAGCGGGAAGAGCGCGGCGACCTGCTGCATCCACCCGGGCAGCTCGTCGAACCGGAAGAACACCCCCGAGATGAACTGCAGGACCAGGACGACCGGCGTCACGACGGCGGTCACGCTGCGTCCGGACCGCGGCAGCGAGGAGAACGCGACGCCGCACACGGCGCCCGTCGCCGTGCCCAGCAGGGCGACCCACGCGAAGGTCCACCACCGGCCGGCGTCGTCGGGCAGCGGGACGTCGAAGACGAGCGCCGCCACGGCGAGCAGCACGGCCGTCTGGAGCCCGGACGTGACGAGCACCTGACCGGTCTTGCCGAGGAAGTAGCCGGTCGCCGGCAGCGGCGTCGCGCGCAGCCGCTTGAGCGTGCCGTCGTCCCGCTCGACGGCCACGGCGACGGCGAGCGCCTGGAAGCTGGACAGCATGACGCCCGTCGCGACCATGCCGGGCAGGAAGTACTGCGGGAACATCACGCCCGACCCCGGGAGCACCTCCTCGTCCCGGCCGAAGACGGTCGCGAAGATCGCCAGCAGGATCACCGGGTACAGGAACACGAAGACCACGGCGTCGCGCTCGCGGGCGAACCCGCGGACCTCGAACACGGTGCGCGCCAGCCCCACGCGGAGCAGGCCGGGCTGCCGGGACGCCGGCCGGCGGGCGGGTGCCGTGCGGCGCGCGTCGCCGCGCTCGCGGGCGGGTGCGGTCGTGCTCATCGGGCCACCTCCGTCAGGTCGGCGGGGACGGCGTCGGACGCGGCGGTGCGCGCCGTCCCGATCAGGTCGAGGTAGACGTCCTCGAGCGTCGGCCGCAGCACCTGCAGGCCGGGGACCTCGCCGTACCGCGCGGCGAGGCGCGTGACGACGGCCGTCGGCGTGTCGGTGACCTCCTCGTGCTCCGTCCCGTCGGCGCGCCAGCGGACGCGGGCGCGACGCGCGGCCCGCCCGCCGAGGTCGGCCGGCGTCCCCTCGGCGACCACCCGGCCGCTCGCGACGACCACGAGCCGGTCCGCCAGCCGCTCGGCCTCGTCGAGGTAGTGCGTCGTGAGCAGGATCGTCGTGCCGTCCTCGCGCAGCCGCTCCACGAGCCCCCAGAACTCGAGGCGCGCCTCGGGGTCGAACCCGGTGGTCGGCTCGTCGAGGAACAGGAGCTCGGGGTCCCCGACGACGCCCAGCGCCACGTCGAGCCGGCGCCGCTGCCCGCCGGACAGCCCGCGCACGCGCACGCCCGCCCTCTCCCGCAGCCCGACGGCGTCGATGACACCCTCGGGGTCGCGGGGGGCCGGGTAGAACGTCGCGAAGTGGTGCACGAGCTCGCGCACCGTCGCCTCCGCGAGGTCGTCGGTCGACTGCAGCACCACGCCGAGGCGCGAGCGCCACGCGCGCCCGGCCGTCGCGGGGTCCTCCCCGAGCACGCGCACGTGCCCGGAGCCCGCACGGCGGAACCCCTCGAGGATCTCCACCGTGGTCGTCTTCCCGGCGCCGTTGGGCCCCAGGACCGCCACGATCTCGCCCGGCTCGACCCGCAGGTCCAGCCCGTCCACGGCGCGCTTGTCGCCGTACTGCTTGCGCAGGTCCCGGACCTCCACGGCCGGCCCGCCCGTCGTCGTCGTCATGCACCCAGCCTCCGGCGGCGGCCACCGCGCGCGGGACGACCGCCCGGCCGTCGTCGCCGTCCACCGACCGGTGGACGGCGACGTCATCCCCGGGACGACGACGGGGCGCCGACCGCCGTGCGGTCGACGCCCCGTCCGGACGCGGCGGGCCGGCTCAGCGGGCCTCGCCGAGCAGGGCCTGGATGCGGCCGACGCCCTCGACGAGGTCGTCGTCGCCGAGCGCGTACGACAGGCGCAGGTAGCCGCTCGGGCCGAACGCCTCGCCCGGGACGACCGCGACCTCCGCCTCCTCGAGGATCAGCTCCGCGAGCTCCGCCGACGTGGTGGGCGTGCGCCCGCGGATCGTCCGGCCGAGCACGCCCTCGACCGAGGGGTACGCGTAGAACGCGCCCTGCGGCGCGGGGCAGCGCACGCCGTCGATCGCCGACAGCATCTCGACCATCGTGCGGCGCCGACGGTCGAACGCGGTGCGCATCTCCGCGACCGCCGACAGGTCGCCCGTCAGGGCGGCCACGGCCGCCCGCTGCGACACGTTCGCGACGTTCGACGTCAGGTGCGACTGCAGGTTCGTGGCGGCCTTCACGACGTCCGACGGCCCGATCATCCAGCCCACGCGCCAGCCGGTCATGGCGTAGGTCTTCGCGACGCCGTTGAGCACGACCGTGGTGTCCGCGAGCTCGGGGACCACGCGCACGACGGGCGTGAACGCCGCACCGTCGTACGTGAGGTGCTCGTAGATCTCGTCCGTGATCACCCAGATGCCGTGCTCGAGCGCCCAGCGGCCGATCTCCTCCGTCTGCTCGGGGGAGTACACGGCGCCCGTCGGGTTCGACGGCGAGTTGAACAGCAGGGCCTTCGTGCGCGGCGTGCGCGCGGCCTCGAGCTGGTCGACGGTGACGAGGTAGCCCTGGTCGACGCCGGCGAACACCTCGACGGGCTCGGCACCGGTGAGGCGGATCGCCTCCGGGTACGTCGTCCAGTACGGCGCGGGGAGCAGGACCTCGTCGCCCGGGTCGAGCACCGCGGCGAACGCCTGGAAGACGGCCTGCTTGCCGCCGTTGGTCACCAGGACGTCCGCGGGCCGCACGGCGTACCCGGAGTCCCGCTCGGTCTTCGCCGCGATCGCCTCGCGCAGCACCGGCAGGCCGGCGGCGGGGGAGTAGCGGTGGTTGACCGGGTCCTGCGCCGCGGCGACCGCGGCCTCGACCACGTACCCGGGCGTCGGGAAGTCGGGCTCCCCGGCGCCGAAGCCGATGACCGGGCGGCCGGCGGCCTTCAGAGCCTTCGCGCGGGCGTCGACGGCCAGGGTGGCCGACTCCGCGATGGCGGCGACGCGCGCGGAGACGCGTGCACGGGTGGACGTCGTCGTCGGTGTGCTCTGCTCGCTCACGCGGCCATCCTGGCAGAGGCGGCCCTCCCGGACCGGTTCATTCCGCGTCCCGGTCGGCGTCCGGGTCGGCGTCCCGGTCTGCGTCCGGAAGGCGGTTCGACCCAGCGCCGCGGGTCGCGTACAGTGGAGCCCCGGCGGTTGACGTCCGCCATGATGAGCCACGCCCTCGAGAGGGCCGCGGCGCGTCGTGGCAGGCAGCGGCCGCCGTAGGGCAGTGGCGCAATTGGTAGCGCAGCGGTCTCCAAAACCGCAGGTTGCAGGTTCGAGTCCTGTCTGCCCTGCGCACGCGGACCGGTCCGGGCCGTCGAGCTTCTCGAGGTCCGGT
>JAPSIR010000103.1 GCA_031178625.1 Cellulomonas sp.
CGGGCGACGGCTCCTGGACGGTGAACGGCCGGCCCGAGTACCTGAGGAAGGCGGCGCAGGAGTCCGCGCGCCGGCTGGGCGTCGACGCCATCGGCCTCTACCAGTTCCACCGCCCCGACCCCGAGGTCCCCTACGAGGAGTCCGTGGGCGCGATCGCGGAGCTGCTCGACGCCGGCACGATCCGGCTCGCCGGCATCTCGAACGCGAACCCGGACCAGATCCGCGCGGCGCAGGACGTGCTGGGCGGGCGGCTCGCGTCCGTGCAGAACCAGTACTCCCCCGCCTTCCGCTCCTCGCAGGCGGAGCTCGACCTGTGCGCCGAGCTCGGCGTCGCGTTCCTGCCGTGGAGCCCGCTCGGCGGCATCGGCAAGGCCGGCGACCTGGGTCAGGCGTTCGCACCCTTCGCCGAGGTGGCCGAGGCCCACGGCGTCAGCCCGCAGCAGGTCGCGCTCGCGTGGGAGCTCGCGCAGGCGGACGTCGTCGTGCCGATCCCCGGCGCGTCCCGCCCGGCCTCCGTCCAGGACTCCGTGCTGGCGGCGGAGCTCGAGCTCACCGCGGACGAGCTGGCGCGGCTGGGCACCACGGCCGGCTGACGCAGTCGGAACGGACCGGACCGACCCGGCGCGACACCTCAGCAGCCGCGCGACTGGGCCGATGGGGTGACGCAGGGAGGACGGCCCCTGCCTCCCGACGCGTGACAGGACCACCGTGACCACGACCTCCCCCCGACGAGTCGCAGCGCTCGTCGCGCTCCCGCTGCTGTACGCGGCGGCCGCGTGGGGCGGGCGTGCCACCGCGCTCCCCGGTGACATCAGCCTGGTGTGGCCCGCGGCCGGGGTGGGCTTCGTCTGGTGGCACGCCGCCCGGACGGGGCGCACCCGCCTGCTGACCCTGCCGGGTCTGCTGCTCGTGTCCTGGCTCGTGACCGCCCTCACCGGCGCGTCGGTCGCGGAGAGCGCCGTGCTGGCGGCGGGCGCGACGGTCCAGGTCGTCGTCGCGGCCGCCGTCTACCGTCGGTACGCGCACCCGCCGTCCCTCCTGCCGTCGACGCCGGAGCACCTGTGGTGGCTGGTGGGGGCGGCGGCGGTCGGCGCGCTGGTGTCGGTGCCCGCCACCGCCCTGGCGGCCGCGACCGCCGGTGAGGAGTGGTCGATCGGCACGGGAGCCCTGTGGGTCGTCCGCAACTGCGCGGGCGTGGTCGTCGTCGTCCCGCTGCTGGCGGCCTTCTCGCGCAGCGCGGGACGCTGGTTCCCGCCGAGCACCCGGCGCACGGAGCTGCGCCTCAGCGTGGTCGAGCACACGCTCATGCTGGTCCTGGCACCGCTGCTCTACGTGCTCTGGTTCACCACGCTGTCCCGCCTGCCCCTCGCGTTCCCCCTCATCGGCCTCACCGTCTGGGCCGGCGCGCGCCTCCAGGCGCGGTTCGTCGTGGTGCACAACGGCCTCATGGGGGCGACCGCCCTCGCCCTCACGATCGTCGGCGTCGGCCCGTTCGCCGCCGTCGGGGACGAGACCGTGCGGGTGGTCGTCGCCTCCCTCTACGTGAGCATGGTCGCGATCATCGGCCTGGCGCTGGCCCTGGCGCGGGCCGACCGGCTCCGGCTCCTGGCGGCCGCGGAGGCGGCCCGCGACGAGTCGGAGCGGCGTGCCGCGCTGCTCGCCACCATCCTGGACACGATGGAGGAGGGCGTCGAGGTCGTCGACGCCGACCGCACCGTGATCCTGCGCAACCGGCACGCGGCGGAGCTGCTCGGGCTGCGCGCGGGGGCCGGTGCCGTCCTGCCCCCCGGCTCCGCGGGGCTCTTCCACCCCGACGGGCGCGCCGTCGCTGACGACGAGCTGCCGCACCGGCTCGCGGAGCGCGACGCCGTGCGGGGCGTCGACCTGCTCGTCCGCAACGACGGCGTGCCGGCCGGTCGGTACGTGCGGGTCAACGCCACGTCGCTGCCCGAGGGGTCGGGCGTCGTCTCGACCCTGCGCGACGTCACCGCGGAACGCGCCGAGGCAGGCCAGGCCGCACAGGTCCAGAACGCGCTCCTGCCCGCGGCGGCCCCGCAGGTCGACGGGTACGACATGGCCGCCGCGTCGCTGCCCGCGGGGACGCTCGGCGGGGACTTCTACGACTGGCAGTGCACGGGTGACGGGCTCGTGCTGACGATCGCCGACGTGATGGGCAAGGGCACGCCCGCCGCGCTCCTGGCCGCCGCGACCCGGACGGCGCTGCGCGCCCACGCGGACGTCAGCGACAGCGGCGCCGCCCTGACGTCGACCGAGCGGGCGGTGCACGGCGACCTGACGCGCTCGGGCGCGTTCGTCACGGCGTTCCGCGCGCACGTCGACCCGGCGTCGGGCGCGGTGACGTACGCGGACGCCGGCCACGGGCTCGGCCTCGTCGTCCGGCGCGACGGCACCGTGGACCGCCTCACCTCGGCGCGCGGGCTGCCGCTCGGCATCGCACCCGACGTGCCCCGTGCGTGCGGGACCACGCACCTGCACCCCGGCGACGTGCTCCTCGTCGTCAGCGACGGCGTGGTCGACGCCCTGCCGGGCGGGCTCGACTGCCTCCCGCAGGTGGCCGACGCCGTGCACGGCGCGCGGGACGCCGGCGCCGCGGTCGACGCCGTGCTGCGCCTCACGGACGACGCGGCGGAGGGGTACGCGGACGACCGGACCGTCCTCGCGCTCGTCGCCGCCACCGGCCCCGGTCGTGCGGCGACGGACGTCACGCCCTGACGCGACGGTCAGCCCTGGAGGTCGTAGGCGCGCACCAGCACCGCGTGGTCGACGCCCGCGGCGCGGCCCGCCTCCGCCGTCATCTCGGGCAGGAAGTCCGCAGGCGCCGGGTGCCACGGCAGGCCGGCGAGGTACTGCGCGTGCGCCTCGAGCGACGCGATCCCCCGTCGCAGCGGCTCGCCCGAGACGTCCACCGCGTGCGTCGGGCGCGTGTGCCCGTGGACGAGCAGCCGCCGCACGCCCCACGGCTCCAGGCCCTCGTCGAGCAGGTCGGTGAACACCCACCGGTTGCCGGCGTCGCGCACGCCGTCGAGGGTCGCGAGGCCGGCGGCGCGGTGGTCGGCCTGGTTGAGGCCCCAGCCGACCTCCTCCTCCCACGTCATGGTCAGCACCGTGTCGGGGCGGAAACGGCGGACGGCGGCGGCCACGTCCCGGCGCAGGGCGAGCGACGGCTGGAGCACGCCGTCGGGGTGGCGCAGCAGGTCGACCTGCCGCACGCCCACGGCGGCGCCGGCGGCCACCTGCTCCGCGGCCCGCAGCCGTCCCGTCTCGGCGGGCCGGGACGTGTCCATGCCGGCCTCGCCGTGCGTCAGCAGCAGGTACGCGACCTCCGCGCCACGGGCCGTCCAGCGGGCCACCGCGCACGACGCGCCGTACTCGAGGTCGTCGGGGTGGGCGACGACGCACAGCACGCGCGTCAGGTCGTCCTCGGGCAGCGCGGGCAGCGGCTCGGCCATGCGACGAGCCTAGGGACGTCCCGCGCCGACGGCCACGCCGACGTCCGTCAGGACGCGAGCGCCCGCTCGAACGCCTCCCGCACGCGCGCGGAGACGAGCACGAACCGCACGACCGCGACGGTGCCGGCGACCCCCGCCTGCCACCCGCGCACGGCGCCCACCGCGACGCGGGCCACCTCGGCGGCGTCCCACCCGTAGACGCCCGCGCCGACCGCGGGGAACGCCACGCTCGTCGCGCCCAGCCCCGCCGCCACGTCCAGCGACCGCACGAAGCACGACGCCAGCAGGTGCGGGTCGGTCTCGCCCGCGTGCCGGTCCGGCCCGACGGTGTGCACCACCCAGCGCGCCGGCAGGTCGAACGCGGGCGTCGCGACGGCGTCGCCGACGGGCAGGCCGTCGGGCACCGCGCCGCGCCTCAGCTCCCGGCACGCCGCGAGCAGGCCCGGGCCCGCCGCGGCGTGGATCGCCCCGTCGACGCCCCCGCCGCCGAGCAGCGACGAGTTCGCCGCGTTCACGACGACGTCGACGTGCTCCCGCGTGATGTCCCCCTGCACCGCCTCGACCCGCACGCGCCCATCCTGACGTCGCGCGCCAGGCCGCGCTCGTCACCGCCGGTGTCCACGTCGAACGGGGCCTGGTGTGCGGATACAGGGCCGCAGCCGCACACCAGCCCCCGTTCGGCGCGGACAGCGGTGGGTGGGGAGGCGAGAGGCGCGGTGCGGGCCGGCGCGGGTCCCGTGGGAGGAGGCGGTCGTGTGTGGGGCGTGGTGGGCGTGCGTGGCGGGCGCCGAGGCGGGGGGTGGGTCAGGGAGGACGTCATGGCGGTCGGAGCGGGGCGTGACGTCGGGGGTGCGTCCACAGGTGCCGTCCACACCCCTGTGCCCGGGCCGTCGCGGTGCAGGTCGCGCGCTGCACACAGCTGTGGACAGTCATGTGGATGACGGGCTGCCCTCACCCGTCCGCGCTGGACTAGCGTGCGCCCATGGCGCAGCGCGGCCGCCGGACCGAGGTGGAGCTCGTCGAGGACGACGACGTCGTCGACGAGCGCCCGCACCGCGGTCGCGGGGGCTCAGCGCCGGGGCGTCACGACGGCCACGGCCGTCGCGACCGGCACGCCTCGCACGACGGCCTCGCCTCCGGCGGCCGGCACGGCGCCCTCAGCGAGGACGGCGACCACGGCGACCACGGCCGCGACGGTTCACCCGACGGGGACGAGGCCCACGGCCGGGACGGTTCCCGCGACGAGGACGACGGCGACGGCATCACCGCCCCGCCGCACCCCGGCGGGCGCCGACGCCTCCGCCGGCGCGTGGCGGTCGGCGCCGCGCTGGCGCTCGTGCTGGCCGGCGCGCAGGTGGTGACGTCCGCGGGCGAGCACGCCGAGCTGGCGGCGCTGCGGGCGCTGCCCGGGGTCCGCGACCCGCTGCCCGCGACGCTCGACGTGACGTGGCGCGTGCCCGGCGACCGCCTGCCCGGCGCGCTCGGCACCGGGCTCGAGCCGCTGGCCGACCCGCTGCTCGGCGCCCGGCAGACACCCACCGGCTTCGAGCTGGTCGCGCTCGACCCGGCCACCGGCGCGGACGCGTGGGTCCGCGCGCTGACGTCGGCCCCCGTGGACGCGGCGGCGGCCCTCGGGACCCCGCTGCCCCGCTGCGAGCCGGTCGGCGCGGTCACCGGGCGCCCGGTGGAGGTCGTCTGCCTCGTCACCGACGCGTGGACGCGCGACGGCGGCGTCATCGTGCAGGACGTGCCGGCGACGACGTCCCGCCTGCTGCGGGTGCGCACCGACGACGGATCGGTGCGCACGGACCTGACCGTCGACGCCGCGCCGGGCGTGCCCGCGACGTCCTTCGCGCTGCTGGGCGACGTCGCCGTGCTGGGGCACCCGGGCGACGCCGGCGCCCTGCTCGTGCGCGGCGTGGACGCCGCGACCGGCGCGGAACGGTGGCGGCGCGACGGCAGACCCGGCGACCTCCTGCCGGGATGGGCGCCCGTCGTCCGCGGCACGGACGGCGCCGTCGCGGTCCCCCGCGGCACCGCGCTCGACCTGCTGGACGCCGCCGGGGAACGCCTCCGTCCCGTCCGCGTGCGCGAGGGCGGCACCGTGGACGAGCACGTCGACGCGCACGGCACGGCGCGGCTCGTCGTCGCGGAGGGCGGCCGCGCCCGGGCGGTCACGGCCGCGGGCACCGCGGTCCTGCCGGGGCCGCCCGCGGTCACCACCGTCGACGACAGCAGCGCCGGGGACCTGCTGCTCGTCGCGAGCGCGGACGGGCTGCACGCGCTCGAGGGCGCGGACCGGCGGCAGCGCTGGAGCGTGGCGCTCGAGGACGTCCAGCAGGTGCTGGTGCTGCGCGGTCGCGTGCACGCCGTCGCACCGGATGGCGTGCACACGTACGACGCGCGCACCGGGGAGCCCGTGTGGCAGCGCACGCACGACGCGCACGACGAGCTTCCGGCCGGCCCGGTCGCCACCGACGGCGCGGTCCTCCACGTGCCGGTCGCCGACGAGGAGGGCGGCGGCGCGGCGCGCGTCCTGCGGCTGGCGCTCACGGACGGGAGCGCCGCGGACGAGCCGGTCACGCTCCCGCCGGGCCTGCTGGCCGTGCGGGTCGGCCACGACGTCGTCCTCGGCTGGCGCGTGGACGGCGACGTCGTCGCGCTGCGCTGACAGCGGCGACGCCGAGCACCCGAGCACGCCGACGACGCTCGACCAGGCCGACCCGGCCGGCCGTCGCGGTCACCCCGCGGGCGCCGACTCCACGAGGATCGTCACGGGCCCGTCGTTGACGAGCTCCACCTGCATGTCGGCGCCGAACCGCCCGGTCGCCACCTCGAGGCCCCGCGCCCGCAGCGCGTCGACGACCGCCGCGACGAGCGGCTCCGCGACGGCCCCCGGTGCGGCCGCGTTCCACGTGGGCCGCCGCCCCTTGCGCACGTCCGCGTACAGCGTGAACTGGCTGACGACGAGCACGGGGGCGCCGACGTCGACGGCGGCGCGCTCGTCCCGCAGGATGCGGAGCTCGGCGATCTTGCGGGCGACCACCTCGACCTGCGCGGGGCCGTCGCCCGGCGTGACGCCGACGAGCGCGAGCAGCCCGGGCCGCGTGACCTCGCCGACGACCTCGCCGTCGACGCGCACGGCGGCGCGCGTGACGCGCTGGACGACCGCCCTCACAGGTCGACGCCGAACGTGGCCTCCACCGCGCCGACCGGCTGCCCGTGCCCGAGCACCGGCGTGGCGGCGACGTCGGCCAGGACCGCCGGGTCCACCCCCGCCACCGTCAGCGCGGCGGCGAGCACGGCGGCGCGCGGCCGGCCCGCGCCGTCGGCGACCTTGAGCGCGACCGCGCCGCCGTCGGCCAGCCCCGCGGCGTACACGCCGTCGGCGCCGTCCTTCGCGACGAGGCCCGGAACGGCCGCCATCACGGCGGTCACGTCGCGGCCCGTGCCGCCGACGTGCCACGGGTGCGCCGCCATCGCCCGGCCGACGCGCGCCTCGGGGCCCGACCCCCGCACCGCCGCGGCCGCCGCGACGCGCCCGAACGCCCGCGCGAGCCCGCGCAGCGTCGTCGACAGCAGCGGCGCGCCGCACCCGTCGACGGTGGTGTGCGCGGGGGCGTCGCCCGTGAGGTCCGTGACCGCCTGCACGACCGCCCGCTGCAGGGGGTGCGCGGGGTCGCGGTACGTGGCGGTGTCCCAGCCGGCGGCGCGGCACGTGGCGAGCATCGCGGCGTGCTTGCCCGAGCAGTTCTGCGTGAGGGGCGCGGCGCCGTGCCCGGCGGTGCGCCAGGCGAACGCCGCCTCGGCGTGCAGCGGCCAGTCGGGCGTGTTCTGCAGGTCGTCCTCGGTGAGGCCGGCCGCCGCCAGCATGCCGCGCACCACGTCGAGGTGGCCGTCCTCGGCGTTGTGCGACGCGCACGCGAGCGCCAGCCGCTCGCCGTCCACGTCGAGGCCGCTGCGCAGCATCGCGACGGCCTGCAGCGGCTTGAGCGACGAGCGCGGCCACACGACCACGTCCGGGTCGCCGAGCGCGAGCCGCACGGACCCGTCGGGCGCGAGCACGACGACGTGCCCCGCGTGCACCGACTCGACGAGGTCGCCGCGCCGCACCAGCGCGAGCGGCACCGCGGCGGTCCCGACGTGCCCGGGCGCGCCCGTCACCAGCCGCCCCGCGACGGTCCGCCCGGCCCGCGGCGCCGCGTGTACGGCGCGACGGCGGGGCGCACGTCGACGAGGTAGATGATCGCCGCGGCGGCGCTGACGAGCGCGAGGAAGCTCGGGAACGGCAGCCGCAGGCCGAGCGGCGGCGGGATGCTGATGAACGCGACCGCGGTGGCGGCCACGAGCACCCACGTCCAGAACGTGCGGGTGCGCTTGCCGGCGGCCGTGAAGGCGCCGGCGGGCCGGCGCAGGCAGTCGACGAGCGCCCAGGCGCTGAGCCCGAAGATGACCAGGTAGAACAGCAGGAAGAGCCACACCTGGGCCAGGCCGATGATGTCCACGCGCCGAGCCTACGCACTCGTCGCGGGCCGCCGCGGCGCGCTACAGCTCGGGCAGCGCGGCGCGGGCGTCGCCGGGCGGCACGCCCGCGGCCTCGAGCAGGTCGACGACGAGGGAGCGCAGGAGCAGCACCAGCGACTGCGCCTGCCAGTCGTCCGGTGCGACGGTGTGCGGGTCGAGCGTGGCCGCCACGGCGAGCAGCCGCTCGCGGGCCTGCCGGGCGTCGGTGCCGCTCGCGGTCGCGGCGGCCAGGTCCTCCGTGGCGCGGGCGACCTGCGCGAGCGCGTCCGCCAGCGCGGGGGCCGCGCGCCCGTCCGCGACGGTGCGCCGCGCGCGGCGGGCCAGCACGCGCGCGTTCCGCATCGCGCGGTCGAGCAGCACCGCCACGTCGAGCATGCGCTCGAGCTCCGCCCGGTGCCGCCGGTGCGCGGGCGCGAGCCGCGCCAGCTGGGCGGAGGACCGGGTGACCGACAGCCACTCGTCGAGCGACGGCTGCGACGCGCGCCCGGTGAGCAGCGCCGACTCGAGGTCGTCCGCGGACGGCCGCGCGAGCCCCCGCGCGATCACCTGCAGCATGCCCGCGAGCTCCTGCACCGCGCCGCGGCCGAGCCGGCGCGGGTGCCGCCGCGGGTCCGTGGGCAGCAGCAGGACGACCGCGAGCGCCACGCCGCCGCCGACGAGCGCGTCGACCCACCGGTCGAACGGGCCGGCGCCGGGGATCGTCGGCAGGCCGACGATGACGATCGCCTGCACGCCCGCCTGCGTCGTCAGCATGGGCCCGGCGTCGAGCAGCCGGCCGACCATCGCCGCGAGGAAGAGCACGAGCGCCATCTGCCACGGGCCGGAGCCGATGAGGTGGACGACCAGGTCGCCGGCGGCGACGCCGACCGCGACGCCCGCGGCGAGCTCCGCGACGCGCCGCAGCGAGCGGTCGCGGGCGAAGCCGAGCGACACCCACGCGCTGACCGGCGCGAAGAACGGGTACTCGTGCCCGACGACGTACCGCGCGACCGCGAACGCGAGCCCCGCGGCGACCGACGCCTGCAGCACGAGCAGCCACGAGGCCCGCACGCGGGAGCGGCCGGCGCGCACGCGTGACGCGAGGTGCACGCGCAGCGCGGCGACCCGCCCCGCCGACGCGGACGCCGCCACGGCTCAGCCGCCGAGCATCGGGTGGTGCCCCAGCCCGCGGGCGACGGGGCCGCGCGGCGCGGGCCGGTCCACGGAGACGCCCTCCCCGGGCACGACGACCTCCTGGCCCGCCGAGACGGCACCGCCGTCGCAGTCGACGAGCAGCACGGCGTCCTCGGGGACGGACCGCTTGACGACCGCCAGCGCGACGGGCCCCAGCTCGTGGTGCCGCGCGACCGACGTCACGCGCCCCACCGCGCGCCCGGGCACCGCCCCCTCGGAGGCGTCGCCGGCGCGCGTGGCGCCGCCCTGCTCGTCCGGCAGGTACACGGTCGCGCCCACCTCGGGCACGAGGTGCCCGGAGCCGTCGAGGTGCAGCATGACCAGCCGTCGCGGGGGGCGGCCGAGGTTGTGCACGCGGGCGATCGTCTCCTGGCCGCGGTAGCAGCCCTTGTGCAGGTGCACGGCCGTGCGCAGCCAGTCGAGCTCGTGCGGGATCGTGCGGTCGTCCACCTCGTGCGACGTGCGCGGACGCCACGCCTCGACGCGCAGCGCCTCGGCGGCCCACGTGCCGACGAGCGGCCAGCCGGCGGCCTCGCGCGCCCGCACCTCCTCGACGAGCCGGTCGCGCGGCACGAGCACGAGCCGCCAGCGGCGGTCGCCGCCGGGGTGGTCGGCGTCGGCGGGGCCGTAGCGGGTGCCGCCCGGGCCGGTGCGCGGCCACGGGTCGCGCCACGTCACGGGCTCGCCCTCGGTGCCCTCGGCGTCGAGCGGCTCGGCGACGGCCGCCCAGTCGTCGGTGACGTCGGCGACCTCGACGCGCAGCGTGAACCGCATGCGGTCGAGCCACGCCGCGAGCGCCGGTGCCGTCTCGGTGAGCAGCCACGTCGTGGTGCCGTCGTCCACGACGCCGGCCGCGTGCTCGAGGCGGCCCTGGGGGTCGAGCACGAGCAGCTCGGTCGACGTGCGCGGCGGCAGGCCGGTGAGCTCCTGCGACGTCAGCGAGTGCAGCCAGGTCAGCCGGTCCGGCCCCGTCACCGTGACGACGCCCAGGTGCGACTGGTCGACCACCGCGCCGCCGCGTGCGAGGGCGCGCTGCTCGGCGGTGGGGTCGCCGTAGTGCCACGCGACGCCGGCGTCGGGGCCGGCTGCGGCGACGGCGCCGTGCCGGGCGAGGAGCGGGCTGCGGTGGCGCGGCGGGACGGCGGCGGGCGCGGCGTCGGCGGCGGGGACAGCGGTAGCGTCGGTCACGTCAGTCCTCCACGCGGGAGAGCCGGCCCGACGCGTACGACTGCATGGGGTGCCCGAACGCGGCGAGGTCGTGCGCCCACATGAGCTCGCCGTTGACGAGCCCGTACAGGCGCTTGCCCGCGTTGACGGCCGCACCGGTCGCGGTGTGCGCCACGAGGTCGGAGGCGAGGTCCACGCGGCCGCTGCCGACGGCGCCGACGAACACCGAGACGTGCCCGGACGGGTCGGCGAGCAGCAGCTCGACGGGGTGCTGGTCGTCCGTCAGGCCGTCCGGACGCTCCGGCGGGACCCGCCAGTAGCCGGCCTCCGTGGACCAGACGGGGCCGTCGCCCGCGGCGGCGTCCCCGGCCGCACCGGGAGCCGCGCCGTCGGCGGCGTCGTCCAGCGCCGCGGCGTCGTCGGGTGCGACGACGAGCCGGATCGTGGTGGTGTAGGCGAGGTACGGCCCGCCGTCGTGCGTGATCTCCAGCTCCTGCGTGAAGGCGCTCTCCTCCACGCCGGGGTACCCGACGACACCCTCGCCGCGCCAGCGGCCGACCAGCCAGGCGAGCGGGTAGACCT
>JAPSIR010000318.1 GCA_031178625.1 Cellulomonas sp.
CGTGCGCACCGTCGCGACCCCGTGCGCGCGGGCCGCCGTGGCGACGAGCCGGCGCCGCGCGTCGTCCTCCCGCACGGGCGGCAGGTCGAGGACCGCGCGCGGGAGCACGCGGTCGGCGCGGTCGTAGCGGCGCTCGAACTGCGCGTTGCGCCCCGCCGACGTCAGCTCGCCGATCGCGAACAGGTGCTCCAGGACGCGCTTCGCGACGGTCCAGTTCCACCCCCACTGCTCCGTCGACCGCGCGTGCCGCGCACCCATCAGCTCGTGCGCCTCGCGCGCCGTGACCGGGCCGTGCGCGTCGACGAGCGCGCGTACCTCCGCGACCTCGGGCGCCCGGTCGATCGGCACGCCGTGGACGTGCACGCCCCGGCGCACCGCGTCCGCGCGCCAGCCCTCGTGCTTGAACCCGAGGTCGCGGAACGTCGCGGGCGGCACGAACGAGGCCTCGTGCGCCCACGTCTCCACGAGCCGGCGCGGCGCGGTGCCGGTCGCGCGGTCCAGCGCCGTGACGTCCCACGGGCCGACGCGCGCGTGCACGGGCATGAGGTGGGCCCGGGCGAGCACGTTCACCGAGTCGATCTGCAGCAGGCCGAGCCGGTCCACGACCGCCTGCAGCCCCCGGGTGCCGACCGGGTCCGCGCGCACCGGACGGGGCCGGTCCAGGCCGGACGCGCGCAGCGCGGCGCGACGCACCTGCGCGACGGTCAGCGTCTCCCGGGGGCCGGGACCGGGGCGGGCAGCGGTCATGGCGGCATCCTGCCGCGCCCCACCGACACCCGCCGGTCCCCACCGGGTGGCGCCGCGTCGCGGCGGGGCCGGGTGGCGCCGCGTCGCGGCGGACCGCCGCGACGTCGCGGGGCACGCCACGGGGCGGCGACCGCCGACGGCCACCGCCCCGTGCTGCCGTGCCGGTGCTCGTGCGGGTCAGCCCGCGACGGCCTCCGGCGCGCCGCCGGCGTCGCGCACCGGGGCGTCGAGCTTGATGACGCCGTAGCTCCAGCCGCGCCGCCGGTAGGCGACCGCGGGCTGCGCCGTCTCGGCGTCGACGAAGAGGTAGAAGTCGTGCCCCACCAGCTCCATCTCGTAGAGCGCGTCGTCCACCGTCATCGGCTGCGCGCGGTGCACCTTCTCGCGGATGACGACGGGCGAGTCGCCGAGCGTCGTCTCGAGCACCCCGTCCTCGTCGCGCGTGGGCTCCGGCTCCGGCTCCGGCACGTCGTCGGGCAGGTCACCCGGCTCCAGGGGCATGGCGTCGGCGGGGACCGCCTGACCGTGGCTGCGGTGCGCCTTGCGCCGGTCGCGCGAGCGTCGCAGCCGCTCGATCAGCCTGCCCAGCGCGAGGTCGAGCGCGGCGTACGCGTCGTCGGAGCAGGCCTCGGCGCGGATCACCGGGCCCTTGTCGACGACGGTGATCTCCACCCTCTCGCTGCTGTCCGACTGCCGGGGGTTCGGCTCGTGCGACACGATCACGTCGACGCGCTGCGCGCGCGGGGCCAGCTGCTCGATCTTGGCGAGCTTGTTCTCGAGGTGTGCGCGATACCGCGGGGACACCTCCGTGTGCCGGCCTGCGACCACGATCTCCATGGGGGCCTCCTGGGGAGGTCAGGGGCGGGATGCACCCGCCCGGGCGGGACGTACGTCTGTGGCCCCGCGAGGGGCACAGGAGCGGCATCACCTCCTCGCCGCGCACACGCCCCACCTGCGAGGACGGTCGCGCGGGGCGTCGTTCCCAGAACCCCACGCTAACGCCGGGGACCCCCCGGCCGCACTCCGCCGCGCACGTCGGCCGCCCGCCGGTCGCGCCGAGGGCGCCCGGACGACGTTCCTGGTCACGGGTCCGGGACGGAGGTCCCGGTGGCGGACGCCCGGGCGCGCGCCGACGGCGGCGGCGTCGCCGCGAGCACGCAGCAGGCCACGACGTCGGCGCCGCACCCGCGCAGCTCGCGCACGCACGCGGCGAGCGTCGCCCCCGTCGTGAGCACGTCGTCCACGAGCACCACGACGGCGCCGGCGACGTCCCGGGGACGGCGCACCCGGACCTTCCCGGCCACCGCGCGGACCCGGTCGCGCGCGCCGAGGCCGGCGAGGTCGGCGCCGCCGCGGCGGGTCAGCACCCGCCGCACCCCGGCGGTGCAGCCACCGGCGCGCACGCCGGCCGCCACCCCCGCCGCGAGCGCGTCGACGGGCGCCCGCCCGCGGCGCCTGCGCGCGGCGGCCGTCGACGGCACCGGCACGACCAGCACCGCCGGCCCCGCGCGGGGCGGTGCCGGACCGGCGCGGCCGGCCGGCCGCGAGCCGTCCGACCGCGAGCCGTCCGACCGCGAGCCGTCCGACCACGAGCCGTCCGACCACGAGCGCTCCGCCCCCGGGTGGGGCGCGCCGTGCACGTCCCGCGGGACGGCGCCGCCCGCGCCCGGACCGGCCGCGCTCGCAACCTGCCGCCCGGCCGCGGCCACGGCCGCCGCGAACGGCCCGTCGAGGTCCGCCCGGCCGCCGTCCTTCCACGCGCCGACGGCGGAGCGGACCTCGCCGGCGTACGCCGCGACCGACCACACCGGCA
>JAPSIR010000319.1 GCA_031178625.1 Cellulomonas sp.
GCCCCGGTGCGGCCGGGTTCGAGGACCTGTTCGGCGGCATGTTCGGCGGCGGCGCCAACGGTCCGGCCGGTCGCGTGCGCTACTCGCCCGGCGGTGCCGGCGGGGCCGGCAGCGCCGGCTTCGAGGACATCCTCGGCGGGCTGTTCGGCGGGGGCGGGGGCTTCGGCGCCCGCGGGCCGCAGCCGGGCGTCGAGCTGACCGCGACGACGACGCTGCCGTTCCGCACGGCCGCCGAGGGGTCGACGGTGTCGCTGAGCGTCGAGGGACGCACCGTCAACGCCCGCATCCCCGCGGGCGTGCGCGACGGGCAGAAGATCCGCCTGCGCGGCAAGGGACGCCCGGGCGACCCCGGGGCCCCCGACGGCGACCTCGTCATCACCGTGCGGGTCGAGCCGCACCCGGTCTTCTCGCTCGAGGGCGACAACCTGCGCATGACCGTGCCGGTGGCGTTCGACGAGGCGGCGCTCGGCGCGACCATCGAGGTGCCGACGCTCGACGGCTCGACCGTCCGCGTGAAGGTCCCCGCGGGCACGCCTTCGGGGCGCACGCTGCGCGTCAAGGGCCGCGGCATCACGACGAGCCGGGGGACCGGCGACCTGCTCGTCACCGTGCAGGTCGTCGTCCCGCAGAGGCTGAACGCGGCCGCCCGCGAGGCGGTCCAGGCGTTCGGCATCGCGACGTCCGGCGAGGACGTGCGCGCGGGCATCATGGCGGAGGCCAGGCGCTGAGGCCGCGCGGCGCCCGCCCTGTGCGGGTGGGCGCCGCCGGCCCGGCACCGGGTACCGGGAGGAGGACCGGGTCGTGGACGACGACGCCAAGATCTACGTCATCTCCGTCGCCGCGCAGCTCGCGGGCATGCACCCGCAGACGCTGCGCCAGTACGACCGGCTCGGGCTCGTGCAGCCCGGCCGCACGCGCGGCCGCGGCCGGCGCTACTCGCACCGGGACATCCAGATGCTTCGCGAGGTGCAGCGCCTGTCCCAGGACGAGGGCGTGAACCTGGCCGGCATCAAGCGCATCCTCGAGCTCGAGGCGGAGGTGCGGCAGCTGCGCCGCCAGGTCGAGTTCCTGCGCACGCTCGTCGACCCGGGGCGTCGGGTGTTCACCGCCGACCCGACGGGCAACGTCGTGGCGGACCGCCGGCACCCGCTCGCCGAGCCGGTGCCCGCCCGCCGCCCGGCGCGGTGGGTGCCGCGCCAGCTCGTGCCGGGCCCGTCCGCGCAGCGCCGCGACGGCTGACGCGCCCGGATCGGGGCCGCCGCACCTGGGCGCCACCCGTGGGCGGGCGAGTGCCTGGGCCGTTCGGGTGATCCGGGCGGCGTCCGGTGTCGCAACCGGACATACCGGACGACGATGGCCGGACCGCCGCGGTCCGCGGTCGCCGCCGGCGGTGCGTCCCCGCGTGACCGCGCCCCCGACGAAGGGCCCGCCCGTGTCCGACGCCCCCGCCGTGCCCGGCACGCGCGCCACGCTCGCGCCCCACGACATCGCCGCCGACCGGGAGCGGGTGCGCCGCCGCCGCGTCGTGCGCCTCTGCCTCGTCGCGCTCGCGGTCGAGGCGTACGTCATCTGGGCGGCGGTCACCGGGCGGCCGCTGGTCGTGCTGCCCGAGGTCGACCCGCTGGTCGTCGCACCGGTCGTGTTCTTCGTCGCCCTCATCGCCCTCCTGCTCGGCACGCAGGTGGGCGCCGGCCGGTCGCCGCACGTCACGTACCGGCCGGAGCAGGTGGACGTCACGCTCGACGACGTCGTCGGCATCGACCCGATCGTCGACGACGTGCGCCGCTCCATCGACCTCTTCCAGACGCACCGCCGGTTCGCCGACCAGATGGGCGGCACCCCGCGCCGCGGCCTGCTGTTCGAGGGCCCGCCCGGGACGGGCAAGACGCTGACCGCCAAGGCGATGGCCGCCGAGGCGGGCGTGCCGTTCCTGTTCGTCTCGGCGACGAGCTTCCAGTCGATGTACTACGGCGCGACGGCTCGCAAGATCCGCACGTACTTCCGCGCGCTGCGCACCGCCGCCCGCAAGGAGGGCGGCGCGATCGGGTTCATCGAGGAGATCGACGCGATCGCGCTGCGCCGCGGCGGTCTGCTCGGGATGCAGGAGCGGGCCGCGTTCGTGACGGTCCCGTCGACGCAGGCGCTGCTGACCGGCCACGGCACGGGCGTCGTGCGCGACGCCATGGTGTCGGAGGGCACGGGCGGCGTCGTCAACGAGCTGCTCGTGCAGATGCAGTCGTTCGACGAGCCGGTCGGCCTCGACCGCGTCGTCAACCGGCTGATCGCCGCCGTCAACCTGCTGCTGCCCTCGCACCGCCAGCTCAGGCAGCGCAAGCCGGTGCGTGCGCCCATCCTGCTCATCGCCGCGACCAACCGCGCCGACCACCTCGACCCGGCGCTGCTGCGCCCCGGCCGCTTCGACCGCCGCCTCACGTTCAACCCGCCGGACGCGCACGGCCGCCGCGCCCTCGTCGACCACTTCCTCGCGCGCCGCGCGCACCACCCGGAGCTCGACGAGCCGGCGCTGCGCGACCGCGTCGCGG
>JAPSIR010000320.1 GCA_031178625.1 Cellulomonas sp.
CCGGTGGGCGAGCCCGGCGCCGGCGTCCTCGTCGTCGTCGGCCTCGACCTGACGACCCCCGGCTGCCCGCTGAAGGAGACGCTGACCCGCGACGTCACGGCCGCGGTCGCGCCGCTCGACGGCGTCGCCGGCGTGCGCGTCGACCTCGGCGTCATGACGGCCGAGCAGCGGCAGGCGCTGCGCGTGCAGCTGCGGGGCACCGACGCCGAGCCGCAGATCCCGTTCGCGCAGCCGGGCTCGCTGACGAAGGTGATCGCGGTCGCGTCGGGCAAGGGCGGCGTCGGCAAGTCGTCGGTGACGGCGAACCTGGCGGTCGCGATGGCCGCCGAGGGCCTGCGCGTGGGGGTGGTCGACGCCGACATCTACGGCTTCTCGATCCCCCGCATGCTCGGCGTCGACCGACCGCCGACCAAGGTCGACGACATGCTGATGCCCCCGGTGGCGCACGACGTGAAGGTCGTCTCGATCGGCATGTTCGTGCCCGCCGGTCAGCCGGTGGTGTGGCGCGGGCCGATGCTGCACCGCGCGCTGCAGCAGTTCCTCGCGGACGTCTTCTGGGGCGACCTGGACGTGCTGCTGCTCGACCTGCCGCCGGGTACGGGGGACATCGCGATCTCCGTGGCGCAGCTGCTGCCGGGCTCGGAGATCGTCGTGGTGACGACGCCGCAGGTGGCGGCGGCCGAGGTGGCCGAGCGCGCGGGCTCCGTCGCGGTGCAGACGCGGCAGCGCGTGGTCGGGGTCGTCGAGAACATGGCGTGGCTGACGCAGCCCGACGGCTCCCGGCTGGAGCTGTTCGGGTCGGGCGGCGGCGCGCGCGTGGCGCAGAACCTCACCCGCCTGACGGGCGCGGACGTGCCGCTGCTCGGTCAGGTCCCCCTCGACGTGCGTCTGCGCGAGGCGGGCGACACCGGCACACCGGTCGTGCTCGCCGACCCCGACTCGGACGGCGCGCAGGCGCTGCGCGCGGTGGCGCGCACGCTGGCCGCCCGTCCGCGGAACCTGGCGGGCCGCCCGCTGAACCTCTCCCCCGTCGGGCGCTGACGCCGCGGGCGCACGCGTCCGCTGTTGGTTTCTGTTCGTTCCTGATGGATACTGTCGAGCATGCTCGCGTCGCAGCGCCGGGAACGGATCCTCGCCCAGGTCCGCGCGCACGGTGCCGTCCGCGTCGCCGACCTCGTGACGTCCCTCGACGTCTCGGACATGACGGTCCGCCGCGACATCGCCGAGCTCGCCCGCGCCGGGCAGGTGCGCCGCGTGCACGGCGGTGCCGTCGCGCCGGACACCCCCGCCCGCTCCACCGACGAGCCGGGATTCGAGGCGAAGCGCACCTGGGCCGGCGCGGAGAAGGCCGCCGTCGCGCGCGCCGCCCTCGCCGACGTCGAGCCCGGCCAGTCCGTCGCGCTGTCCGCCGGCAGCACCACGTGGCTGCTCGCGCAGCTGATCGCCGCCGACCCGGCCCTGCGCCCGCTGACGGTCGTGACCAACGGCGTGCGCGTCGCCGACGTCCTGCACGCCGCCGGCGACGACGCCCTCGAGGTCGTCCTCACCGGCGGTACCCGCACACCGTCCGACGCGCTCGTCGGGCCCGTCGCCGACGCCACGCTCGAGCGGCTGCGGGTGGACCGCACGTTCCTCGGCGTGCACGGGCTCGACGCCGACGGCGCCACCACGCCCAACCTGGCCGAGGCCGCGACGGACCGGGCGCTGGTGCGCTGCGCCACCGCCACCACGGTGCTCGCCGACCGCACCAAGTGGGGCACGGTCGGGCTCGCGCGCATCTGCGGCTACGACGAGGTCGACACGCTCGTCGTCGACGCCGGCCTCGCCCCCGCGGCCCGCGCCCACCTGGCCGCGGCGGTCGACCGCCTCGTCCTCGCCCCCGTCCCCGCGCCGTCGGCGCGCACCGTCCCCGCCGACCCCGCGGCGGCCCCCGCCGCCACCGACCACCGGAGCGCCCCGTGACCCCGTCCTCGCCGACCCCCGACGCACCAGCCGCCGCCGGCGCCACGCCCGACGCGCCCGCCGCCCGCGTCCGCCGCACAGCGACCCGCATGGCCGACGGTCGCGAGCTCATCTACTTCGACGACTCGGAGCCGTACGTGTCCGGCGCGGCGACGCGCCGCCTCGACGACCCGCGGCCGCTGCCCGACCGGTTCGCCCCCGTGCCGCAGCCCGACGGCACGACCCTGCCGGTCACGGGTCCCGAGCTGCGTCACGACCCGCTCACGGGCGAGTGGATCCCGATGGCGGCGCACCGCATGAACCGCACGTTCCTGCCGCCGGCCGACGCCAACCCGCTCGCGCCCGCCCGGCCCGGCGCGGCGTACCAGGACGGCGAGATCCCCGACACCGACTACGACGTCGTGGTCTTCGAGAACCGCTTCCCCTCGCTCATGGCCGTGCCGGGCGCGACGCACGCCACGGAGGAGGTCGACGGCGAGGCCCTGTGGCGCCGCCGGCCGGCCGCGGGCCGGTGCGAGGTCATCTGCTTCTCGTCCGACCCGACCGCGTCGCTGTCGA
>JAPSIR010000321.1 GCA_031178625.1 Cellulomonas sp.
CCCGCTCCCACCTGCGCGGTCGCCCGTGCAGTGATTGGGTAGGCACATGAGTGCGGCTGAACCCACACCGGTCCCCGTCGACGCCGACACGCTGCGCGCCGTCGCCGCGGGAACCCACTACGACCCGCACGGCGTGCTCGGCCCCCACGTCGGGGACGGTGGCGTCACGGTCCGCACGCTGCGCCCGCTGGCCGACCGCGTCGTCGTCGTCACGCGCGACGGCCGCACGGACGCGGTGCACGAGCAGGACGGCGTGTGGGTGACGGTGCTGCCGGGCACCGACGTGCCGGACTACCGCCTCGAGGTCACCTACGACGGCACCGCGTCGACCGCGGACGACCCGTACCGCTTCCTCCCGACGGTCCGCGAGCTCGACCGCCACCTCCTGCGCGAGGGCCGGCACGAGCAGCTGTGGGACGTCCTCGGCGCGAACACGCACACGTACCCGGGCACCCTCGGCGACGTCAGCGGCACGTCGTTCGCCGTGTGGGCCCCGAACGCCCGCGCCGTGCGCGTCGTCGGCGACTTCAACCACTGGCAGGGCGCCACCCACGCCATGCGCTCGCTCGGCGAGAGCGGCGTCTGGGAGATCTTCGTGCCGGGGGTCGCGTCCGGCGCCCGTTACAAGTTCGAGATCCTCGGCGCCGACGGATCGTGGCGGCAGAAGGCCGACCCCATGGCGAAGGCCACGGAGGTGCCGCCGGCGACGGCGTCGGTCGTCGTCGAGTCCCGGTACACGTGGGGCGACGACGAGTGGCTCACGCGGCGCGGCGACCGCGACCCGCACGCGGGTCCGGTGAGCATCTACGAGGTGCACCTCGGCTCGTGGCGCCAGGGGCTCTCCTACCGCGACCTCGCGCACCAGCTCACCGACTACGTCGTCGAGATGGGCTTCACGCACGTCGAGCTGCTGCCCGTCGCGGAGCACCCCTTCGGTGGCTCGTGGGGCTACCAGGTGTCGTCGTACTTCGCGCCGACCGCGCGGTTCGGCCACCCCGACGACTTCCGCTACCTCGTCGACTGCCTGCACCAGGCGGGCATCGGGATCATCCTCGACTGGGTGCCGGCGCACTTCCCCAAGGACGAGTGGGCGCTCGCGCAGTTCGACGGCACGCCCCTCTACGAGCACCCGGACCCGCTGCTCGGCGAGCACCCCGACTGGGGGACGTACGTCTTCAACTTCGGCCGCTCCGAGGTGCGCAACTTCCTCGTCGCGAACGCGACGTACTGGCTCGAGGAGTTCCATGTCGACGGCCTGCGCGTCGACGCCGTCGCGTCGATGTTGTACCTCGACTACTCGCGCCAGCCGGGTCAGTGGCGCCCGAACGTGTACGGCGGCCGCGAGAACCTGGAGGCCATCTCGTTCCTGCAGGAGGCGAACGCGACGTCCTACCGCCGCACCCCCGGCATCATGATGATCGCCGAGGAGTCGACCGCCTGGCCGGGCGTCACGGCGGCCACGTCAGGCAACGGGCTCGGGTTCGGCCTGAAGTGGAACATGGGCTGGATGAACGACACCCTCCGCTACCTGCGCGAGGCGCCGATCAACCGCCGGTACCACCACCACGAGATCACGTTCTCGCTCGTGTACGCGTACTCCGAGCACTTCGTCCTGCCGATCAGCCACGACGAGGTCGTGCACGGCAAGGGCTCGCTCTACGAGCGGATGCCGGGCGACCACTGGCAGAAGCTCGCCGGCGTCCGCGCCCTGCTGGGCTACCAGTGGACGCACCCGGGCAAGCAGCTGCTGTTCATGGGCCAGGAGTTCGCGCAGCAGCACGAGTGGGCCGAGGCCCGGTCGCTCGACTGGTACACGCTCGACGACGCCGCGCACCACGGCGTGCAGCGCGCCGTCCAGGACCTCAACGCCCTCTATCGCGCGACACCGGCGCTGTGGCAGCTCGACCACACGCCCGACGGGTTCGAGTGGCTCGCGTCCGACGAGGCCGACCTGAACCTGCTGGCGTACCTGCGCAAGGGCGTCGAGACCCCCACGGTGGCGGTGGTCGTCAACTTCGCGGGCGTCCCGCACGAGGCGTACCGCCTGCCCCTGCCGCACGGCGGTCGGTGGCGCGAGGCGTTCAACTCGGACGCCACGGTCTACGGCGGCTCCGGCGTGGGCAACCTCGGCGGTGTGGAGGCCGAGCCGGTCGAGCACTACAGCCGGCCGTACTCCGCGCAGGTGCGGGTCCCCCCGCTCGGCGTCGTCGTCTTCGTGGCGGAGGAGGACTGACCGCGGCGATGTACCGGACGGCATGAGGAAGGGCCCGCACGCTCGGCGTGCGGGCCTTTCCACGCGACGAGGGTGGTCGCCCGTCAGGGACGTGCGCCGGAGCGCCGCGATCCGGCTGCGGCCGGCGGTCGCGAACGCCTTGAGGACGCACCACCATGCCCAGGAACGCACGAAGGCCCACCCGTGGTCGGGTGGGCCTTCGTGGAATGGTTGTCCGGCGGCGTCCTACTCTCCCACACCCTGGCGAGTGCAGTACCATCGGCGCTGAAGGGCTTAGCTTCCGG
>JAPSIR010000322.1 GCA_031178625.1 Cellulomonas sp.
CGACCGTGCCCAGGACGTGCGGCTTGCCCGTGCGGGCGTGCCACGCGGCCAGGTCGTACCCGTCCGCGTCGGCGGGACGCGTGCTGACCGCCACCGTGCCGGGCAGCAGCACCGGCTTGACGAACTCCACCGACCACGCGAACGCGTCGCCCCGCACGGCGCCCACGTCCGCGAGCAGCCGCGACGCCGTGTACATGCCGTGCGCGATGGCCCGCGGGAACCCGAACGGCCGCGCGGTGAGCGCCGACAGGTGGATGGGGTTGCGGTCGCCCGACACGGCGCCGTAGCGGCGGCCGGTGCCGGCGTCGAGGCGCCACGTGCCCGTGGGAGCGGGCGGCACGAAGGCCGGGCGCTCGGCCGGCTCCTGGTCGCCCGCGTCCGCGAGGCGCCGCCCGGGCGCCAGGTACGTCGACACGCCGCGCCACGCGACGTCGTCCGCCGCGCCGCCGCGCACCTCCACGACCAGGTCCACCTGCGTGCCCCGCGCGTGCGGACGCATGCCCTCGGCGTGCGCGCGCACGGCGAGCACGTCGCCCAGCAGCAGCGGCCGGCGCTGCTCGACCCGGTTGGCGAGGTGCACCATCCCGAGCAGCGGCAGCGGGAAGTCGTCGCGGACCATGAGCGCGGTCGCGACCGGGAACGCCAGCACGTGCACGTACCCGGCGGGCAGCGCGTCCGTGCCGGGCTCGCCGAGCAGCCGCTGGTACGCCGTCAGGTGCGCGGCGTCGACGCGGACGTCGTCGACCGCGTGCAGCACGTCCGGCAGCGGCGCCGACACCCGTCGCGACCCGCCGCGCAGGGCGAGCCGCGCCGCACCGGCGGCCGCCCGCCCGTAGAGCCCGCCGAGCCCCGGCACGGCCGCGAGCCGCACCTCCCGCGGCTCGCTCACCGGCCCACCATGTTCTGCCCGCACACGCGCAGGGTGCGCCCGACGATCCCGCCCGCGGCCGGCGAGGCGAGGAACGCGACGGCCTCGGCGACGTCGACGGGCAGGCCGCCCTGCTGCAGCGAGTTGAGCCGGCGCGCGACCTGCCGCGTGACGGCGGGGATGCGCGCGGTCATCTCGGTCTCGATGAACCCGGGGGCGACCGCGTTGGCGGTGCCGCCGAACGGCGCGAGCAGCGGCGCGGTCGCGCGGACCATGCCGATGACGCCGCCCTTGCTGGCGGCGTAGTTCGTCTGCCCGCGGTTGCCGGCGATGCCGGACGTGGACGCGAGCGCGACGACCCGCGGCGCGTCCGCGAAGTCGCCCGACGTCAGCAGCGCCTCGTTGATGCGCAGCTGCGCGGCGATGTTCACGGCCAGCACGGACGCCCACCTGTCGTCCGACATGTTGGCGAGGAGCTTGTCGCGCGTGATGCCGGCGTTGTGCACGACGACGTCGAGCCGCCCGTGCCGCGCGCGAGCGTGCTCGAGGATGCGCTCGCCCGCGTCGTCGGCCGTGACGTCGAGCTGCAGCGCGGTGCCCCGCACGCGGTTGGCGACGGCCGCGAGCTGCTCGCCCGCGGCGGGGACGTCGACGGCGACGACGGTCGCGCCGTCGCGCGCCAGGACGTCGGCGATCGCGGCGCCGATGCCGCGGGCGGCACCCGTGACGACCGCGACCTTGCCGGCCAGCGGCCGGTCCCAGTCGGTCGGCAGCTCGCCGGCGTCGGAGTCGACCTCGAGCAGCTGCCCGTCGACGAACGCCGACCGCGTCGACAGCAGGAACCGCAGCCCCGCGACGACGCTCGGCGCGGTCACCGGCACGTCGGCCGCGACCACGAGACCGTTGCCCGTGCCGCCCGCGCGCAGCTCCTTGGCGAGCGAGCGCAGGAACGCGTCGACGCCCTGGCGGGCGGCGGCGACCGCGGGCGCGTCCGTCTCGAGCGCGGGCCGCGAGACGGTCACGACGCGTGCGGCCGGCCGCAGGGTCTTGAGCGTGGCGGCCGCGGCGAGCACGGGTGCGGTGAGGTCGTCGGGGTGCGCGACGTCGGTGAGCACGAGCACCACCGCGGCGTACCGCACGTCCGGCGCCGGGTGCCGGTGCACGTCGAGGTCCCAGCCGTCGAGGACGACCGGCGCGTCCGGGCGCGGCGACGCCGGGCCGCCGGCGGGCGACGAGAGGAGCGTCGCGAGCGCGTCGGCGTCCGCGCCGGAGCCGAGCACGAGGACCGGCCCGTCCACGAGCGGCTGTCCCGGCCGGTACCGGCGCAGGCGCGCCGGGCGCGGCAGGCCGAGCTGCTGCGCGATCTTCTTGGTCAGCCCGCTGTTGACGAGCTCGAGGTACGTGTCGGTCATCGCTGCTCCTGCGTCGGTCCGGGCCGGCGGGCGCGCCGCGGCGTCGGGAGAGGGGCCGGGCCGCACGCCGTCCGGGGGGGTGACGGCGTGCGGCCCGGCGGTCAGGCGGCCTCGAGGATCGCGGTGAGGCCGAGGCCGCCCGCGGCGCACACGGACACGAGGGCGCGCACGGGGGAGTCGTCCCCGGCGGCGACCTGCGCGGCGCGGCGGCGGTGCAGCTCCTTG
>JAPSIR010000104.1 GCA_031178625.1 Cellulomonas sp.
CCGGCTCGCTGGCCGCCGTGGGCACCCCGCCGCGGCACGACGTGAACTCCGCGCAGCGGCTCGCCGACGTCGCCCGCCACGTGCAGCTGCCGGACGACGTGGCCGCGGCCGTCGCGGGACGGCGCGTCCTGCTCGTCGACGACCGTACCGACACCGGCTGGACGCTCACCGTCGCGGGGCGCCTGCTGCGCCGCGCGGGCGCCACCGAGGTGCTGCCGTTCGTGCTGGGCGTCGGCTGACGCAGCGCGCGGACGGCCGACCCGCCGAGCGCGGTCCGGTCGCGGCACCGCGCGTACCGGACCGCGCGGTGCCGGCCGGTCGCGTCAGAAGCGCGCCCGCACCGCCTCGCCGTGCGCGGGCAGACCCTCGGCGTCGGCGAGCGCGACGACCCGGTCCGCCACCTCGGCGAGCGCGTCGGCGTCGTACTCGATGACCTGGACCGCGCGGACGAAGGAGTGCACGCCCAGCCCGCTGGCGAAGTGCGCGCACCCGCCGGTCGGCAGCACGTGGTTCGACCCCGCCATGTAGTCGCCGAGGGACACCGGCGACCACGGCCCGACGAAGATCGCCCCGGCGCTCGTGACCCGGTCGGCCCAGGCCGCGGCGTCGACCGTCTGGATCTCGAGGTGCTCGGCGCCGTACGCGTTCACCACGTCGAGACCCGCCTCGAGGTCGTCGACGAGGACGATCGCCGACTGCGCGCCGCGCAGCGCCGTCACCACGCGCTCCCGGTTCATGGTCACCTCGCTGCGGTCCACGAGCTTCGCCTCGACCGCGCCCGCGAGCTCGACCGACGGCGTCACGAGCACGGCGGCCGCGAGCGGGTCGTGCTCCGCCTGCGAGACGAGGTCGGCGGCGACGTGCGACGCGTCCGCCGTGCCGTCGGCGAGGATCGCGATCTCGGTCGGACCGGCCTCCGCGTCGATGCCGACGAGCCCGCGCACGAGCCGCTTGGCCGCGGCGACGTACACGTTGCCCGGCCCCGTGATGACGTCCACCGGCTCGCAGAGCGTCTCGCCGTCCACCTCGTCGCTGCCCGCCGCGCCGTACGCGAGCATCGCGACGGCCTGCGCACCGCCCACGGCGTAGACCTCGTCCACGCCGAGCAGGGCGCAGGTCGCGAGCACGACCGGGTCGGGCAGCCCGTCGCGCTCCTTCTGCGGCGGGGACACGACGACGAGCTGGTCGACACCCGCCTCCTGCGCGGCGACGACGTTCATCACGACCGACGACGGGTAGACCGCCAGGCCGCCGGGCACGTACAGGCCCACGCGGCGCACGGGGATCCAGCGCTGCCGCACGCGCGCGCCGGGCGCTACGTCGACGGTGAAGTCCTGCGGACGCTGGGCGCCGTGCACCTGCCGGACGCGCCGGATCGTCTCCTCGAGCGCCGCACGCACCTGCGGGTCCAGGACCGTCAGGGCGTCCTCGAGCGCGGCGGCCGGCACGCGCAGGTGCTCCGGCCGCACGCCGTCGAACCGCTCCGACAGGTCGCGCAGCGCGCGGGCGCCGTCGGCGCGGACCTGCGCGAGGATCGGCGCGACGGCCGCCGCGGCGTGCTCGACGTCCAGCTCGGCACGCGGCAGCTCGGCGAGCAGCTCACGACGGGACGGACGGCGGCCACGCAGGTCGATGCGGGAGATCACGGTGCGAGTCTAGGCGGGTGGCGCCGCGCCGGGACGGGCGTCCGCGTAGGCGGGCGCGGCCGCCGCGTAGAGGGCGTCCCACGGGCGGACCGGCCGGCCCGCGACGTGGTCGGCGAGCTGGTCGAGGCACGCGTGCCACCCGCCGCCGTAGCCACGCGCGCCGCCCTCGGCGAGCCCCGTGTGGCGCAGCAGCAGGCGCGTCCCGTCACCCTGGGCGCGCAGCCGCACGTCGACGCGCGTGACCGTCTCGTCGGGGAACACCCAGGTGACGGCCAGCTCGTGCGGCGGCGTGCAGACGAGGACCTCACCGGTCGCGTTCTCCGCCGCGTCGGGCACGTCGTCGCCCATCCGCAGCTCGTAGCGGCCGCCGACGCGCAGGTCGCCGTACAGCGGTCCCAGCCAGCGCGCGACGCGGTCCGGCCGCGTCACGGCCGCCCACAGGTCCTCGGGCGTCGTGGCGTACCACCGGTCGAACCGCACCTCCACGCCGTCGTCGCGCCGGGTCAGCACCCCGCGCACGTCGTCCGCCGATCCCGTCATCGTCCGCCTCCGTCGCCCTCGCTCGGTGCCGCCCGGCCGCGTCCGCGTGCCACCTCCGTGGCGAGCGCGTCGAGGCCCGTGCGCCAGTACCGCGTCATGGCACCGGCCCACGCACCGACCTGGTCGAGCGCCTGCGGACGCACGGCGTAGAGCCGGACGGGGCCGTCCGGCCGCGACGCGACCACGCCGGCCTCGCGCAGCACGCGCAGGTGCCGCGAGACCGCCGGCTGGCTGATGCCGTGCTCGGCCCCGACCGCCGCGGCGAGGTCGCCCGCCGTGCGCTCGCCGTCGGCGAGGAGCTCGACGAGGCGGCGCCGGACCGGCTCCCCCAGCGCGTCCATCGGGTGCATGCGCCTACGTTTGCACCATCGGTTATATAACGCAACGGTTACACGAACGCCTCGGGCGGGCGCGGTGCGCGATCATGGCGCCATGGACGAGGTGCACGTGCGCGACGAGGTCATCCGGCTCGGTCAGCTGCTCAAGCTGGCGGGCGTCGCCGACTCGGGTGCGGACGCGCGGGCGCTGCTCGAGGACGACGCCGTCCGCGTCGACGGCGAGCCCGAGAACCGTCGTGGCCGGCAGGTGACGCGCGGCGCCGTCGTCGAGGTCGACCTGCCCACCGGCACGGTCACGTTCACCGTCGCCTGAGCCCGCACCCCCGCCGACCCCGCGCGACCCCCGCGACCCGAGGGGACCCCCGCCGGGCGGGGCCGTCAGGCCGACAGGCAGCTCGGCCCGAGCAGCGCCTTGAGGTCGCCGTACAGCGACGGCGACCGCTCGACGCGCAGGCCGTCGTCGAGGCGCATCACCGTGACCTTGCCCGGGTTCGTCAGGCGCAGGTGGACCTCGGTGACGCCCGGGTGGGTCGAGAGCACCTCGCGCAGCCGCTCGACCACCGGCGGCGTGCAGCGCGACTCGGCGAGCGAGACGACGACCGGGGCGTCCGCCGCCTGGGAGACGTCGGGGATCGACACCTCCATCGCCTGCAGCTGCATCGTCTCGTCGCGGCGGCGCACACGCCCGCGGACGACCAGCACGGCGTCCTCGGCGAGCGCGGTCGAGTAGGCCAGGTAGGTCTCGCCGAAGAACATGATCTCGACGGACCCCTCCATGTCCTCCAGCGTGACCGCGGCCCACGGGTTGCCCTGCTTCGACATCTTGCGCTGCAGCCCGGTGACCAGCCCGGCGACGACCACGGTCGACCCGTCGGGGCGCGCCTCGTCGGCGTTGAGGGTCGCGATCGACACGTCCGCCGCGGCTGAGAGCACGTGCTCCAGCCCCGACAGCGGGTGGTCCGAGACGTAGAGGCCGAGCATCTCGCGCTCGAAGGCGAGCCGCTGCTTCTTGTCCCAGTCGGGCAGCTCGGGGATCGCGACGCTCACACCGCCGCCCTCGTCGCCGCCGGCGAGGTCGGCGAACAGGTCGAACTGCCCCTCGGCCTCGCGCCGCTTGACGCCGATGACCGAGTCGACGGCCTGCTCGTGGACGAGCAGCAGCGCGCGCCGCGGGTGGCCCAGGGAGTCGAAGGCGCCCGCCTTGATGAGGGACTCGATGGTCCGCTTGTTGCAGACCACCGCGGGGACCTTGTCGAGGAAGTCGGTGAAGGACGCGAACGCGCCCTTCTGCTCGCGCGTCGCGACGATCGCGTCGACGACGTTCGCGCCGACGTTGCGCACCGCGGTGAGCCCGAAGCGGATGTCCTTGCCGACGGCAGTGAAGTTCGCGGACGACGAGTTCACGTCCGGCGGGAGCACCGTGATGCCCATGCGCCGGCACTCGTTGAGGTACAGCGCCGACTTGTCCTTGTCGTCGCGCACGCTCGTGAGCAGCGCGGCCATGTACTCGGTCGGGTAGTTCGCCTTGAGGTACGCGGTCCAGTACGAGACGACGCCGTACGCGGCCGAGTGCGCCTTGTTGAACGCGTAGTCGGAGAACGGCAGCAGGATGTCCCACAGCGTCTGCACGGCCGCCATCGAGAAGCCGCGCTCCTGCATGCCGGCCGAGAAGCCGGCGAACTGCTTGTCGAGCTCGGCCTTCTTCTTCTTGCCCATCGCGCGGCGCAGGATGTCGGCCTGTCCGAGCGAGTACCCGGCGACGCGCTGCGCGATCGCCATGACCTGCTCCTGGTACACGATCAGGCCGTACGTCGTGCCGAGGATCTCCGCGAGCGGCTCCTCCAGCTCGGGGTGGATCGGCGTGACCTCCTGCGCGCCGTTCTTGCGCAGCGCGTAGTTGGTGTGCGAGTTCGCGCCCATCGGGCCCGGCCGGTAGAGCGCGCCGACCGCGGAGATGTCCTCGAAGTTGTCGGGGCGCATCAGCCGCAGCAGGGTGCGCATGCCGCCGCCGTCGAGCTGGAACACGCCCAGGGTGTCGCCGCGGCCCAGCAGGTCGTACGTCTTGCGGTCGTCGAGCGTGAGCTCCTCGAGGACGACCGGGTCCTTGCCGTTCATCACGATGTTCTCGAGCGCGTCGTCGAGGATCGTCAGGTTGCGCAGCCCGAGGAAGTCCATCTTGATCAGGCCGAGGCCCTCGGACGTCGGGTAGTCGAACTGCGTGATGACCGCGCCGTCCTGGGGACGTCGCATGATCGGGATGATGTCGATGAGCGGCTCGCTCGACATGATGACGCCGGCGGCGTGCACGCCCCACTGCCGCTTCAGGCCCTCGATGCCCTTGGCGAGCTCGACGACGCGCTGCGCGTCGGGGTCCGCGGCATGGATCTGCCGGAACTCCTCCGCCTCGTGGTAGCGCTTGTCCGCGGGGTCGAAGATGCCCGTGAGGCTGATGTCCTTGCCCATGATCGCGGGCGGCATCGCCTTGGTGAGCTTCTCCCCCATCGCGAACGGCATACCCAGCAGGCGCGCGGAGTCCTTGAGCGCCTGCTTGGCCTTGATCGTGCCGTACGTGACGATCTGCGCGACGCGGTCCTCGCCGTACTTCTCCGTCACGTACCGGATGACCTCGCCGCGCCGACGCTCGTCGAAGTCGACGTCGAAGTCGGGCATCGAGACGCGGTCGGGGTTGAGGAACCGCTCGAAGATCAGGCCGTGCTGCAGCGGGTCGAGGTCGGTGATCTTCATCGCGTACGCCGCCATGGAGCCGGCGCCCGAACCACGGCCGGGACCGACGCGGATCCCGTTGTCCTTCGCCCAGTTGATGAAGTCGGCGACCACGAGGAAGTACCCCGGGAAGCCCATCTGGGTGATGACCTCGGTCTCGTACTCGGCCTGCTTGCGCACCTCGTCCGGGATGCCGGCCGGGTAGCGGTGGTGCAGGCCCTTCTCGACCTCCTTGACGAACCAGCTGGTCTCGTCCTCCCCGTCCGGGACCGGGTAGTTCGGCATGTAGTTCGCCGAGGTGTTGAACGAGACCTCGCACTGCTCGGCGATCCGCAGCGTGTTGTCGCACGCCTCGGGCAGCTCCGCCCAGATGCGCCGCATCTCCGCGGCCGACTTCACGTAGTAGCCGTCGCCGTCGAACTTGAACCTGTCGGGGTCAGACAGCGTCGAGCCGGAGTTGATCGCGAGCAGCGCCTCCTGCGACGCGCTGTCCTCGCGCCTGACGTAGTGCAGGTCGTTCGTCGCGACCAGCGGCGCGCCGATGTGCTCGGACAGGCGCAGCAGGTCCTTCAGGACGCGGGTCTCGATGTCGATCCCGTGGTCCATCAGCTCGACGTAGAAGAAGTCCTTGCCGAAGATGTCCTGCAGCTCGCCGGCCACGCGCACGGCCTCGTCCCACTGGCCGAGCCGCAGCCGCGTCTGGATCTCCCCCGACGGGCACCCGGACGTCGCGAGCAGACCCTTCCCGTAGCGCTGGAGCAGGTCGCGGTCCATGCGCGGCCACTTGCCCATCTGCCCCTCGAGCGACGCGAGCGAGCTCGCGCGGAACAGGTTGTGCAGGCCCTCGTTGTTGCGCGCGAGCAGCGTCATGTGGGTGTACGCGCCGCGCGCCGAGACGTCGTCCGCCTCCTGGCCCTGGGTGCCGAAGCGCACGCGGGTCTGGTCGAACCGGCTCGTGCCCGGGGTCACGTACGCCTCGACGCCGATGATCGGCTTGATGCCCGCCGCCGTGCCCTTGGCCCAGAAGTCGTACGCACCGAACAGGTACCCGTGGTCGGTCGTCGCGATGGCCGTCTGGCCCTGCCGCTGCACCTCCTCGAAGAGGTCGCCGAGGCGAGCCGCGCCGTCGAGCATCGAGTACTCGGTGTGCACGTGGAGGTGGACGAAGTCGGAGCCTCCAGCAGATGCCATGCGGGCGATCCTACGTCGCCCCGGGGACACCCCCGCAGGCCCCTCGGCCGTGTCGGCGGGACACGCCGGGGCGCCCGTGAGGCTGCTCACGCGTACGCGGCGCGCAGCCTCTCGAGACCGTCCGCGAGGTCCGCCGGGTACTCGCTCGACACCTCGAGCCACTGCCCCGTGCCCGGGTGCTCGAAGCCCAGCCGCATCGCGTGCAGCCACTGCCGCTGCACGCCGAGGCGCGCCGCCAGCGACGGGTCCGCGCCGTACGTGAGGTCGCCCACCAGGGAGTGCCGCAGCGCCGCCATGTGCACGCGGATCTGGTGCGTGCGGCCCGTCTCCAGGTGGATCTCGACGAGCGACGCCCCCGGGAGCATCTCGAGCACCTCGTAGTGCGTGACCGACGGCTTGCCGTCCGCCACGACCGCGAACTTCCAGTCCGACGAGGGGTGCCGCCCGATCGGCGCGTCGATGGTCCCCGTGGTCGGCGACGGGTGGCCCTGGACGAGCGCGTGGTACACCTTCTCGACCGTGCGCTCCTTGAACGCGCGCTTGAGGACCGTGTACGCGTGCTCGCTCTTGGCCACGACCATGAGGCCCGTCGTCCCCGCGTCGAGGCGGTGCACGATGCCCTGCCGCTCCGCCGCGCCGGACGTGGAGATCCGGTAGCCGGCCGCGACGAGGGCGCCGACGACGGTCGGACCCGCCCACCCCGGCGACGGGTGCGCCGCGACGCCGACCGGCTTGTCGATCACGACGACGTCGTCGTCGTCGTGCACGATGCGCATGCCCGGCACCGGCTCGGGCACCACCGCGACGGCCGGCGCCGGCGTGGCCGCGACCAGGTCGACCTCGAGCCACGCCCCGGCCGGCAGGCGGTCGGACTTGCCGACCTCGCGGCCGTCCACCCGCACGCCGCCGCCCGCGGCGATCTCGGCCGCGCGCGTGCGCGAGAGCCCGAGCATGCGCGCCAGCGCCGCGTCGACCCGCTCGCCCGCGAGCCCGTCCGGCACCGGCAGCGCGCGCGTGTCGCTCACGCGGCACCCCCGTCGCGGCGCACGGCGTCGTCCGCCGCCACGGGCGCCCCGTCGGGCGCGTCGACGACGGGCGCATCGACGGGCCCGTCCGTGTCGGCCGGCCCGTCGGCGTCGGTCGGCCCGTCGGCGTCGGTCGGACCGCCGGCGTCGGCCGGACCGTCCGGGTCGCCGTCCCGGGAGCCGTCGAGGTGGACGCCGCGGGCGCTGAGCAGCACCACGAGCAGCGCCGCCGCGACGATGGCGATGTCCGCGACGTTGCCGACGAACAGCTCGCCGTAGGCGAGGAAGTCGATGACGTGCCCGCGGGCGGGGCCCGGCTCGCGCACCATGCGGTCGACGAGGTTGCCGAGCGCGCCGCCGAGCAGCAGGCCGAGCGCGACGGCCCAGCCCGTCGACCCGATCCGGCGCGACGCCCGCACGATGACGACCACGACCGCGACCGCGACGAGGGTGAGCACCCACGTCATGCCCGTGGCGATGGACAGCGCCGCACCGGGGTTGCGCACGAGCTGCAGGCCGAAGAGGTCCCCGAGCAGCGCGGTGCGCTCCCCCGGCGCCAGCGTCGCGACCGCCCACACCTTGGTGAGCTGGTCGACGACGAGCACACCCACGGTCAGGCCGGTGAGCAGCGTCAGCAGCCGGCGTCGTGGCGAGCGCTCCGGGCGCGTCCACGGGAGCCGCGCCTCGGCAGGCTCCCCCGGCAGGTCGGGCTGGGCCGTCGTTCCGTCGGTCGTGGGCACCGCAGGAGTCTACGGGCGGGTCAGCGGCGCTCCTCGCGCTGCTTGCAGCCCACGCAGAGCGTCGCACGGGGGAACGCCTGCAGCCGGGCCTTGCCGATCGCGCGCCCGCACGCCTCGCACACGCCGAACGTGCCGGCGTCGAGGCGCTCCAGCGCGTGGGCGGTCTGCTCGAGCAGGTCACGCGTGTTGTTCACCAGCGTGAGCTCGTGCTCGCGCTCGAGCGCGGACGAGCCGGAGTCGGCCTGGTCGTCGCCCGCGCCGTCCCCGGAGTTCCGCAGGAGCTCGGACAGCTCGGCGCCGGCGGCGAGCAGCTCGCCGGCAAGTCGTTCCCGGTCGGCGGTGAGCTCGTCCGCCACCTCCTGGACCTCGGCCTGCGTCCACGGCTCCTCGCCGTCGCGGACCGGCAGCGCGGGCAACGTGACCGGCGCCCCTCCGTCTGCGTCGACCGCCAGCGTCGTCGGTGCGTCGTTCATGGTCACGGACGTTCCCCCCGTCTCGAGTGCGGCGACTGTATGCGGGTCCGCGCCGGGGCACAACAGGACGGACCCGGCACACCGGGGAGCCGGGTCCCGTCGCCGCGACCCGCTGCGACCGGCACCCGCGCACGCGACCGGCACCCGTCAGCGCCGGCGCGCGGGCCGGCCGGGCGCGGGCAGCACGACGCCGCCGGCCGCACGTCCACGACGAGGACGGCGACCGGCGGCGACAGAGGTCAGATGCCCTGCTTCTCGGGGACCTGCTGGCCCTGGCCGGAGCGCGGCGGGAGCGCGTTGCCACGGTTCTCGAGGTCGCCGAGGAGGTTCTCGAGGTAGCTCTTGAGGCGCGTGCGGTAGTCGCGCTCGAACACGCGCAGCTCGTCGATCTTGCGCTCGAGGAGCGACCGCTCCTGCTCGAGCTGGCCGAGCGTGCGCTGCGACGTCTCCTCGGCCTCGCGGACGATGCGGTTGGCGCGCGTCTTGGCCTCGTTGATGAGGCGGTCCGACTCCTCCTGGCCGCTGCGCACGTAGTCGTCGTGCAGCTTCTGGGCGAGGGCGAGCATGCCGGTCGCGGACTCCGGCTCGTTGCCCCGGGGGGCCGGCGCGGGCGCCTGCACGACGGGCGGCTGCGGCGCGACCGCCGGCACGGGCGCGGGCTGCGGCTCGGGCACGGGGGCCGGCTCGGGCTTCGGGGCGGGGGCGGCCTGCTGGGCACCGGCACGGCTGAGCTCGGCGATCCGGCGCTCGGCCGCCGCGAGCTTCGTCTTGAGGTCCTCGTTCTCGCCCTGCAGGTCCCGCAGGGTGTTGACGACCTCGTCCAGGAAGTCGTCGACCTCGTCCTGGTCGTACCCCTCGCGGAACTTGGTCGCCTGGAACTTCTTGTTCAGGACGTCGTCTGCGGTCAGCAGTGCCATCGTCGTCACCTCTGTCGGTCGTGCTGGCTCTGGCCGGCGGCAGTCAGTCCACCGACCGCCTCGGGCCACCGTAGCGGAGAAAACAAGCGTCGCACGTCCCCCGCGACGCACCCTGCGGGGGCGCCGGACGGGGTCGTGCGGACCTCCGTCACACCCGCGCCAGCACCGACAGCAGCAGCGAGCAGCCGAGTGCGAGGACGAGGAACGCCAGGTCGAGACGGACCGGCCCGATGCCCACCGGGGGCAGCACGCGGCGCAGTGCGCGCAGCGGCGGGTCGGTCACGGAGTAGGTCACCTCGGCGACGACGAGCGCGACTCCCGTCGGCCGCCACTCGCGCGCGAAGACCTGGACCCAGTCCATCACGAGGCGCACGAGCAGCAGCAGGAAGAAGGCGAGGACGACGAGGTACAGCAGGTTGGCCAGGAGACGCACGCGTCAACTCTGGTTGTAGAAGCCGGAGCGTGTCGAGTTGTCCGCGGGGGACGCGTCCCCCGCGAGCTCGACGTGCGCGGGCGACAGGAGGAAGACCTTGCTGGTGACGCGCTCGATCGCGCCGTGCAGCCCGAAGATCAGGCCGGCGGAGAAGTCGACGAGACGCTTGGCGTCCGCGTCGTCCATGTCCGACAGGTTCATGATCACGGGCGTGCCCTCGCGGAACGCCTCGCCGATCTTGCGCGCGTCGTTGTACGAGCGCGGGTGGATGGTGGTGATGCGGCGCAGGTCCGCCTGCTCGCGCGGCGCCGGTGCGGCCTGCACCCGCGGCGTGCGGTGCAGGGGTGTCACCTGCGCCTCGTAGGGCTCCTCGGGCACGTCGACGACCTCCGGCTCCTCGTACTCGTCGAGGTACTCCTCGTGCTCGGTCCGGTCGTCGGCCAGGCCGAGGTACAGCATCGTCTTGCGCAGCGCTCCGGCCATCGCGTCGTCTCCCATCCGCCGGACCACCCGGCTGCCTCGAGCCGCACACCCGCCCGGCGACGGGGCCGGCGGGACGTGTGTGCGCTGGTGACGCTAGCAACGCGGGGGTCGTCGCGCGCTGCGACACGCGGGCGTGTCGCAACTCGTC
>JAPSIR010000323.1 GCA_031178625.1 Cellulomonas sp.
GCGGCGAGGTCGCCGGCGCCGACGAGCCGCCCCTCGCCGTCGAGCGCGACCTGCCCGGCGACGCGGACGGTGCGGCTGCCGGTCGCGACGGACACGTGGCGGTAGAGGTCGACGGGGGCGAGGCCGTCGGGGTTCGACAGGGACACGGGCACGGGGGTCCTCCGGGGTGGCGGCTGGGTCGGGTCGGTCGGGGCGCCGCGGTTCGCGGTGCCGTGCCGCCACCGTGCATGCTTCACACCGGTGTCAGGGTCAAGTCGGCCCGCGCGGAGGGAGCACGGTGCGCATCGGGGAGGTCGCCGCGGCGACGGGGGCGTCGGCCCGATCGCTGCGCCACTACGAGCAGCTGGGGCTCATCGCGTCGCGCCGGGAGCCCAACGGGTACCGCGACTACGACGAGGAGACGGTCGTGCGGGTCCGCCAGATCCGCGGGCTGCTCGACAGCGGCATCCCGACCCGCGTCATCGAGCGGATGCTGCCGTGCCTGGACGGCGGCCCGGACATCCTCCCGGACGAGGCCACGCCCGAGTTGCTCGCCGGCCTCGAGCACGAGCGCGCGTCCCTCGACGCCCGCATCGCCACCCTGGTCCGCAGCCGCGAGGCGCTCACCGGCTACATCGCGACGGTGACGGCGGCACGCACGGCCCGCTGACCGCGAGCCGGGACGCCTCTCCGGCGACCCCGCGATCGTGCGTCGCCCCGGCCCCGGCCCCTGCAGGACCACGGGTTCGGGGACCGGTGCGCCCGCGATGCGGGACGACGTCGGTGGTGAGGTGCTCGGAGGCCCGGCGGCGACCCGCGTCGGCGCGATGTCGAGCAGGTCGCCGTGGACGTCGTCCACCGACATGCGTACGCTCGTACACATGCTTACCGACGACCGGCCGACCGCCGACGGCACCCCGGCCGACTGGTTCGCCGGCGACCCCCGCAGCGACCACCAGCGGACGCTCGCCCGCGTCGTCCGCGGCGTCTGAGCCGACGATGCGCGCGCGCCGCACCGACCCCGGACGCCGGGACCGCATCCTCGACGTCACGCTCGAGCTCGTCGCCGAGGTGGGGGTCGCCGGCGTCTCACACCGCCGCATCGCCGCGCGCGCCGACGTGCCGCTCGGGTCGATGACCTACCACTTCGAGGGCATGGACGACCTGCTGCACGAGGCGTTCACGCGGTTCGCGGACCGCAGCGGCGAGCGGTTCGCGCAGCGGCTCGGCGCGGCGCACGACCGGGCGGAGGCGCTGACGGCCGTCGTCGACCTCGTGCACGAGCTCTCCGACCCGCGGACGAACGCCGAGCGCGTCGTCATGTACGAGCTGTACACGCTCGCCGCGCGCGACCCCCGCTACCGCGCGATCACCACCGCGTGGATGGCGCGCAGCCGCCGCGAGCTCGGCCGGCACTTCGCGCCCGACGTCACGCGCCGCCTCGACGCGCTCGTCGAGGGGCTCTCGCTGCACCGCGCGCTCGACGAGGACCCCTTCGACCGGGCCCTGACCGAGGACGCGGTCCGCCGGCTCGTGGGCGACGCCTGACGCGGCCGACCGGCCGTCGGAAGACCCGGCTGCAGGAAAACACCGTGCGCGGCCCGGCCGTCCCGCCTACCGTCGACCCCGTGCTGAGCTGACCCCTGCCCCGAGTCCCCGTCCGACTCAACCGCGCCCGTCGAGCCGACCACGTCGAGCCGACCGCTCCGGGCGCCCGCAGGTGGTGATCGCATGACCCCCGTGCTGCGTGCACGCTCCCTCGTCCGCTCCTACGACGGCCGCACCGTGCTCGACGGCGTCGACGTCGACGTCGACCCCGGGCACCGGCTCGGCGTCGTCGGCGAGAACGGCGTCGGCAAGTCGACGCTGCTGCGCCTGCTCGCCGGGCTCGAGGACCCCGACTCCGGCGAGGTCGTCCGCCCGCCCGACCTCGGGTTCCTCGGGCAGGAGCCGCTGCTCGACCCGACGGAGACGCCCGCCGACGTGCTCGCCGCCGCGCTCGCGCACGTGCGGGTCGTCGCCGACGCGATCGAGCGTGCGGCCGCGGCGCTCGCGGACGACGCCCCGGACGCCGCCGACGCGTACGCGGCCGCGCTGACGCGTGCCGAGCTCGCGGGCGTGTGGGACGCCGACCGCCGGGCCGACCTCGCGCTCGCGGGCCTCGGCCTGGGCGACGTCGCGCGGGACCGGCCGGTCGGCACGCTGTCGGGCGGGCAGCGGTCCCGGCTGGCGCTCGCCGCGCTGCTGGTGCGGCAGCCGGCGGCCGTCCTGCTGGACGAGCCCACCAACCACCTCGACGACGACGCCGCCGGCTACCTCGCCGACGCGCTGGGCCGCCTGCCCGGCGCCGTGCTGCTCACCAGCCACGACCGCGTGTTCCTCGACGAGGTGTGCACCGGCGTGCTCGACCTCGACCCCGGGCTCGACGGCCCGACGACGTACGGCGGCACGTTCACGGACTACCTGGAGGCGCGCCGCGTCGCCCG
>JAPSIR010000324.1 GCA_031178625.1 Cellulomonas sp.
GCGGCCGGGACGTGGTTGGTGGTGCGCGCGGACCGCGGAGCGGTGCTCGTGGTGCCGGTGGGCGACGCGGCCGCGACCCCGCTGCGCGTGGCGCTCGAGCGCGACGGGCTCGTGCCGTACCCGGACGGCACGCGGGTGCCGCCGACCGTGGGCGACGTCGTCGACGTGGTCGCGCCGGACGGCGCCGCACCGCCGCACGTGGCCGCGCTGCACCCGCGCCGCACCGCGCTCGTGCGCGACTCCGCGGACCGGACGTCTCTCGCCCAGGTGATGGCCGCGAACGTCGACGTCGTGGTGGTGGTCGAGCACCTCGACCCGGAGCCCGACCTCGGGCGCGTCGAGCGCCTCCTCACGCTCGCCTGGCGCTCCGGCGCGACGCCCGTGGTCGTGCTGACGAAGGCCGACCTGGTGCCCGACCCGGTCGGCATGGCGGCCGACGTCGCGGCGGTCGCGCCCGGCGTCGACGTGCACACCGTGAGCGTCCCGACGGGCGAGGGCCTGGACCCGCTGCGCGCGCTGCTGCGCCCGGGTGTCGCGCTCGTCGCCGTCGGCCCGTCCGGTGCCGGCAAGTCCACGCTGGTCAACGCGCTCGCCGGCCGCGGGGTCATGGCGACCGGGGAGCGGCGCGCCGACGGGCGCGGGCGGCACACGACGACCCACCGCGAGCTCGTGCCGCTCGCGGACGGCGCCGTCCTCGTCGACACGCCGGGCATCCGCGGTGTCGGGCTGGTCGCCGACGAGGACGCCCTCGACGCGACGTTCGCCGACGTCACCGCGCTCGCGGCGCGCTGCCGGTTCCGCGACTGCGCGCACGGGACGGAGCCGGGGTGCGCGGTGCGCGAGGCGCTGGCGACGGGCGAGCTCGCCGCCCGCCGGTTCGACAGCTGGCGCCGGCTCGCGAAGGAGGCGGCGTGGCAGGCGCAGCGCGCCGACGCCCGGCTCGCGGCCGAGGAGCGCGCGCGTCGCCGCCGTGCCACCCGCGACCACCACCGCGACGTCCGCACCCGCCGCTGACCCGACGCCGTGCCGGTCGCGGGGCACCGCCCGGGGTCGTCGGCCGCGGCGCCCCAGATGACAAAACGATTAGGGATGTGCCGCGCGCTCGCCGCGACGGCGGTTCGTCGGGTTTGCTCGGGTCGATCGCGCGGGCGCCGGGTCGACGACGACGGCAGTCCCCGCGCACACCCCGGGCCCGCGCCGCGCGCGGGTCCACCTCCCGACCCGAGGAGCGCACATGTCCCCCCGCACGACGACGGTGACGTCCGTCCGCCGGAAGGTGGCCGCCACGGTCGCCGCCGCCGCGGTCGTCACCGCGGGCCTCACGGCCCTGACCAGCACGGCCGCGCAGGCCGCACCCGGCTGCCGCGTGTCCTACGCCGTGAGCAGCCAGTGGCCCGGCGGCTTCGGCGCCAACGTCACCATCACCAACCTCGGCGACCCGCTGACCAGCTGGGACCTGCGCTGGACGCTCGCGTCCGGCCAGCAGGTCGGCCAGCTGTGGAACGGCGCGCTGACCACCTCCGGCTCGGAGGTCTCGGTCCGCAACATCGGCTGGAACGGCTCCGTGCCCACCAACGGCACGGTGTCGTTCGGCTTCAACGGCACGTGGTCCGGCAGCAACCCGGTGCCCGGGCGGTTCACGCTGAACGGCACCGTCTGCACGGGCACGGTCGGCACGCCGCCGGCCACGCCCACCGCGACGCCGACGCCCACGCCGACCCCGACGCGCACGGCCACGCCGACGCCCACGCCGACGGTCACCACGCCGCCGGTGCAGAACAGCTCGCTCTACGTCGACACCGCCACCCAGTCGTACCGCGCGTGGCAGGCCGCGTCCGGCACCGACAAGGCGCTGCTCGAGAAGATCGCCCTGACGCCGCAGGCGTACTGGGTGGGCAACTGGGCCGACGCGTCGGTCGCGCAGGCCGAGCTCCGCGACTACACGGGCCGGGCGCTCGCCGCGGGCCGCACCGCGACCGTGGTGTTCTACGCCATCCCGGGCCGTGACTGCGGCTCGTACTCGGGCGGCGGCGTCGCCCAGTCCGAGTACGCGCGCTGGGTCGACCAGGTCGCGCAGGGCATCCAGGGCCGTCCGATCCTCATCCTCGAGCCCGACGCGCTCGCGCAGCTCGGCGACTGCGACGGCCAGGGCGACCGCATCGGGTTCCTGAAGTACGCGGCCCGGTCGCTGACGCAGGCCGGTGCCCGCGTCTACATCGACGCCGGCCACTCGGCGTGGCTGTCGGCCTCCGAGGCGGCGCGCCGCCTGCAGCTCGTCGGCTTCGAGCACGCGGTCGGCTTCGCGCTCAACACGTCGAACTACCGCACCACCGCGGAGTCGACGGCGTACGGCCAGGAGATCTCGCGCCTGACCGGCGGCCGCACGTTCGTCATCGACACCTCGCGCAACGGCAACGGCTCGAACGGCGAGTGGT
>JAPSIR010000325.1 GCA_031178625.1 Cellulomonas sp.
GGGACGGCCCCTCGCACCCCCGCTACGGTGGACGCGTGACCAGCCCCTTCCCCACCGGCGACCAGCACGAGCTGCGGCTCGGCGACCAGGTCGCCGTCATCACGTCCGTCGGCGCGAGCATCCGCGAGTACCGGGTGGGCGACCGTGACGTCGTCCTGCCGTTCGCCGCCGAGTCCCTCGCCCCCGCGTTCTCCGGCGCCGTGCTGGCGCCCTGGCCCAACCGGGTCCGCGACGGCGTCTACGCCTACCGCGGCACGACGTACCAGCTGCACCTGAGCGAGCCGCCGCGCGGCGTCGCGATCCACGGCCTCGTCGCCCACCAGCGCTTCGACGTCGTCGAGCAGCAGGCCGACGCCGTCACGCTGCGCCACGACCTCGTCCCCACGCCGGGCTACCCGTGGTCGCTGCGCGTCGAGGTGACGTACCGCCTCACCGAGCGCGGTCTCGACGTCACGACCGTCGCCACCAACCTCGGCACGGACGTCGCGCCCTACGGCGTCGGCTACCACCCGTGGCTGTCCCCCGGCCCGGGCACGGTCGACGAGTGCACGCTCCAGGTCGACGCGCGGCGCCACGTCGAGGTCGACAACCGGCTGCTGCCCACGGGCACCGAGCCCGTCGCCGGCGTGTTCGACCTGCGCGAGCCGAAGCCGCTCGCGGGCGTCCAGCTGGACGACGCGTGGCTCGAGCCGATCCGCGACGCCGACGGCCTGTCCTGGATCCGGCTCACCGGCGCCGACGGCCGCACGGTCGCGATGTGGGCCGACGAGACCCTGCCCGCCTGGCAGGTGTGCACGGGCGACGGCCTCGAGGGCATCGAGCGCGGCGGCGTCGCGGCCGAGCCCATGTCCTGCATCGCCGACGCGTTCCGCACGGGCGACCTGCTCGTCGAGCTCGAGGCGGGTGCCACCCACGAGGCGCACTGGGGCGTCGGCCTCGTCTGACCCCGTCCCCACGACGCACGAGGGCCGGCGGTGCACCTGCACCGCCGGCCCTCGTCACGTCTGCTGCCCGGGCTCACCGGGCGGTGGCGTCAGCCGTAGTACTCGCCGTCCGCCTTCACGCCCTTGATGTACTCCCAGTGCCACGGCTCGTACGGGCCGGAGCCGCCGCGCTTGGCCCACGTGGGGTTCTCCCAGCCGTAGACCGGCGCGTTGTCGTTCATCCACGCGAAGCGGGTGCTGTTGTCCTGCAGGCCGCACAGGTCGACCGCCAGGCCCCACCCGTGGTTGCTCTTGCCGGGCGTCGCCGCCAGGCCGCCCTTCTGCGCCTTCACCGACCGCTGCTGCGCGAGCGTGCGGTAGCCGGACGTCAGGCAGATGTCCGTGCCGAACCGCGCGACGTACGCCGTGTTGAGCTCGGCGAGCGCGACGGCCGCGTCGGCGCGCATCTGCGTGCGCCCGTCCCAGAGCGTGCACAGGTCGTCGGTGGAGAGCTGGCCGTTGGCGCCCGTGGGGCGGGCCGTGCCGTCGCAGCCCGGCAGCACCGAGCGCTCGGCGGCGCGCGACACGTCCATCGCGGAGCGCAGGCGGGCGGAGCCGTCGGCGGAGACGAGCGACGTGGGCGGCAGGTCGGACAGCGGGAGGGCGGTGAGCGCCGTGACCGTCGACGGGTGGTCCGCGTCCTCGGTCGTGGTGGCGCCGAGGACGATCTCGCCCTCGGCCACGCCCTGCGTCACCGGCACGACGACCGTGACGCCCACGAGCGCGGCCAGCACGCCGAGGCGCCCGACGACGGTCGTGGAGCGGCGCCGCGCGGGCGACGACGCACCGTGCGCCGTGATCGGCAGGACCTCGATCGAGTCGCTCGCGACCGGCACCTCGACGCGGCGCGACCGGGTGCGGGGAGCGTTCTCCTCACGAAGGGAACGGCGTGTCCGAGGAGTCGGCTCCGCTGCGTGCGACCCCACGACACCTCCGCTCAGAACCCGCAGTTCACCCGTTCCTGGCGGAGCGGTCACGGAACCATAACGGCACCGTGGCACCGTGTCCACGGCCCCCACGGGTGCCCATGCCGTGCCAGAACCGGACAGACCGGGCGACACGCCGGACGACACGCCGCCTGCGCACACGAACCTCACACGACCGGCGGTCTAGGGGATCTGCCCCCGCTGCATCGCGTCGCGGACCTCGCCGACGAGCTCCTCGAGGATGTCCTCGAGGAACACGACGCCGACGGCCCGCCCGTCCACGTCGACGCGGGCCAGGTGCGACCCCGACCGCTGCATCGCCGCGAGCGCGGTCTCCACCTCGTCGTCCGGCCCGACCACGGCCAGCGCGCGCACGCGCCACGTCGGCACCGGCAGGGTGCGCGACGCGTCGTCCGCGTAGAGCACGTCCTTGATGTGGAGGTAGCCGGTGGGCGCGCCGTCGGCGTCCGCGACGGCGAACCGGCTGAAGCCCGTCCGCGCCACGAGGTGCTCGATGTC
>JAPSIR010000326.1 GCA_031178625.1 Cellulomonas sp.
ACCCGTCCCCGGACGGCGACGACCGGCACCGTGACGGTGCGGGCGACGCCGGCGGCGGCCGGGTCTCCGACGAGCAGTGGGCCGCGATCGTCGCGGACCTGCGCGCCGGCAGCGAGCTCCCGGACGTACCGACCGACACCGCGGACCCCGCGGCGACCGGGACCGCAGCCGCCGGTCAGGACGACCCGCGGACGCCGTCCGGTCCCGCCGTAACCTACCCCGTCGCACCCTGGGTCACCGACCGGCGCGTCGTGCGGCCCGCGCGCGGCGAGGGCGAGGGGGTCGGCGCGACCGGCCGCGACTGGGACGCGACCGGGCAGATGGACGCCGCGGAGCGGGAGGTCGACGAGGCGGAGCACTTCCGCCCGCCCGAGCCCGGCCCGGTGCTCGGCGGCGACCCGCTGCTCACGATGGCGTGGCTCGCGGTGGCCGGGATGCCGCTGCTCTGGCTGGTCCTCGTGATCGGGTGGCGCGACCACCCGCCGGTGGTGCTGCGCGCGTCCGCCGTGGTGTTCGTCCTCGGGCTCGGCGTGCTGCTGTGGCGGATGCCGAACCGCCGGGACGAGGAGCACGACGGCTCGGACGGCGCCGTCGTCTGAGGCCGTGTCCCGGGGCCGCCGCGACGGCGGCCCCGGTGCGCGCCGTCAGCGGCGCGCGAGGTCCGCCGCGCCGACGATGCCGGCGTCGTTGCCCATCGAGGCGAGCGCGAAGGTGGCCTCGGGGCGGTGCCCGCGCGCCGACAGCTGGTCGAGGAACGCCCGGCGGGCCGGCGCCAGCAGCAGGTCGCCGGCGGCGCTGACGCCGCCGCCGATCACGACGATCGAGGGGTCCAGCAGCGCGGCGACGGACGCCGAGCCCTCGCCGATCCAGCGGCCCAGCTCGGCGAGCAGCTCGACGGCCAGCGGGTCGCCCTCCTGCGCCGCCCGGGTGACGTGCGGGCCGGTGAGGTCGTCGGCGTCGCCGCCCGCGAGCTCGAGCAGCCGGGCACCGCGCTGCGGCTCGGTGATGAGCGCGGACTGCGCGTCGCGGACCAGGGCGCTGCCGGAGGCGTACTGCTCCCAGCAGCCCTCGTGGCCGCAGCCGCAGTAGTGGCCGCCGGGGACGACGCGCATGTGCCCGACCTCCGCGGCGACGCCCCAGGCGCCGAGCACGAGCTCGCCGCCCACGACGACGGCACCGCCGAGGCCGGTCCCGATGGTGAGCAGCAGCATGTCCTGCTCGTCGCGCGCGGCGCCGAACTGGAACTCCGCCCACCCGGCGGCGTTGGCGTCGTTCGCCACGACGATCTTCACCTCGTCGCCGAGCTCCTTGGCGACGATGTCGCGCAGCGGGTGCTCGCGCCAGGGCAGGTTCGGGGTGAACAGCACGGTCGCCTGGTCGGTGCCGATGAAGCCCGGGGCGGCGAGCCCGATCGCGCCGATCTCGTACTGGTCGGCGAGCTCCTGGCACGCCTCGATCACGCCGCGGTCGACGCTGGCGGAGTCGCGCGGGTCGGTGTCACGGCGGCTCTTCGCGACGATCCGGCCGTCCTCGTCGACCACACCGGCGGCGATCTTCGTCCCGCCGATGTCCACACCGATGGCGTGCATGCTTCCCTGCTTCCGCGTCAGAGCCCTGTCGTGAGGCACGCGCGCGGGCACCGACCCCGGGGACGCTGCCGCCCCGGTGCGCCGGCGGCAGCACTGCGCGCGTGCGCCCCCACGCTAGCGTGCGATCCGGGCATTCCTGCACACGCTCCCAGCGCGTCCGGGGCACGCCGCGCCGCCCGTGCGGGTGACGGCGCGGCCGGGAGACCCCGGGGTCGGTGCGATTGGGACCTTGGTCCCCTATGCTGCGGACAACCTTCCGACCTCTGACGATGGAGCCAGACATGGAGGAGTTCAGCACCCCCCTGCTCGTCGACGCCGCCGAGCGGGACAACCTGCTCGACCTGCTCGACGCCCGCGTGGCCGAAACCGGCGACGGCCCCCTCATCGAGTACAAGACGCCCGGCACCGGGACGACGTGGCACACGGTGGGCGCCCGGGAGTTCGACGCCCGGGTGCGGGCCGTCGCCGCCGGGTTCGTCGCGCTCGGTGTCGCCCCCGGCGACCGCGTGGGCATCATGTCCCGCACCCGGTACGAGTGGACCCTGCTCGACTGGGCGCTCTGGCGCGCCGGCGCCGTGCCCGTCCCGGTCTACGAGACCTCGTCGGCCGAGCAGGTGCACTGGATCCTGACCGACGCGGCCGTCACGCTGCTCGTGGTGGAGACCGCCGCGCACGCCGCGACGGTGGCCGAGGTGCGGCCCGAGGCCCCGCTGCTGCAGGACGTGCTCGTCCTGGACGACGGTGCCGTCGACCGCCTCGTGGCCGCCGGCGACGGCGTGCCGGCCGAGGAGGTGGACCGCCGCAGCCGCCTCGCGGGGCGGGACG
>JAPSIR010000007.1 GCA_031178625.1 Cellulomonas sp.
AGGGCGAGGTCCTGACGGTCGGCCTGGGAGACCAGCACGCCGGCGCGTGGGTGGCGGCGTGGCTGTTCTCGACGCCGACGCTCCTGGGCGGTGACTGGCTGCAGGCCACCGCCGCGGGCCAGGTCGCAGTGCGGGTGCCCGCGGACGCCACGCCGGGCGCGCACCGCCTCGCGGTGTTCGCGGCCGACGGCAGCGTCATCGGCTGGGCCGCGGTGACCGTGGCCGCCGCGGACGGCAGCACGCCCAGCACGACGCTCGCGGCGACGGGCGGCGTGCCGGCGGTGACGTGGGCGCTGCTCGCGATGGTGCTGGTCGGCGCCGGCGGGGTGCTGGTGCACCGTCGCCGCGCCGGGCTGCGCACGGTCTGACGCAGACGACGACGGAGCCGGTCGGGGTCTCCCCGGCCGGCTCCGTCGTGCGGCGGTGCTCAGTGCTCGTCGTAGTGGTCCTCGTGGGCCGCGTGCTTGTGGCCGTCGTGGACGTAGTCGACGTGGTCGTCGTGCGTGACGGCCTCGTGGCCGCAGTCCTCGCCGTGGGCGTGCTGCTCGCCGGTGTGCTCGGCGACGGACTCGTGCTCGTCGTAGTGGTCGCCGTGCTCGGCGTGGCGGTGGGCGCCGTGCACGTAGTCGACGTGGTCGCCGTGCGGGACGGCCTCGTGGCCGCAGCTCTGGCCGTGGCGGTGCTCGTCGGCGGTGTGCTCGGCGTGGACGTCGGTGACGGTCATGCGGGTTCCTCCTCGGGGGCGGGGAGCGGGTCCCGTGCGGGGACCGGCTCCCGGACGTGGGCGAGCGCGTCGGCGACCACGTGGGCCACGTGCTCGTCGGTGACGCGGTACGTGACCTCGCGGCCGGTGCGGGTCGCGGTGACGAGACCGCTCTGCCGCAGGGTGCGCAGGTGCTGGGAGACCAGCGGCTGGGACGTTCCCGTCGCGTCGACGAGCGCCCCCACCGTGCGCGGCTCCTCGGCCAGCAGCCGCAGCAGCCAGAGCCTCGACTCGTGGCCGAGCACCTTGAAGAGCTCCGCCGCGGCAGCGAGTCCCGGTTCACCGTGCACGAGTGCCATCCGACCAGACACGTAGACATATTGCAATGTCGCTATGTGTATGCGACAGCGACGCGTTCGCAGCAGGCGGGACGGGCGCCGCCGGTCGCGAGGTGTGCCGTCGGTACCGCAGGAGCTGCGGGATCGATCGGCGCCGCGCCGCCCGCCCGGCCGGTCAGCGGGACTCGCGGGTTCCCCGGCTGATCTCCTGCAGTGCTCCCTCGACCGCAGCGCTGACGGCGGCGAACTCGCGGCGCACGGTCGACTCGCCGAGGGGGCCGAGGTTGAGCGCGATCCCGAGCGTCCCGCGGGCCGGCGCGTGAGCTCGACACCGCTGTCGTCCACCCGCACCCCGAGCAGGAGCCGCATCGAGGACGCGTCAGGGACCGTCGTGCCGTCCTCGTGCGCGAGCGCGCGGCCTGAGCCCGTCGGTTCCCATAGGTAACCGCGCCCGGTGGTCGTCGCGCGGACCGCCTCGAGGCCCTCCGGGGCGGAGACGCCGGCGGGGAAGGGGGGTCGTCCTCACGTCCATCGCGCTGCTCCTCGTGCGTTGAGGGTTTGCAGTGCAAACCACTTCGCTACGGGAAGCGCAGCGCGTCGAGCAGTCGGCCCGGCGCCCTCGTCCGGCCGGCGAGCCCGCGCCCGTGGACGAGGCGCGCCGCCAGGAGCAGCCGGCCCGCACCGCTCGGGCAGCGGTGCGGACCTCCCTGCGGGGCGTTCCTGTCGCGGCCCTGCTGAGGCGCACGCCGCCGTGGGCGGTGACGGTCCCCGTCAGCCGCCGATCGCCAGCACGCCGGTCACGACGAGGCTGACCGCGACGGTCCACAGCACGATCGCGACCGCCTGCCACGCCAGGATGCGCACCCGGTGGACGCCGGAGGCGGCGAGCGCCGCCGCCGTGAAGTGGGTCGGGACGAGCAGGGGCCCGAGCAGGCAGACGCCGGCGACGCCGTAGCGCGCGAACGCGCGGTCGAACTTCTGCCGGCGGGGGCTGGGCGACTCGTCCAGCGCGACGCCCCGGCCTCCGGCGCGCGTCACGACCGCCTCCCGCGTGCGGACCGAGACCAGCACGACCACGAGCACGGCGAGGAAGTTGCCCACGACGGCCGCGACGGCGGCCACGACCGGGTTCAGCCCGCCGACGATGCCGATCGCCGCAGCTCCCTCGCCCTCGACGAACGGCACCGCACCGGCGAGCGCGACGCCCGCCGGCTGGAGCCACTCGGGCAGCTGGGCGACCAGCTCCTGGAACCGCAGGACGACGTCGGACGGTGCGCTTGCCATGGGAACCTCGCAGGTGTCGGGGGAGCAGTGGCTCCATGCAACGGCCGGGCCGGAGCCCCGCGGCAGTACCGACGTGTCACCGGTGCGCGTGCGGAGTCGCGCGCGGGACCATGACGGATGTCATGGCCGTACCGTCGGTCGCATGGCTGGTCCGGGGCGCACGTCGCCAGGTGGGAGCACGCGGGTCCGCGGGGACGCGCCGAGCCCGTACGCGGGCGGGGTCCGTGCGACCTGGTGGTACACCGTCGCGGGACTCGTCGTCCTCCACCTCGTCGTGCTGCTCAACTGGGCGGTGTGGCTGGGGGACCTGCCCGTCTCCGCGGTGCTGCCCGCGGCACCGGCGCTCGCCGCTGCGGGCGCGGTGCTCCAGCTCGTCGCCGGCACGCTCCTGGTGCGCGACTACCCGGCACGCGCGCTGCGGGACGAGGACGACGACGGCCGCAGCCGCGGCCGACGCCGGCGGTCCGTGGTCGCCCTGGCGACCGGTGGCGTGGGCGCGGCGCTGCTCGGCGTGGCGACCGGGTCGTGGATGCTGCCCGTCGGCTGCGTGGCCTTCCTGCTGAGCCTGCTGCCGTGGCCCCGCGGCGTGCGGTTCCGGCTCATCGTCCTGCTGACCGCGGTGCTGGCGGCGCTGTGGGCCGTCGACGCCGCACGGCTGGCGACCGGCGACGACGACCCGGGGCGCATCCCGGCGTCGGTCCTGCTGATGCTGCCGACGCTGACGGCGCTGTCGCTGTGGTGGTGGGACCTCGTGCGCGAGCTGGACCGGGCGCGGGAGACCGCGGGCGCGGTCTCCGCGATGCGGGAGCGGCTCCGGCTGGCGGCCGAGGTCCACGACCTGCAGGGCCACCACCTGCAGGTGGTGGCCCTCCAGCTGGAGCTGGCCGAACGGCTGATCGAGCGCGACCCCCGCGCCGCGGCCGAGCGGATCCGCACCGCGCGGGCGTCCGTCGACGAGGCCCGCGCGGGCACCCACGACCTGGCCACCCGGTTCCGCGGCGTGCCGCTGCCGGACGAGCTGGCCAACGCGGCGGACCTGCTGCGCGCGGCCGGCCACGACGTCCGCGTGAGTCTCGGGCCCGACGCCGCGGACGCGCCGGCGGACGTGCTGGGCCCGCTGGTGCGGGAGAGCGTCACCAACGTCCTCAAGCACGGCGGGGGCGGCCGTGCCCGCATCAGCCTGCGCCGTGACGCCGACCGCTGGCTCTACGTCATCGTGAACGACCGCGTCGTCACGCCGGACCCCGGCGTCGTCGATGACCGCGTGGCCGCCGGTCCCGGGCCCTCGGGCGCGGTGGGCGGGCAGCCCCGCGGGACCGGCCTCGCGGCGATCCGCGACCGCATCGCCGCGCTCGGGGGCACCGTCGAGGTCCGCAGCGACGACGAGTTCTCGCTGACCGTCGCCGTCCCCGTCCCCGTGCTCGCGGCGACCGGGGTGCGGTCGTGATCCGCGTGCTCGTCGCGGACGACGAGGAGATGATCCGCACGGCGCTGGCGATGCTGCTGCGGCTCGAGCCCGACCTCGACGTCGTCGCCGAGTGCGCGTCCGGGGCCGAGGCGCTGGCCGAGGGGGAGCGCACCCGGCCGGACGTGTGCCTGCTCGACCTCGAGATGCCCGGCATCGACGGCATCGAGACCGCGGCCCGCCTCCTCCGCGCGATCCCGACCCGCTGCCTCGTCGTCACCCGGCACGCGCGGCCCGGCGTGCTGCGGCGGGCGCTGCAGGCGGGCGTCGACGGCTTCCTGCCGAAGTCGCGGCACGCCCAGGACGTGGCCGCCGTCATCCGGCTGGTGGCGGCCGGACGCCGCTACGTGGACCCCGAGGTGGCGGCGGACGCGCTCGCGGACGAGCGCAGCCCGCTGACCGACCGTGAGCTCGACGTCCTGCGTGCCGGGCGCCGCGGGGAGACGATCGCCGAGATCGCGGCGGTCGTGCACCTGTCGCCCGGGACCGTGCGCAACCACGTCTCGTCGGTGCTCGGCAAGCTCGGGGTGGCGTCGCGGCAGCAGGCGGTCCTGCTCGCGGAGGAACGCGGCTGGGTCTAGCGGGCGGCACGCCATCGCCCCGGTCGGCGACCGCGGCCCCGCGTGGCGCACCGCCGCCCGTCCGCACGGGGGACTGGGCGTCGAGCACCCGTCCGTGCCATGGTGCTACGTCCGGTTTGTCCGACAGCATCCAGCCCCACGGAGTGCGCCTTGCCGATGATGCCCATGACACCCCGTCCGCGACGCGCCCGTCGCGTCCCCGTCGTCCTCGCCGCCGCCGCGGCGCTCGTCGTGCCGCTCGCCGCGCCGGCGGCCGCAGGCCCGGCTGCCCCCGCGTCGGTCCCGACGGCCGCCTCCGCGAGCTGCGGCCAGCTCTTCGACGACTTCGCGTACACGTCGTCGAGCGACCCGTCCCTGCGCGCCCGCGGCTGGTCCGTCCGCACCGGCGGCGGCGGGCCCGGCGTCAGCGGCAACACGTGGTCGGCCGCCAACGTCGACTTCCCCGGCACGGGTGCCGCCAAGACGATGCGCCTGCGCGCCTCGACCGACGGCACGCCCGCGGGCACCGTCAACGCCGAGGTCAGCCAGGGGCGCCGCTTCTTCGAGGGCACCTACGCCGCGCGCGTGCGGTTCACCGACGCCCCGATCACGGGCGACGACGGCGACCGCGTGAACCAGACGTTCTTCACGATCACGCCGCTCGCCCGGCCCAACGACCCCGACTACGGGGAGATGGACTTCGAGTACCTGCCCAACGGCGGGTGGGGCCAGTCCGGGCCGACGCTGTTCCTGACGACCTACGAGACCTACCAGCCGGACCCGTGGGTGGCCGACAACCTCAGCACCCCGGTGCGCGGCAGCCTCGCCGGGTGGCGCGACCTCGTCATGCAGGTGTCGGACGGCACGGTGCGCTACTACGTCGACGGGCGCAAGGTCGCCGAGCACGGCGGGCACGTGTACCCCGAGACGCCGATGCTGCTCGACTTCAACATCTGGTTCCTCGACCTCGACGCGCACACCGGCGGCGTGAGCCGCTACGAGCAGGAGGTCGACTACGTCTACTACACCGACCGCGAGGTGCTCACCCCCACGGCCGTGACGTCCCGCGTCGCGGCGTACCGGTCGTCGGGTGTCACGCACCGCGACGACGTCCGGACCGGCCCGTGCACGCCGTCCCCGGTGCCCGACCCCGGCACGAACCCGACGCCGGCCCCGACCACCCCGCCGACCGCCGGTGCCACGGGCGCGGTCCGCTCCGGAATCGCCGGCAAGTGCCTCGACGTCTCGGGCGGCAACACCGCCAACGGCACCCGCGTGCAGCTGTGGGACTGCAACGGCACCGCCGCCCAGCGCTGGACCGCGTGGTCCGACGGCACGCTGCGGGCGTTCGGCAAGTGCCTCGACGCGCGCGACTACGGCACCGCCGACGGCACGAAGCTGCACCTGTGGGACTGCGGCGCGAGCCAGGTCAACCAGCGGTTCGTCGAGCACGACGGCGGGTACCGCAACCCGGTCTCGGGCCGGTGCGTCGACGACCCGGGGGCGTCCACGGCCAACGGCACGCAGCTGCAGCTGTGGACGTGCAACGGCACGGCGGCGCAGAAGTGGTCGCGCCCGGGAGCCGTGCTGCGCTGATCCGAGGCCGGCCCGGAGGGGGCGGGGGCCGGGCCGTCGTCGGCCCGGCCCCCCGGGGGGACACCGGCCGCGCGCGTCGGTAGCGTCGGGGGCATGGTGCACGAGGACGCAGGACGCGGGCCCTTCGGCTGGGTGGCGGTGCTGTTCTCGCTGCTGGTCCTCGCCGCGGGCCTGGCCGTCGGCGTCGTCACCGGCCAGTGGTGGGCGCTGCTGTGCGCCTCGGGTCTCGTGGTCCTCCCGGTGGCGGCCCGGCCGTCGCGCAGGGCGGCGCGGTGAGCGCCGACGACCACGACGGCGGCCTCCCCGCCAGCCGTCCACCCGGTCACCTGCCGGCCGTCAGCGACTGGACGCTGGACTCCGCCGCCGAGCTGTCCGGCCTGCGCGCAGGCATCCGACGCGCGATCAACGGCGCCGTGGGACGTGCCGAGGAGGTGCCGCTCGACGACGTCCCGGAGCACATGTGCCTCGTCGCCACCGAGCTCGCCACCAACGGCCTCGAGCACGGCGCGCCGCCGGTGCAGGTGCGCCTGCACGCCGACGGGTTCACGTTCGTCCTCGACGTCGCCGACCGGGACCTGCGGGACGAGCCGCGGGTCGCCGGCGACCGTCCCCCGGGGCGCGGGGGCTTCGGACTGGCCATCGCGCGGCGGCTCGCCGTCGACGTCGGCTGGTACCGCAGCACCGAGGCGAAGCACGTGTGGGCGCAGTTCACGCTCCCGGAGGAGGCGCGCGCCGTCGAGCCACGTGCGTGAGGGCGTCAGCCCCCGTCCGGCGTCGCGACGTCCGCGACCTCCTGCGCGCTCCGGCGCCGACGCTTGTGCGGGGGCCGCGGCACCCGGTCGGAGGTCCGGCACGTCTCGCCGGGCCGGGCGCCGCAGCGCGGGCAGGTGACGGTCTCGTACGTCTCGTCGTCCACGGTCCGAGCGTGCCGGTCGTGCGTCCGACTCGCGACCGGCCGAGGCGCCCGCCGCGTGAACAACGGACGAACGCATGGTGCGCCGGCGCGTCGTGGCGGCCCCGGACCCGTGGCGTCACTCGTCGGCAGGCTCGTTCTTGCTGCGGATCACGAGGCGCGGGTCGGGCGTCCCGACGACCTCGGCGTCCTTGCCCTCGTAGTCGAACTGCCCGAGGAAGAACCGCATCGCGTTGATGCGGGCCCGCTTCTTGTCGTTGGAGCGGATGACCGTCCAGCGTGCGTACCGCTTGTCCGTCCGGCGGAACATCTCCTCCTTGGCCGCGGTGTAGTCCTCCCAGCGGTCCAGCGAGGCGAGGTCCATCGGCGACAGCTTCCACCGGCGCACCGGGTCGAGCTGGCGGATCGCGAACCGGGTGCGCTGCTCCGTGCGCGACACCGAGAACCACAGCTTCGTCAGGTGGACCCCGGACTCGACGAGCATCCGCTCGAACGCGGGCGCCTGCGCCATGAAGGTCGCGTACTCCTCGTCCGTGCAGAACCCCATCACCCGCTCGACGCCGGCGCGGTTGTACCAGGACCGGTCGAACATGACGATCTCGCCGGCGGTGGGCAGGTGCTGGACGTACCGCTGGAAGTACCACTGGCCGCGCTCGCGGTCGCTCGGCTTGGACAGCGCCACCACGCGGGCCGTGCGGGGGTTGAGGTGCTCGGTGAACCGCTTGATGGTGCCGCCCTTGCCGGCCGCGTCCCGCCCCTCGAAGAGGATCACCGCCCGCCGGTCGTTGTCCTCGAGCCAGTACTGGAACTTCAGCAGCTCGACCTGGAGCCGGTACTTCTCCACCTCGTACGCGTCCCGGTCCATGAGCTCGGCGTACGGGTAGCCCTCCTGCCACGTGTGGACGGGGTCGCCCTGCGGGTCGACCAGGTCCGGGTCGGGCGTGTGGCCGTCACGGACGGTGTAGCCGGTGTCGCGCAGGTACTCGATGTACTCGCGCAGGTCGCGCGGCGGGTCGGTGACGCCCATGCGTCCTCCTCCGTGCTCGGCGGGCGGGCGCCGCCGTACGGTCGGACGCCTCTCGACGGGCCACGCCGCGCGGCGCGCCCTCCCCGAGTCTGCGCAGCGCCGCGCACGTCGGCGACCCGACGTGCGCGGCGGCGCGCACGACCGCCCATGCCGTCCGCGCCGTCAGCGCGGGTGGTCGGGCAGGGTCGCGGCGTCGACCAGGCCCCGGCGGACCGCACCGACGAGGCGGCGGGGCACGGCGACGGTGCGGCCGTCGACGGTGAGCGGCACGAGGTCGACCGGGGTCGCGACCCACTGGGCCCGCCGCGACCGCGTGCGGGAGCGGGAGGTCTTCCGCTTGGGGACGGCCATCAGCCCTGCCTCGCCTTCCACCGCGGGTTGCGCTTGTTGATGACGTACGTCCTGCCGCGGCGGCGCACGACGATCGACCCGTCCTTCTTCTTCAGCGACGCGAGCGACGCGCGGACCTTCACGACGTGGCCTCCGTCCCGCGCCCGTAGCGGCGGTTGAACTTCTCGACGCGGCCCGCGGTGTCCATGACGCGCGCGCTGCCGGTCCAGAACGGGTGGCTCGCGCTGGAGATCTCGACGTCGATGACGGGGTAGGTGTTCCCGTCCTCCCAGTCGACGGTCGCCGACGAGGTGGCGGTCGACCGCGTGAGGAACGCGAAGTCGGCGGACCTGTCGCGGAACACGACGGGCCGGTAGTCGGGGTGGATGCCCTTCTTCACGGGCTGCTCCTCGGGGTCGGGGCGACGGCGGGCGCCGTCACCAGCTGGACTTCGTGACGCCGGGCAGCTCCCCGCGCAGCGCCATCTGGCGGAACCGCACACGGGACAGGCCGAACGTGCGCAGGTGGCCGCGCGGGCGGCCGTCGGCGAGGTCGCGGTTGCGCAGCCGTACAGGGCTGGCGTCGCGGGGCTGGCGGTGCAGCTCGGCACGCGCGGCGCGCCGCTCGTCCTCCGTGAGGTGCGGGTTCACGGAGGCGGCCCGCAGCTCGGCGCGGCGCGCGGCGTACCGGGCGACGACCTCGCGGCGCTGGGCGTCGCGCGCGATCTTGCTCTTCTTGGCCATGCTCAGCGCTCCTCGCGGAAGTCGACGTGCCGCCGCACGACCGGGTCGTACTTGCTGAGGACGAGACGGTCGGGCGTGTTCCGGCGGTTCTTGCGCGTCACGTACGTGAAGCCGGTGCCGGCGGTCGACCGGAGCTTGATCACGGGGCGCAGGTCGGCCCGCTTGCCGCCGGCCATCAGACCTTCTCCCCGCGACGCAGGATCTCGGCGACGACCGCGTCGATGCCGCGCCGGTCGATCACCTTGATGCCGTCGGTCGAGACCCGCAGGCGCACGTGCCGCCCGAGGGAGGGCACCCAGTAGCGCTTGCGCTGGATATTCGGGTCGAAGCGGCGGGGCGTGCGGCGGTGCGAGTGCGAGACGGCGTTCCCGAAGGACGGCACCTTCCCGAGCACCTGGCAGTGACGGCTCATGGCGCTGCACGCTAGTTAATGATTATCGTTCGCGTCAACGCCACCGACCCGTCACCACGAAGGAGGCCCCCGTGGGTCCTGCTCGCACGCCCGTCGTCGTCCTGTCCTCGATCGACCCGGTGGAGCGCGACGCCGTCGTCGCCGGGCTCCTCGTCGACGCACCCCGCGTCGTCGCCGTCCGCCACGACATCCACGACGACGAGGACGGCGGCACGATCCGCCGGGTGGTCGCCGACGCGTCCGGCGTGGTCGAGGACGCGACCGTCCCGCTCGAGCACGCGTGCCTGTCCTGCGCCGTCCGGGAGGACGCCGTCCCGACGCTCGCGCGGCTCGCGGCCGACGGCCGGTGGGACGCCGTCGTCCTCGCGCTGCCCGTCAGCGCGGAGTCGCTCCCGGTGGTGCGCGCCCTGGGCTGGGCCATGCGCGCGGGGGAGCCGCTCGCCCGCCTGCGGGTGGCCGACGTCGTCGCGACCGTCGACCTCGCGACGTTCGAGCACGACCTGCTCGGCGACGACCTGCTCGACGAGCGCGGCCTCGGCCTCACGGACGACGACCGCCGCTCGGTCGGCGAGGCGCTCGCCGCCCAGGTCGCGCACGCCGACCTGGTCCTGGTCACCGGCGACGCGACCGACCACCCCGTCGCGTCCGACCTGCTCGACCACGTGCGTGCCGCCGACGGACGCCGGACCGACGGCCGCTACGGCGCGGGCGTGGCCGACCTCGTCGCGCGCGAGCACCGTCCGGCGACGGCCGAGCGCCGCCTGGACCCGGCGCACGTGGCGCCCGTCCCCGGGGCGCCGACCGCCCACGGCGTGTGGTCGCTCGACCTGCGCACGCGGCGCCCGTTCCACCCCGAGCGGCTGCTGCACGGCGTGCACCGGCTCGGCGAGGGCCCGCTGCGCAGCCGGGGCCGCTTCTGGGTGCCGAGCCGGCCGGACACGCTGTGCGTCTGGGACGGCGCCGGCGGCCAGCTGAGCATCGGCGCGGCCGGTCCGTGGCCGACGGAGCGGGCCGACACGCGGATCGTCGTCGTGGGCACGGGTGCCGAGGCGCCGGCGTTGCGCGAGGCGTTCGAGGACGTGCTGCTGACGCCGGCCGAGGTGCGCGCCGGCCTCACGGCGTGGCTCGGGCAGCCCGACGTGCTCGCGCCCTGGCTGGGGGAGCGCGCCGCTCGCTGACCCGGCCGCGCATCCCCCGTGCGAGGGACGGCGGGAGCCCGCTGCGCGGGGACGTGCCCGGGGTGCCCCGCTCCGTAGCGTCCGGAGCGTGCCGCAGCACCTTGCTCGGCACCGGAGGAGGGACTCGTCATGCGTCTGGTCAAGCAGCTCGGAGCCGTCGGAGCCGTCATGGTCGCGGGCGGCCTCGCCGTCGGTGCCGCCGAGAGGAGCTGGGCGCTGACCCTCGTCCTCGGGGTGGCGACCGCGGTGCTGGCGCTGCTCGCGTACGGCTGGGTGGTGCGCCGGACGGAGCGCCGCGAGCCCGTCGAGGTCGCCCTGCGCGGGGCCGGTGCGGCGGCCGCACGCGGCGTGGTGCTCGGGACCGCGATGTTCGTCGTCGTCGTCGCGGTGATCGCGGTGCTCGGTGGCTACCGCGTCGAGGGGTGGGGCTCGGTGACCGCCGCGGCCGGTCTGCTGGGGCTCGCGGTCGTCGCCTCTGTCACCGAGGAGGTCGTGTTCCGCGGCGTCCTGTTCCGGGTCGTCGAGGAGCGCGCGGGCACCTGGGCTGCGCTCGTGCTGACCTCCGTGCTGTTCGGGGCCATGCACCTGCTCAACCCGCACGCCACGGTGTGGGGCGCGGTCGCCATCGCCGTCGAGGCCGGCGGGATGCTGGGGGCGGCGTACGCGGCGACGCGCACGCTGTGGCTGCCCATCGGCCTGCACGCCGCCTGGAACTTCACGGCGAGCGGGATCTTCGGCACGGAGGTGTCCGGCGCGGGCGTCGCGTCGGGGCTGCTGGACGGCGTGACCTCCGGCCCGGTGCTCCTGTCGGGCGGCGCGTTCGGCCCGGAGGCGAGCCTGCCGGCCGTGCTGACCGGCATCGCCCTGACGGTGGTGTTCCTGCGGGTGGCGCACCGGCGCGGTCACCTCGTGGCACGCCGGCGGCGGACCGAGCCGACCGCGACGACCGCTACGGTCTGACCGTGGTCGACCTGCGGCGTGCGCGCGCGGCCTGGGAGCGTGCCGACGTCACCGCGCGGGACCTCCCGCTCGCGGTGGCGGTCGCGGTCGCACCGCTCGTCCCGTCCCTGCGGAACCAGGGCACGGAGCTGGGCGACCTGGCCGACCGCCCTCACGACGTGCTCACCGTCGTGGCGGTCCTGCTCCAGGCCCTGCCGCTGGCCGTCCGTCGGCGGTGGCCCGCCGGCTGCCTCGCACTGGTCTCGCTCGGCTTCGCCGTCGACCAGCTGGGCGGCTACCACTCCGCCGCCGGCATCGCGCTGCCGGTCGCGCTGTTCAGCGCGGGGGCCCACCTGTCCCGCCGCAGGGCCGCGGTCGTGATCGCGGCGTCGGTCGCGTACGTGGCGCTGGCTGCGGCTCTCGCCCGGCTCGGGTCGCGGGAGGGGCTCTCGGAGTACGTGACGTTCTACCTGGTGATGGGCGTCGCCTGGGGCGTCGGGGCCTGGCTGCGGCAGACGCGCGCGGCTGAGGCCGAGCACCGCCGGCACGTCGAGGAGGCCGCGCGGACGACCGAGCGGGCGCGGATCGCGCGGGAGCTCCACGACGTCGTGACGCACCACGTGACGGCGATGGTGGTGCAGGCCGAGGCCGCGCGGTACGTGACCGCGGACCCGGGACGCGTGGCGGCGTCCCTCACCGCGGTGACGAGCACGGGGCGCCGGGCGATCGACGACCTGCGCAACCTCCTCGACGTGCTCGACCCCGGGCACGGGCCCGGTCCCCGGGTGCCCGCGGTCGGCGACCTCGAGGCCCTGGTGGCGCACACCCGGCTCGGCGGCCAGCCCGTCGAGTACCTCGAGGAGGGCACCGCCGCGACGCCGCCCGGGAGCGCCGAGGTGACCGCGTACCGGGTGGTCCAGGAGGCGCTCACCAACGCGCTCAAGCACGCGCGCGGCCGCCGCACGGTCGTCCGTGTCCGGCACGAGGAGGGTGCGATCGACGTGGAGGTCGCGACGGACGGTGGCGGGCGGACCGCCGGACCCGGCGAGGGCGGCGGGCGGGGCCTGGCCGGTCTGCGGGACCGGGTCGCCCTGCTGGGGGGCGACGTCAGCGCGGGCCGCGAGGCGGGCGGCATCTTCGTGGTCCGCGCCCGGATCCCCACCGGACGCCGGCCGTGACCGCGCCGCTGCGGGTGCTGGTCTGCGACGACCAGGACCTCATCCGCACGGGCTTCGCGACGATCGTCGACGCGCAGCCCGACATGGCGGTCGTCGGCACGTGCGCCGACGGGCGTGCGGCGGTCGACCTCGCGCGTCGCGTGCACCCCGACGTCGTCGTGATGGACGTGCGCATGCCTGTGCTCGACGGCATCGCGGCGACCCGGCTCCTGGCCGGTCCGGACGTGCCCGACCCGGTGAAGGTCCTCGTCGTGACGACGTTCAACCTGGACGAGTACGTGTACGAGGCGCTGCGGGCGGGCGCCAGCGGGTTCCTGCTCAAGGACGCCCCCGGTGACCAGCTGCTCGAGGGCATCCGCACCGTCGCGTCGGGTGCGGCGCTGCTGGCGCCCGAGGTGACGCGCCGGCTCGTCGGTCGGTACGCGAGCCGCATCAGCCCGCCGGCGGGCACCGGCGACGGCGGCGTGCTGACGCCCCGCGAGGTCGAGGTGCTGCGCCTGGTCGCCCGCGGCCTGTCCAACGCCGAGATCGCGCGCGAGCTGTTCATCAGCCACGAGACCGTCAAGACGCACGTCTCGCGCGTGCTCACCAAGCTCGACCTGCGCGACCGCGTGCAGGCCGTCGTGCACGCGTACCGCACGGGGCTGGTCACCTGACGCCGTGCACTACCGGCTCGTCGAGACCCGGGCGGGCGCCGCGACGACGACGTCCGCAGGCAGGGTGCCCGCCCCGGTCGCGACGTCCCGAGGCGTCGCCGTGACGGGCGCCCTCGCCGCGCGTCACCTGCCGCCCGCGCCCGGGGCCGGGTCGGGGATCTCGTCCGGGCGGTAGCGCGGGAGCCGGCCCGCCGGGAGGATCGCGGTCGCGCTGACCCCGGCCAGCACGAGCAGGCCGAGCCGCAGGGCGGTGAGGCGGGCCTCCTCGTTGACCTCGACGGCGGCCTCGACCTGGGACTCGGTGGCGTCGGTCGCCTCGAGGACGGTGCGAAGGTCGTCGTTGCTGACGAAGTTGACGTCGTCGAGGTCGACCTGGGCGACGAGCGAGGGCGGCAGCTCGACGTGCTCGACGACCGCGCGCCCGACGTTGAAGGACAGGATCGTGACGAGGAGGGCGCCGGCGAGCGCGGTCCCGACCGCGGACGCGAGATTCTGCGCGGTGCCGCGGATGGACCCGACGTCGCCGGCGCGGGACGCGGGGGCCGCGGTGACGAGCACGTTGAACACGAGCGTGACCAGCGCACCCTGCCCGACGCCGAACACGAACAGCCCCAGGATGGTCGGCAGGGTCTCCCAGTTGTTCGTGACGACGAACGAGAGCCACACCAGGGCGACGGTCGTCAGCGCGAAGCCCGCGACGCCGATGGTCCTCGGCGGGTAGCGCCCGTACAGGCGCACGACGAGGGTCGCCGTGACGAAGACGGTGAGGTTGAACGGCATCATCGCGAGGGCCGTGTCGAAGGGGGTGCGTCCCTGCACGATCTGGATGTACAGCGGCACGGTGAAGTTCAGCGCCGCCTCGAGGGCGACGATGATGAACATCGCGTACACCGCTGCCCGCTCGCTCGGTCGCGCCAGGACGCCGAGGTCCACCAGGGGAACCTTGCCGGTGGCCGTGCGCCGCCGCGTCCACGCGAAGAACGCCTGACCCAGCACCAGGCCGGCCAGGACGAGCAACGGCGCCGGCGAGAGCCCGCCCACGTCGAACGGTGCGGCGGGCGACGCGTAGAAGACGCCCCAGGCGTTGAGGTTGTTGAACCCGAGGGTCAGCAGCACCACCGCGGCGCCGATCACGGCGGCCGCGACGACGTCGATGCGCACGCCCGGGTCGCCGCGGTCGGAGCGCAGCGTGACGCTGAACGCGAGCACCGCGAGCGCGAGCACGAGCACGATGCCGAAGACGGGTCGCCAGCCCACGAGCGTGCCGAGCGTGCCGCCGAGGAAGAACGCGCTGACGCCGGAGACCGCGCGGGCCGACCCGAGCGACCCCACCGCCGTCGCCTGCTGCGTGCCCCGGTAGTTCTCCGCGATGAGCGCGACGAGCGACGGGACGATGACGGCGGCCGACGCGCCGGCCACCGCCTGACCGGCGATCGCCCAGCCGACGCTCGGCGAGAAGATCATGAGCAGCGCCGAGCCGGCGAACGTCGTCACCACGACGCGGAAGACGGTGACCCAGCCGACCCGCTGCCCGACCTTCGCACCCGTCATGACGAGCGCAGCGACCACGAGCCCGTACACGACGATCGTCGAGCTCACGACGGTGGGCGGCACCCCGAAGTCCTGCACCATGCCACCCAGCGACACCGGCAGCGCGGCGACGTTGAACGACATCAGCACCTGGGCCAGGAACAGGCTCACCAGAGGGAGCCACGACCGGCGCCGCTCCGTCGCTTCCTCGGCGGGCGGACGCGTGTCCCCGCGCGTGGTCATGCGCCGCGGCCCGCCTCGTCGGCCCCGCGCTGCGCGGACGGCTGGGCGGACGAGGCGAAGACGTTGAGGCCGAGCGCCCGCGACAGGTACGCCGTTGCCAGCCGGCCCCGGACGCTGTTGCCCGCCGGGTCCAAGGGAGGCGAGAACGTGCCGATCGCGCCCTTGCCCGGCGCCACCGCCACGATCCCGCCGGACACGCCCGACTTGGCCGGCAGCCCGATCTCGAACAGCCACTCCCCGGAGCGTTCGTACATCCCGGTCGCGGCGAGCACCGCGAGCGTGTCCCGGCAGACCTGCCCCGACACGACGCGTTCGCCGGTCACCGGGTTGACGCCGCCGTCGGCGAGCGTCGCGCCCATCACGGCGAGGTCGCGTGCGCTGACCCGCAGCGCGCACTGGCGCGTGTACACGTCGACGACCTCCAGCGGGTCCAGTTCGATGCGCCCGTAGCTCTGCAGCAGTCGGGCGATCGCCTTGTTGCGGGTGTTGGTGGCGGACTCCGACCGGTACACCACGCCGTCGAGCTCCAGCTGGCGACCGGCGAACCGGGACAGCCCGGTGCGGACGTGCTCCCACTTCTCGGCGAACGACGCCCCCGGCACGAGCGCCGTCGTGGCCAGGGCGCCCGCGTTGACCATGGGGTTCATCGGGTGCCCGTCGTTGAGCTCGACCGCGATCACCGAGTTGAAGGACAGGCCGGTGTTGTTGACCCCGACCCGGTCGCGCACCACCTCGTGGCCGTGCTCCTCGCACACCAGGGCGTACACGAACGCCTTCGAGATCGACTGCACCGAGAACTCGACCGCGGCATCCCCGACGGCGTGTACCGGACCGCTCGCCTCCGCGACGCACACGCCGAACAGGGAGGGGTCCGCCTGGGCGAGCACCGGGATGTAGTCCGCGACGACGCCCTCGTCGTGCAGGTGCGAGCGTGCGTGCGCCTCCTGCGCGAGCCGTTCGACCTGGTCCCAGACCGGCAGGGACCCGGTCGAGACCTCCTGCTCCACCTCGTCGGTCACCGTCGCCACGTCGACCCCCATGCGCAGGGAAGAGACCCGATGCCTGCGATGCTGCCACGGTCCCGGCGTGACGCACAGAGGGGCTGTCGCCGGGGGACGGCTCAGATCCGTCCGCGCACCGGCGTCCGCGCGGCCGGGTCGGGGTCGTCCGGCATCTGCATCTCCGCCCGCACGCCGAGGAGCCGGACCTCGCGGTCCTCCACGCGGTCCGCGAGCCCCGTCATCGCGTCCACGAGGGCGGCCCGGTCGCGCGTCGGGGCGGGCAGCCTGCGGCTCCACCCGGTCGTCACGAACGGCGCGTAGCGGACCTTGAGCCCGACACGGACCGCCGGGCGGCCGTCGTCCTCGACGTCACGGACGACCTGGTCCGCGAGCTCGCGCACCGCCGCGCGCACCTGGTCGGGCGTCGTGAGGTTCTGCTGGAACGTCGTCTCGCGCCCGTGCCCGCGCGGCACCCACGGCCGGTCGTCCACGGTCGTGGGACCGAGGCCGTGACCGAGCTCGTGGTACCAGACGCCCATGCGCGGCCCGAACTCCGCGACCAGCGCCTCGACGGGCGCCGCGGCCAGCTCGGCGACGGTGGTGACGCCGAGCGCCGCGAGCCGGCGCGAGACCTTCGTGCCGACGCCCCACAGGTCGATCGTGGGGCGCTCGCCCATGACGGCGAACCAGGTGTCCTCGGTGAGCCGGAAGACGCCGGCGGGCTTGCCGTGCTCGGTCGCGATCTTCGCGCGGACCTTGGTGTCCCCGATGCCGACCGAGCAGTGCAGCGCGGTCGCGCGCAGCACCGCGTCCTGCGCGGCGCGCGCCAGCCGCTCGGGGTCGTCGGTCCGGGCGCCGAGGAACGCCTCGTCCCACCCCAGCACCTCGACCACGGCGTCGAGCGAGCGGAGCGCCGCCATGACGCGGTCCGACACCGCCTCGTACTCGGCGGCGTCCACGGGCAGGAAGACGGCGTCGTGGGGCAGCCTGCGCGCGGCGACGCGCAGCGGCATCCCGGACCGCACGCCGAACGCCCGCGCCTCGTACGACGCCGTCGACACGACCCCGCGCTCCGTCGGGTCGCCGCGGCCGCCGACGACCACGGGACGTCCCGCGAGCTCCGGACGGCGCAGCACCTCGACGGCCGCGACGAACTGGTCGAGGTCGACGTGCAGCACCCACGCCCTGCGTGCGTCCATGCGACGAGTGTGGCGGTCGGCGCGGTCCCGGTCACCTGCGGGGCCGGCGACGCAGGCGAGCGATGTCGTGGGTGCGGGCTACCGTGCTGCGATGACCGACGCGCAGCCCACGTCCTCGTCCGCACCCACCGCGCGGCAGGTCGCGGACGGGTGGGTGGAGACCCTCGCCGACCTCGACCCCACCATCGGCACCGCGCTGGGCACGCGCCCGGACGACCGGCGGATGCCCGACCTGTCGCCGGCCGGGGCGGAGGCGGAGGCCGACGCGGCCCGCCGGGTCCTCGCCGAGCTGGGCGGCGCGCGGGTCCTCGACGACGACGACCGGCGCTGCGCGACCCTCCTGCGGGAGCGGCTGACCGCCCAGCTCGCGGTGCACGACGCCGGCGAGCACCTCGCGGCGCTGCGGCCGATCGCGTCGCCGGTGCAGAGGATGCAGCAGCTGTTCCTCCTGATGCCGACCGCCACCGAGCACGACTGGGACGTCGTCGCGGACCGCATGGCGCAGGTGCCCGCTGCGGCCGAGGGGTTCCGCGCATCGCTCGAGGAAGGGCTGCGCCGGGGCGTGCGCAGCGCGCCGCGGCAGGCGCAGGCCGTGGTCGGGCAGCTCGACGACTGGCTCGCCGCCGCGGACGGGCGCGGCTGGTACGCAGGCTTCGTCACCGGCGCCCAGGCGGCAGCCGGCGTCACCGACGCGCTGCGCGACCGGCTCGACGCGTCGGCCGAGGCGGCGGCGGGCGGGGTGGCGCGGCTGCGCACGTGGCTCGCCGAGCAGTACCTGCCCGCGGTCGCCGACGTGCCCGACGCCGTCGGCCGCGACCGCTACCGGCTGGCTGCCCGGCTGCACACCGGTGCGGACCTGGACGTCGACGAGGCGTACGCGTGGGGGTGGCAGGAGCTGGCCCGCATCGAGGCCGACATGGCGGCCGAGGCCGACCGGGTCCTGCCCGGCGCCTCCGCGCAGCAGGCGCTCGCGCACCTCGACGAGCACGGCGAGGCGGTCGAGGGCGTCGACGAGGTCCGCGCGTGGCTGCAGCAGATGATGGACACGGCCATCGCCGAGCTGGACGGCACGGTCGTCGACGTGGCGGACCCCGTCAAGCGGGTGGAGGCGATGATCGCGCCGGCCGGGGCGGCCGCTGCGCCGTACTACACGCGGCCGTCGCTCGACTTCTCGCGTCCCGGCCGCACGTGGCTGCCGACGCTCGGCCGCGACCGGTTCCCGACGTGGGACCTCATCAGCACCTGGTACCACGAGGGCGTGCCGGGCCACCACCTGCAGCTGGGCCAGTGGGCGGTGCGTGCGGGCGAGCTGTCGGTGTTCCAGACGTCCGTGGGGTCGATCCCGGCGACCACGGAGGGCTGGGCGCTGTACGCCGAGCGGCTCATGGACGAGCTCGGCCACCTGCGGACGCCCGGCGCCCGGCTCGGCTACCTCGACGGGCAGCGGATGCGTGCGGTGCGCGTCGTCATCGACATCGGCATGCACCTCCGGCTCCGGGTGCCGGACGTCCACCCGTTCCACCCGGGCGAGCGCTGGACCGCCGAGCTCGGCGAGGAGTTCTTCGCGCAGCGCAGCGGCTCGCCGGCCGCGTTCGTGCACAGCGAGATCGAGCGCTACCTGGGCTGGCCGGGGCAGGCGATCAGCTACAAGCTCGGCGAGCGGGCGTGGCTCGCCGGTCGCGAGCGGGCGCGGGCACGCCGCACGGCGTCGGGCGAGACGTTCGACCTGCGTGCCTGGCACACCGCCGCGCTCGGGCTCGGTTCCCTCGGGCTCGACGACCTGGAGCGTGAGCTCGGGGCGCTGTGACGCGTGCGGCCCCGCGGCCCGGCCCGGGCCGGGACCCGTCGCGCCCGCGGGCCGCGGGGCGTCGCACGCGCGCCGGCCGCCCGGGGGCTCTCCGGTAGATTTCGTGCGCCCGCCACGACGCCCGCCCCCCGAGGTGCGCCGCGTGGCCGGGGCACCGGTGCGAGGGGAGCGGTCGTGGCCACGATGGCGGACGTCGCGCGACGCGCGGGCGTCTCGGTGAAGACGGTCTCCAACGTGCTCAGCGGGTACCCGTACATCCGCCCGACGACGCGCGAGCGCGTGCTCGCCGCGGTCGACGAGCTCGGGTACGAGATCAACGTGACGGCGCGGATCTTCCGGTCGGGCCGCAGCGGCGTCATCGGGCTGGCGGTGCCGGAGCTCGGGCAGCCGTACTTCGGCGAGCTCGCCGACGAGATCCTCGCGGCCGCCCGGCGCCACGGCCTGCACGTGCTCATCGAGCCCACGGGTTTCACGCGCGAGGGAGAGCTGTCGGCGCTCCGCGAGCCGCGACGCGGGCTCATGGACGGCCTCATCTTCAGCCCGGCGGCGCTCGACCAGGGCGACGCGCACCTGCTCGACGACCTCGACTACCCGCTCGTGCTGCTCGGCGAGCAGATCTTCTCGTCGAGCGTCGACCACGTCACCATGCGCAACGTCGACGGCGCGCGCGCGGCGACCGACCTCCTGCTGGACGCCGGCCGGCGCCGGATCGCGGTCATCGGCATGCTGCACGCGGAGACGGCGGGGTCCGCGGCGCTGCGGTTCACGGGCTACCGGGAGGCGCTCGGCGCGCGGGGGATCGAGGTCGACACGCGCCTGCTCGGCTGGGCCGACGACGGGTGGCACCGCGCGAACGGCGCCCGCGCCATGGCGGCGGTGCTCGACTCCGGGGTCGACGTGGACGGGGTCGTCGCGTTCAACGACGCCCTCGCGATCGGCGCGATGTTCGAGCTGCAGCTCCGGGGGCACTCGATCCCGGGCGACGTCGCGGTGGTCGGCTTCGACGACATCGAGGACGCCCGCTACTCGGTGCCGACCCTCACCACGGTGGACCCCGGGCGGCGCGAGATCGCGGAGGTCGCGGTGGAGATCATCCGCCGCCGCGTCGGCGACGGGCGGGGCGCAGCGGACGACGACGCGCAGAGCGACGCACCGGTCCTGTACCTGGCCGGCATGCAGGTGGTCGAGCGGGAGAGCACACCGCCGCGCCCGAGGCGCGCCTGACCCGCTCGGGGCCGACGACGTCGCGGGCTTCCGCGCCGCGGGCTTCCGCGCCGAGGCAGCGGAGCGGCCGGCGGGCGCCGCGGGCGCTCGTGCACCTGCCGCGGGACACGTACGAGCGCGTCCCCCTGCCGGTCGGCGCGCCCGTCGACGCCCCGATGGCCCACCGCCCGCGCCCGGCACCGAGGTGCCGGGCGTGTTGGTCGACCTGCACGGCGACGTACTCCGAGGGTCAGAAGTGGGCCGACCGGTTCAACGGCACGGTCACGATCCGGGCCATCGGGAACATCAGCGGGTGGACGTCGACGGTCACGGTGCGCTCGCCGCAGCGGATCATCGCGACGTGGAGCGGCTCCCCGACGTGGGACGCGTCGGGCGACGCGATGACCATGCGTCCGAGCGGCGGCGGCGCGCTGGCGGCGGGCCAGACGGCGACGTTCGGCTTCACCGTCATGCACGGCGGCACCTGGACGTGGCCGACCGTCTCCTGCTCGGCCTCCTGACGGGCCGACGCGGCGCACGACGGGCGCGGCACCTGCGGGCGCGGCGCCCGTCGTCGTGCCGCCGCGTGCGACGCACCGTGCGGCGCCGCGTGCGACGCCGGGGTGCTCGCTTGTCACAATGGCGCTGCGACGGGCGACGACCCGTCACGGCGGAATGCCTGTTAGCGTTCACAGCACGGTGGACGCGCCGCCCGCGCCGATCCGTCCGGACGGGAAGGGTCGAAGGTGACAGCGAGGTCCACCAGCGAGCCGGCCGCGCCGCGCCCGGGCGACCTCGCGCGCGCCGCCGCCAACGCCCGTGGGCCGCGCCCGCCGGCCATGGGTGACGTGGCGCAGGTAGCCGGCGTGTCCCACCAGACCGTCTCGCGCGTGCTCAACGACCACCCGAACGTCCGTCCGGAGACGAGGGCGCGCGTCCTGGCCGCGATCGAGCAGCTCGGGTACCGCCGCAACACCGCGGCGCGGGCGCTCGTGACGCGGCGGACGGGTGCCATCGGCGTCGTCACCGAGGACTCGCCGCTCTTCGGCCCGACCATGACCCTGATCGCCCTGGAGAACGCCGCCCGCGGCCAGGGGATGTACGTGTCGGTCGCCACGGTCACCCGGTGGGACGTCGCCACGGTGCAGGCGTCGCTCGAGCACTACCTGGACCAGGGGGTCGACGGCGTCGTCGTCATCGCGTCCCACGACGAGGCCGTCCGAGCGGTGCGCTCGTACCCCACGCGCGTGCCCGTCGTGATGGTGGGGCCGGTCGACCTCGACGGCGACGTGCACACCGCGGCGGTCGACCAGTACGCGGGAGCGCGGCTGGCGACGCGTCACCTGCTGGACCTCGGGCACACCGACGTGCTGCACGTGGCGGGGCCGGAGGTCTGGCTCGACGCCCGTGCGCGCGCGCGGGGCTGGCACGACGCCATGCGGCAGCGGGGCCTGCGCCCGCGCGATCCCGAGGCGGGGGACTGGACGGCGTCGACGGGCTTCCGCATCGGCAGCCGGCTCGTCGCGGCCGACCGGGCGGGGGAGGACCGCCTGCCGACGGCGGTGTTCGCGGCGAACGACCAGCTCGCCCTCGGCCTGCTGCACGCGTTCGCCGAGGCCGGCGTGCGCGTGCCGCACGACGTCTCGGTCGTCGGCTACGACGACGTCGAGGGTGCCGCCCACTTCTTCCCGCCGCTGACCACGGTGACGCCGGACTTCGGCGCCCTCGGGCGGCGCTGCCTGGACCAGCTCGTGCGCGCCATGGCGGGCGAGCCGCCCGAGCCGGCGCTCGTCGGCGCGTCCCTGACGGTGCGCGCGTCGAGCGCCGCACCGCGCGCCTGACGCCGTGACACGTGACCTCTTCGTGACCCGCGCGGCTCTTGACCGGGGTGTTGTGAGCGTTAACACTTCACGTGTCCGACATCGAGGTCGGAACCCGCTCAAGGAGGAGTCCATGTCTCGTCCCGCATCTCTGCGCACCCGCCTCGCCGCGCTCGTCGGCATCGGCGCGGCACTCGCCCTCGGCGCCTGCAGCAGCGGCGGCGGCGCCGACGCCGGATCCGACGGCGGCTCCGGCGGCGGCGACCTCATCCGCGTGGGCTTCTCGCAGCTCGGCGCGGAGAGCGGCTGGCGCACCGCCAACACGGAGTCCGTCAAGGCCAGCCTGACCGAGGAGAACGGCTTCGACCTCACGTTCGTCGACGCCCAGCAGAAGCAGGAGAACCAGATCAAGGCCCTGCGCGACTTCGTCGCCCAGGACGTCGACGTCATCGCGTTCTCCCCGGTCATCGAGACCGGGTGGGACGAGGTGCTGCAGGAGATCAAGGACTCCGGCATCCCCGTCGTCCTCGTCGACCGCACCGTCGACACGAGCGTCGAGGACCCGTTCGTCACCTGGATCGGCGCCGACTTCGAGCAGGAGGGCCGCACGGCGGGGGAGTGGGTCGCCGAGAACGCGCCCGACGCGAAGGTGTTCGAGCTGCAGGGCACGCTCGGGTCCGGCGCGCAGGTCGACCGCGAGAAGGGCTTCAACGAGGTCGTCGGGGAGCAGGTCATCGGCAAGGCGTCGGGCAACTTCACGCGCGCCGAGGGCCGCACGGCGGTCGAGGCGGCGCTGCAGGCGTACCCCGAGATGAACCTCATCTTCACGCACAACGACGACATGGGGCTGGGGGCGATCGAGGCCATCGAGGCGGCCGGCAAGGTCCCCGGCAAGGACATCCAGATCGTGTCCGTCGACGGGGTCCGCGACGGCCTGCAGGCGCTCGTCGACAAGAAGTTCAACTTCGTCGTCGAGTGCAACCCGGTGTTCGGCGACCAGCTCGCCGAGCTCATCACGCAGGTGGCGGACGGCGAGGACGTGCCGGAGACGACCGTCGTCGAGGACAAGTCCTTCGACCAGACGATCACGCAGGCCGACGTCGACGCGCGGGCCTACTGAGGCACGGCCGCGCACGAGCGGGCGGGCCGACCGGTCCGCCCGCTCGTCACCAGGGCGAGGAAGGACACCGATGTCCGACAGGAACGCGCAGGCGGACGACGCCGCCGTGCGGATGACCGGGATCACCATCACGTTCCCGGGGGTCAAGGCGCTCGACGGCGTGGACCTCGTGCTGCGCCGCGGCGAGGTGCACGCGCTCATGGGGGAGAACGGCGCCGGCAAGTCGACGCTCATCAAGGCGCTCACCGGCGTCTACCGCGTGGACTCCGGCGGCATCGCCGTCGACGGGCGCGAGCTGCGGTTCGACGACCCCAGCCAGGCGCAGGCGGCCGGCATCAGCACGGTCTACCAGGAGGTCAACCTGTGCACGAACCTCACGGTGGCGGAGAACGTCATGCTCGGCCACGAGGTGCGGCGCGGCCCGTTCGTCGACTGGCGCGCCACCCGGCAGGAGGCGCGGCGGTACCTGCAGCGGCTCAACCTCGACATCGACCCGCGTTCGCCGCTCGCGTCGCACAGCATCGCCGTGCAGCAGCTGTGCGCGATCGCCCGCGCTCTCGTCGTGGACGCGAAGGTCCTCGTCCTCGACGAGCCGACGTCCAGCCTCGACAAGGCGGAGGTCGCCGAGCTGTTCCGGGTCGTGCGGACGCTGCGGGACGCCGGCGTCGCGATCCTCTTCGTCTCGCACTTCCTCGAGCAGGTGTACGCCCTGTCCGACCGCATGACGGTGCTGCGCAACGGGCGTTTCGTCGGCGAGTTCCGCACCGCGGAGCTGTCGCGGCGCGACCTCATCTCGCACATGGTCGGCCGCTCGGGCGAGGCGCTCGCCGGGATCGAGGAGCAGGCGCGCACCGCGGTGACCACGCACTCGTCGCGCGAGACGCCGCTGCTGACCGCCGTCGGCCTCGGCAAGGACGGGTCCGTCGAGGCGTTCGACCTCGACCTGTACCCGGGGGAGATCGTCGGGTTCGCCGGCCTGCTCGGCTCCGGCCGGACAGAGGCGGCCCGGCTGCTCACCGGCGCCGACCGTCCCGATCACGGCGGGCTGCGCCTGCAGGGCTCACCCGTCCGGCTGCCCACGCCGCTCGCGGCGCTGCGCCGCGGCATCGCGCTGTCCACCGAGGACCGCAAGAAGGAGGGCGTCATCGGCGACCTCACGGTGCGCGAGAACATCGCGCTCGCGCTGCAGGCCAGCCGGGGCACGTGGCGGCGCATCCCGCGGCGCGAGCTCGACGAGATCGTCCAGCGGTACATGGTGGCGCTCAACATCAACCCGCCGAACCCGAACGCGCTCATCCGCAACCTCTCCGGCGGCAACCAGCAGAAGGTGCTCCTCGCCCGGTGGCTCGCGACCGCGCCCCGGCTGCTCGTCCTCGACGAGCCGACGCGCGGCATCGACATCGGCGCGAAGACGGAGATCCAGCGGCTCGTCACCGAGCTCGCGGCCGACGGCCTGTCCGTCGTCTTCATCTCCTCCGAGCTGGAGGAGGTGCTGCGCCTCAGCCAGCGCGTCGTCGTCATGCGCGACCGGCAGAAGATCGCCGAGGTCACCAACGGCGACGACGTCACGACCGAGACCGTCCTCGAGACCATCGCGAGCAGCGGGGTGCACGCCTCATGACCACGTCCACGACCCACGGCCCCGGCGGGCGCGCCGGCACGATCTGGCGCGAGGTGACCCAGCACGGCCTGCTGTGGCCGTCCGTCGCGCTCGTCGCGCTGCTGCTCGCCTGCGGGGCGAAGAGCCCCGGCTTCCTCGACGTCACCCTGCGCGACGACCACCTGTACGGCCAGCTCGTCGACCTGCTGCGCAACAGCGCGACACCACTGCTGCTCGCGCTCGGGATGTGCCTGGTCATCGCCACCGGCGGCATCGACCTGTCCGTCGGTGCCGTCATGGCGATGTCCCTCGCGGTCTCGCTCACCTACCTCGACGGCGCCGCCGACCCGAGCAGTCCCGTGACGGTCGCGACGGCGCTCGCGCTCGGTCTCGGACTGGGTGCGGTGGCCGGCGCGTTCAACGGGTTCATGGTCGCGGCGCTGGGCATCCAGCCCTTCATCGCGACGATGATCCTCATGGTCGCCGGGCGCGGCGTCGCCATGCTCATCACCGAGGGGCAGATCACCACGGTGACCAGCCCGCCGTTCAAGTCGCTCGGCTCCGGGTTCGTGCTCGGCGTCCCGACGCCGGTCGTCATCGCCGTCGCCGTGTTCGTCCTCGTGACGCTCGCCGTGCGCCGCACCGCGCTCGGCATGTTCCTCGAGTCGATCGGCATCAACCGCGAGGCCAGCCGGCTCGCCGGCGTCAAGGCGCGGTCGACCACCTGGACCGTCTACGTGATCGCGGGCCTGCTGGCCGGGCTCGCGGGCATCGTCTACGGCGCGCCCACCATGGCGGCCGACGCCAACAACATCGGCCTGCTGCGCGAGCTCGACGCGATCATGGTCGTCGTCCTCGGCGGCACGCGCCTCGACGGCGGCCGGTTCCACCTCGGCGGGCTCGTGGTCGGCGCCCTGCTGCTGTCCGCGCTCGAGCGCGCGGTGATCATCTTCGAGCTGCCGAGCCAGACGACGCCGCTGTTCAAGGCGGTCGTGCTCATCGCGGTCTGCGTGGCGGCGTCCCCCTATCTGCGCGGCCGGCTGAGGACACCCCGTCCGGGTGCCCGCGGCGCGCAGCGTCCCGTGGAGGTGGCGGCGTGAGCACGGACCAGCTGACCCGGACGGCGTCGCGCGGCACGGGTCCGCGCGCCTCCGTCGACCGCGTGCGCGGCTACCTCGGCCGGGTGGACCGGCGCTTCCTGCCCGTGCTCGGCACGGTCCTGACGCTGCTGCTCATGCTCGGCGTCGGGCAGAGCCGCTACAGCACCGACCGGGCGTCGTTCCTCAGCATGAAGCTGCTGTCGAACCTGCTCGTCGACAACTCGTACCTGCTGGTGCTGGCGGTCGGGATGACGTTCGTCATCCTCCAGGGCGGCATCGACCTGTCCGTCGGCGCGGTCGTCGCGCTCGTCGGCCTCGCGACCGCCAAGCTCTTCACGGCCGGGCTGCCGCTGCCGGTCGTGCTCGCGGTCGGCGTCCTCATCGGCACCTCGTGCGGCCTGCTCATCGGCGTCATGGTGCAGGTGTTCGACATCCAACCCTTCATCGCGTCGCTCGCGGTCATGTTCCTGGCGCGCGGGCTGGCCAACGTCGTCAGCACCAACTCGCTCGCCATCGACGACCCGGGCTTCTCCGCGCTGGCGGCGTGGAGCCTGAAGTTCGGGGAGGGACGCGGGCTGTGGCGCATCAACGCCAGCATGCTGATCGCGTTCGCCGTGCTGCTCGTCGCCGTGTACCTGCTGCACTACACGCGGTTCGGACGGACCGTGTACGGCCTCGGGGCGGGGGACCGCGGCGCCGCCGTGACGCTCATGGGCCTGCAACCGGCCCGCACGCGCGTGTGGGTGTACGTCATCAGCGGGACCTGCGCCGGGATCGCCGGGATCCTCTTCGCGCTCTACACGAAGTCCGGGTTCAACCTCACCGGGATCGGCATGGAGCTCGACGCGATCGCCGCCGTCGTCATCGGCGGGACGCTCCTGTCGGGTGGGGTCGGGTTCGTGCTGGGCACCGGCGCCGGGGTGCTCGTGTACGGGCTCATCCAGGTGCTGATCGCGCGCGAAGGGCTGGACTCGTGGTGGACGCGGGTGTTCATCGGCGCGGTGCTCCTGGCGTTCGTCATGCTGCAGCGGGTGGTGTCGGTGCGCCGCCGCTGACCCGGCGGGCCACCCGGCCGGGCGGGCGGCCCGGTCCGCACGGCGGGCGGGGTCCCCGCGCGCGCCGCCGTCGTGGTGGAATGCCGCGTCGCACCGGAGAGCAGCCGGTGCCGGATGTGGAGGACCCGTGGACCAGTCGTTGGAGCAGGTGTTCGAGCAGGTCCTGCGTCGGAACCCCGGTGAGGCGGAGTTCCACCAGGCCGTCCGCGAGGTGTTCGACACCCTGGGACCCGTGGTGCGCAAGCACCCGCAGTACGTCGAGGCGGCGGTGCTCGAGCGACTGTGCGAGCCCGAGCGGCAGATCATCTTCCGGGTGCCGTGGGTGGACGACGCCGGGCGCGTGCAGATCAACCGCGGCTTCCGCGTCGAGTACAACTCGGCCCTCGGCCCGTACAAGGGCGGTCTGCGGTTCCACCCGTCGGTGTACCTCGGGATCGTCAAGTTCCTCGGCTTCGAGCAGATCTTCAAGAACGCGCTGACCGGCATGCCCATCGGCGGCGGCAAGGGTGGGTCGGACTTCGACCCGCGCGGCCGCTCCGACGGCGAGGTCATGCGGTTCTGCCAGTCCTTCATGACCGAGCTGTACCGCCACCTCGGCGAGCACACGGACGTGCCCGCGGGGGACATCGGCGTCGGCGGCCGTGAGATCGGCTTCCTGTTCGGGCAGTACAAGCGGATCACCAACCGCTACGAGTCGGGCGTGCTCACCGGCAAGGGCGTCGCCTGGGGCGGCTCGCTCGTGCGCACGGAGGCGACCGGCTACGGCACGGTCCTGTTCGCGCAGGAGATGCTGCGCACCACCGGCCGCGAGCTCGACGGCCTGCGCGTCTCGGTCTCGGGCGGCGGCAACGTCGCGGTGCACGCCATCGAGAAGGCGCAGCAGCTCGGCGCGACGGTCGTGACGTTCTCCGACTCGTCGGGCTACGTCGTCGACGAGGCGGGCATCGACCTGGCGCTGCTCAAGGACGTCAAGGAGGTCCAGCGCGGCCGTGCGTCGGACTACGTGGCGCGACGCTCCGGAGCACGCCTCGTCACCGACGGGCGCGTCTGGGACGTCCCGGTCGACGTGGCGCTGCCGTGCGCGACGCAGAACGAGCTGCTCGCCGACGACGCCAAGGTGCTCCTGACCAACGGGGTGCTGGCGGTCGCCGAGGGCGCCAACATGCCCACCGAGCCCGGTGCCGTCGCCCTGCTGCAGGAGGCGGGGGTGCTGTTCGGGCCCGGCAAGGCGGCGAACGCAGGTGGCGTCGCGACCTCCGCGCTGGAGATGCAGCAGAACGCGTCGCGCGACTCGTGGACGTTCGAGTACGCCGAGGAGCGGCTCACCGAGATCATGGTCGCGATCCACGACCGCTGCGCCGCCACGGCGGACGAGTACGGTGCGCCCGGCAACTACGTGCTGGGCGCGAACATCGCCGGCTTCCTGCGGGTCGCCGACGCGATCGTCTCCCTCGGCGTCATCTGACGGCCGACGCCGCACCGGGCGGCGCGCTCACCGCGCCGCCCGGTGCCGCCGGTCAGACACTCTCGCGCACCACCAGGTCGATCGTCGCCCGGTCGTCGGGCTCGGGCGGGCTTGAGCCGCCGCAGGCACGAGCCGTCCCAGCGCCGACAGCGCACCCGTGATCGCGAGGGCCGAGGGGCTCACGGTCCGGGTTGCGGAACGTGGGGGGCACGCTTCACTGAGGCGTGTGAGAGCGACGACGGTGCTGGTGAGCGGCGTGCTGGTGCTCGCGGTCGCCGGCTGCGGCGTGACGGTGCCCTCCGACCCGGACGGGACCCTCGACCGGGTGCGCGACGGGCAGCTGCGCGTCGGCGTGACGCCGAACCCGCCGTGGACCGAGCTGCCCGCCGGTGACGACGGACCGCCCGCGGGTCTCGAGGTCGACCTCGTCACGGGCTTCGCCGGGCACCTGGGCGCGGACGTCGACTGGGAGGTCGGCAGCGAGGAGCAACTCGTCGCCGACCTGGAGGACGGGGACGTCGACGTCGTGATCGGGGGGCTGACCGCGCGCTCGCCGTGGGCGTCGCGGGCCGCCCTGACGCGGCCGTACGTCACGGTCCCGGGGGAACGTGGCGAGGAGGAGAACCACGTGATGGCGACGCGTGCGGGTGAGAACGCCTTCCTGGTGGAGCTCGAGCGCTACCTGATCGCGCAGGACGTGCAGGCGGACGTCGGCGGGCTTCGGTGAGCGCCGCGTTCGGTGCGACCCAGCTGCCCGAGGAGCAGGAGCGGGCGCTGCGACGGGCCGTCCGGCTGGCGTGGGTGACGCTGGGCTTCCTCGCGACCGCGCTCGTGCTCATGTACGTCGTCATGGGCAGCTCGCAGGCGATGCGCACGGCGTGGGCCGAGGACCTGCTCTCGCTCATCCCGCCCGTCGCGTTCCTCGTCGCCGTGCGGGTCACACGCCGCCGCCCGTCGCCCGGGCACCCGTACGGCTACCACCGCTCGGTGGGCGTGGGCCACCTCGTCGCCGGCACCGCCCTGCTGACGATGGGGCTGCTGCTGGTCTGGGAGTCTGCGTCCGCCCTGCTCGCCCGGGAGCACCCACCCGTCGGGGTGATGGTCGTACTGGGCCATCCCGTCTGGTCCGGCTGGCTGATGATCGCGGCGCTGGCCTACACGGCCGTCCCGCCCGTGCTGCTGGGCCGCGCGAAGCTGCCGTTGGCGCGGACGCTGCACGACCGGGTGCTGCACGCCGACGCGGACATGAACCGCGCCGACTGGATGACCGCGGTCGCCGGCATCGTCGGCGTGCTCGGCATCGGCGTGGGGCTCTGGTGGGCCGACTCCGCTGCCGCGCTGGTCATCTCGCTGTCGATCCTCAAGGACGGGGTGACGAACGTCCGCACCGCGGTGCGCGCCCTCATGGACGCGCGCGCGAGCACCGTGGACGGCAGCGAGGTGCACCCGCTCGTCGCTCGTGTGGAGGAGCACCTCGCCGCGGTCCCGTGGGTGCGCGAGGGCGGTGTGCGCCTGCGGGACGAGGGCCACGTCTTCCACGCCGAGTGCTTCGTGGTGCCGCGCGACGGCGTGACGCCGTCGCTGCAGGCGCTCGCCGACCTGGGCGGGTCCGTGTCGGCCCTCGACTGGAAGCTGCGCGACGTCGTCGTCGTCCCGGTGCCGGAGCTGCCCGGCGAGCTGCTGCCCCACGTCGCTGGCGACAACGCCGGGGAGCGCGGCCGGACCGAGCAGGGCACAGCCGGCCACGACGCCGGGTGACGCGCCGCGGCCGGCGAGGGCTCAGCGGGCGACGCGCAGCTCGGCGACCAGCGGGCACTGGAAGGGGTCGCGCGCCTTGAGGCCGACCTCGTTGAGGTAGCGCACCACGATGCCGTACGAGCGCGCGAGCGTCGTCTCGGTGTACGCGATGCCGCGCTCGGCGCAGAACTGCTTGACGATCGGCCGCACCTGGCGCAGCGCCGGGCTGGGCATGCTGGGGAAGAGGTGGTGCTCGATCTGGTGGTTGAGCCCGCCCATGAACACGTCGACCCAGCGACCGCCCGTGATGTTCCGGCTGAGCAGCACCTGGCGCCGCAGGAAGTCGATCTTCATGGACTCGGGGACCATCGGCATGCCCTTGTGGTTGGGGGCGAACGACGCCCCCATGTAGACGCCGAAGATGCCGAGCTGCACGCCGAGGAACGCGAACGCCATGCCGACCGGCAGCAGCCAGAACACGAGGGCCAGGTAGCCGCCGAGGCGCAGGGTCACGAACGCGATCTCGACCGGGCGGCGCTTGACCGGGCCGCGGCCGAAGATCGTCTTGACGCCCGAGACGTGCAGATTCAGGCCCTCGAGGAGCAGGAGCGGGAAGAAGAACCAGCCCTGGCGCTTGGCGAACCAGGCAGCCGCGCCCGTGCGGGTCTTCGTCAGGTTCTCCGTCGTGAACACCAGGACGCCCGGCTCGATGTCCGTGTCGACGCCCAGCGTGTTCGGCTTCGCGTGGTGGCGGCTGTGCTTGTGGTTCCACCAGCCGTAGCTCATGCCGGCGTACAGGTTCGCGATGACCAGGCTCGCCCAGTCGTTCCACTTCCCGGACTTGAAGATCTGCCGGTGCGCGGCGTCGTGCCCGAGGAACATCACCTGGGCCAGCACGACCGCGAGGGCGGCCGCGACCAGGAGCTGCCACCACGTCGGCCCCAGCAGCACGAACGCCGTGACGAGGCCCGCCAGCAGCAGCGTCAGCACGACGAACCGCGTCCAGTAGTAGGCGTACCGGCGCCGCATCAGCCCGGCCTCCTGGACCATCCGCGTCAGCTCCGTGAAGTCGCTGACGTGGCGGTCCCGGCGCGGCCGCGGACGCTCTGCGCCGTCACCGGCGCGCTCGGGCGTGACGTCGTGGGTCGTGGTCATCTGTCGTCAACCTCGGCGGTCGGGGCGTGGCGCGCCGGTGCGCGCGTGCCGATCTTCGCAGACGCGGGCTGTCCGTGCGCACCGCTCCGGTACGGGCCCCGGCCGCGCGGGACGGCCGGGCCGGTGTGACCCTGGGTTCCTGAGCAGGCGGTCGTCCGGCATGTGGCGGCCGCCCTCGACGCGACACCGGGAGACCGTCTCATGTCCCTCGCCCCCGCACCGTTGCGCGTGTCGCCGGCCGACCCGCACGCGACCGACCCGCACGCGTCGGCCCCTCCCGTCCCCGCGCAGCCCCGGCCTGCCCCGCCCGCGCTGCGGACCGTGGGCGTCGAGGAGGAGCTGCTGCTCGTCGACCCCCGCAGCGGACGGGCCGTCGCGGGGGGCCCGTCACTGACGGTGGGTGCCGGTGCGGGGAGGGCTGGCGCGTCACCCGTGCCGCTCCCCGGCGTCGTCGTCCCGCTGGAGACCGAGCTGCAGCAGCAGCAGGTCGAGACGGCCACCCCGCCCCGGACGCGGATGGCCGACGTCGAGGCGGACCTGCGTCGGCTGCGGCGGGTCGCCGACGACGCGGCCGCCGCCGTCGGTGCGCGGGTCGCGGCGCTCGCGACGTTCCCGCTGCCGGTGACCCCGCTGCTGACGCCGAACCCCCGGTACGAGGCCATCCGCGAGCGGATGGGGCTCACGTGCATCGAGCAGCTGACCGGCGGCTGCCACGTGCACGTCGCCGTCTCGTCGGACGAGGAGGGCGTCGCGGTGCTCGACCGCCTGCGTCCCTGGCTCCCCGTGCTGACGGCCATCGCGACGAACTCGCCGTTCTGGCGCGGCGCCGACACGGGGTACGCCGGCTACCGGACGCAGGCGTGGAACCGCTGGCCCGGGACCGGTCCGTGCGACCCGTTCGGCTCCGCCGCCGGCTACCGCGCGGTCGTCGACGAGCTGCTCGCGACGGGCACGCTCCTCGACGAGGGGATGGTGTACTTCGACGCGCGCCTGTCCGCGCACTACCCGACGGTCGAGGTGCGGGTCGCCGACGTCTGCCTCGACGTGGCGGACACCGTGCTGGTCGCAGCGCTCACGCGCGCACTGGTCGACACGGCCGCCGGGCAGTGGCGGGCCGGGGAGCCGGTCCCCACCGACCCCACGTCGGTGCTGCGGATGGCGGCGTGGCGCGCGAGCCGCTCCGGGCTGGAGGACGAGCTCGTGCACCCGCGGTCGCACCGGCCGCGCCCAGCGGCGGAGGTGCTGGCACACCTGCTCGAGCACGTCGGGCCCGCCCTGGCGGCGAACGGCGACCTGGACGTCGTCGAGCACGGCCTCGACCGCGTCCTCACGCACGGGACGGGCGCGCGCCGCCAGCGTGCGGTGGCGCGCTCGTCCGGCCGGCTCGAGGACGTCGTCGCCGACGCCGTCGCCCGGACCGTGTCGTGAGCACCGCCCCGGACGCGGCCCCGCGGACCGACCCGGCCGCGGAGGCGGTGCACGCGCACGTCGCGGCGCACCTCGACGATATGGTCGGCCACCTCGTCGGGTGGGTGCGGCTGCGGTCCGTCGCCGGCATGGCCGAGCACCAGCCCGACCTGCAGCGGTCGGCCAACTGGCTCGCGGGCGTGCTGCGGGAGACCGGCTTCCCCCGCACGGAGGTGTGGGAGGTCGAGGGCGGTGCACCGGCCGTGTACGCCGAGTGGTGCGAGGCGCCGGGCGCGCCGACGGTCCTCGTGTACAGCCACCACGACGTGCGCGCGGCGAAGGACGACTCCTGGGGCCAGACCCCGCCGTTCGAGCCGGCGCTGCGGGACGGGCGGCTGTGGGGCCGCGGCACGTCGGACGCCAAGGGACAGGTGCTGTGCCACGTGTGGGGTGTGCGGGCGCACCTCGCCGCGACCGGGCGCACCGCGCCGGCGGTCAACCTCAAGCTGCTCGTCGAGGGGGAGGAGGAGGCGGGGTCGACCCACCTGGCCGACCTGCTCGCGGCGCACCCGGAGGCGACGCGCGCCGACCTGGTCATGCTGTCCGACACGACGCTGTGGCGCGCCGACGCGCCGGCCGTGTGCATGGGGCTGCGTGGCGTGCTCAACGCGGAGCTGACGGTGCTGGGACCTGAGCGCGACGTGCACAGCGGTGCGGTGTCGGGGCCGGCCCCCAACCCGGTGCACGCGCTCGCGCGGCTCGTCGGCGACCTGCACGACGCGCACGGCCGTGTGACGCTGCCCGGCTTCTACGACGACGTCGCGGCCGTCGACGACGCGGAGCGCGCCGCCGTCGCCGCCCTCCCGTACAGCGACGCGGACTGGCTCGCCCGTTCGGAGACCCGCAGCGTCGGTGGCGAGGACGGCTGGACGCCGCTCGAGCGCCTGTGGCTGCGTCCCGCCGTCGAGGTGCTCACGATCGTCGCCGGCGACGTCGAGGGGCCGGCGCGGGGAGCCATCCCGTCGGTCGCGACCGCGTCGTTCAGCATCCGCACCGTGCCGGGGCAGCGCGTCGCGGTGGTGGCCGACCAGCTGCGGGCCTGGGTGGCGCAGCGGGTGGGTGACGAGGTGGCGTACGACCTGAGCGTCCAGCTCGAGAGCGGGCAGGAGGCGTACCGCACCCCCGAGGTGCCGGCGGTCGCCGCGCTCGAGGCCGCGATGGCGGACGGCTTCCGGGTCGCCGAGTTGGGGCGGATGCGCAACGCGGGCGGGTCGCCGGCGGCACTGCTGGCCGACGTCACGGCGGCGCCCGTGCTGTTCTTCGGCACCGGCCTCCCGGAGGACCACTGGCACGACAGCGACGAGAGCGTGCGCCTCGACCTGCTGCACGCCGGGGCCGTGACGCTCGCCTGCTTCTGGGAGCGGCTCGCCGACCTCGAGGACGTCGGCGGACCGGCCGCCTGACGACGGTGGGGCCCCGTCCCGGAGGTCCGTCCGGGAGCCGTGCCTCCTCGCGCGTGCCCGCCCCGTCAGCGCGGCGTGACGAGCGCCCACACGTGCTTGGTCCTCCCGCTGACGTACCACCCCACGTCGTCCGCCAGCCGGCGCGCGATCATCAGGCCGAAGCCGCCGTCGCCGGGAGCGCGCGCGCCGGACAGCACCGGCCGCGACGCCACGTCGTGGTCGGCGACGTCGAGCACGAACGACGCGCCGTCCGTGCGCAGGTCGACGACCGCGGGGGCGCCACCGTGCCGCAGCGCGTTCGTGGCGAGCTCCGACACGAGCAGCGCGACCTCGTCCGCGCGACGCCGGGCCACGCCCGGTCCGGTCCGCTGCGCCACGACGGTGTCGCGCACGCCGTGGCGCAGGGGCGTCAGGCCCGCGAGGTCCTCCACGCGCCACCGGCCGATCCGGCGCATGCCCCGCGGGGGCCGGCTGCCGGGCAGGTCGTGGTCGTCGGTCGCGCGTCGGTCGGCCATCGGCTCACCCGTCCGCCGGCGGGCGCGCGCCGGTCGCGGCGTCCGGGGACGACCATGCCTCGTGGAGGCCGAACGGGGACGCGTCGGCCGCCAGGTCGGCGGGCGTGCGGCGAGGACCCGCCTCGGCGGGGCGCGGTTCGTCCTCGGGGTGCGCCCGGACGGCGAGCAGGGCGACGTCGTCGTCGCTGCCGGCCGCGAGGTCGGCGATCAGGCGGTCGCACAGCGCCTCGAGCGGCAGGTGGGCGAGTCGCTCGGTGGTGACGCGCAGGCGCTCCAGGCCGTCGCTCAGACGCTCGCCGCGCCGCTCGACGAGCCCGTCGGTGTAGAGCAGCACCGTCGAGCCCGGCCGGATCACCTCGGTGTGGTCGTGCCGCTGGTTGTGCGCGCGCAGGCCCAGCAGCAGGTCGGCCGGCCGCGTGAGCAGCTCGGCGCGCCCGTCGGGGTGCAGCAGCAGGGGCGGCAGGTGCCCCGCGTTGGACCAGCGCAGCAGCCGCAGTCCCTGCTCGGCGAGCTCGGCGGGCTGCTCGACCTTCGCCAGGACGCCCGTGCTGATCGCCCCCACCGCGAGGTCGTGGATCGCCCAGTCCAGCGACGCGAGGATCTGCGCCGGCGGCTGCACGACCGCGTGCGCGCCCCCACGCAGCACGTTGCGCACCTGGGCCATCGAGACGGCGGCGCGCAGGTCGTGGCCCGTGACGTCGCCGATGACGAGGCAGGTGGTGCCGTCACGGACCACGAACGCGTCGTACCAGTCGCCGCCGATCTGCGCGCCGGTCGCAGCCGGCACGTACCGGGCCACGAGGTGCAGGTGGTCCGGCTCGGGCAGCTCGGTGAGCAGGCTGCGCTGCAGCTCCTCGGCCAGGTCGCGGCGTGCGGCGTGCAAATGCGCGTTGTCGAGCGCGAGGCCGATCTGCGCCATGATCTCGCGGAGCGCGGTCACGTCCGCGTCCGTGAACGCGCCGCGCCCGCCGGAGCGGCCCAGCGTGAGGAGCCCGCGGGTGTGGCCCCGGCCGCGCAGCGGCAGCACCGCGACGGCGTCCGGTGCCAGCCGTGCCAGCAGGTCGTGCGCCGGGCCTTCCCGGACGAGGTCGCCCGGACCCGGCAGGCCCGTGCGCAGCGCGTGCGCGCCGCCCGCCATGACCTGCGCGATCAGCGACGAGCGCGTCAGCGCCGGCACCCGCACCGCGCGGTAGGCGTCGAGGACCGGCTGCGCCGCCGGGTCGGCGTGCAGGCCGGCGACGTCCCGCAGTCGCTGCTGCCAGCCGCCGTGGCCCTCGTCGAGGACGCTCGCGATGGCGAAGTCGGCCACCGAGGGCACCAGGTGGGGCAGCACCGCCTCGAGCGCGCGCACGGGGTCGAGGATCTCGACGAGCTCCGCCGCCACGGCCGCGAGCAGCTCCGAGCGGGCGCGGGCCTGCTGCGCCAGGTCGAGCACCCGCCGCCGGTCCGTGATGTCGGTGAAGTACGCCGCGACACCACCGCGCTCGGGCACCGCGCGCACCTCGTACCACGCGTCGAGCGGCGCCGGGTAGTAGGCGTCGAACACCACCGTCTCGCCCGTCGCGGCGACGCGGCGGTAGCTCTCCTCGAAGTCCGTGCCCACGGCGGCCGGGAACAGCTCCCACACGTCCCCGCCGAGGAGCTGCTCGCGCGGGCTGCCGAGGATCCGCTCCGCCTCGGCGTTGACGTAGCCGAACCGCCACCGCGGGTCGAGCCAGAAGTACCCGACCGTCATGTCCTCGAGGATCTGCTGCACGCGCTCCTCACCGGCCCGCAGCGCCGTGGTGTCCGTCGTGACGCCGATGACCTGCTCCGCCGCGCCGGAGGGGCCGGCGAGCGCGCGACCGCGCGCGGTCAGCCAGCGCACCGTGCCGTCGGGCCGCACAACCCGGAACTCCGCCTCGTAGACCCCGCACGCCGCGATCGCCTCCCGCAGCGCCACGGTGACCGGCTGCACGTCGTCGGGGTGGAGCCGGGCGTTGAAGGCGTCGATGCTGCCGCCGAAGCTCTCCGCGTCGTACGCGAAGACCTCCAGGAGCGAGGCGTCCCAGTGCAGGGCGCCCGTCGCGAGGTCCCACTGGAACGTGCCGAGGCCCGCCGCCTGCGCGGCCGCGTCGAGCAGCGCGATCCGGTCGACCCGCGCGTACTCGCGGTCGAGGGCGTCGACCTCGAGCTGCGTCGCGGCCGCGGCGGCGAGGTGCTCCAGCGTCGCGACGTCCTGCGCGGTCCAGCGGCGCGGCTGCGGCTGGTACACGCACATGGCCCCGACGACGCGGCGGTCGTCGCCCCGCAGCGGCACGCCGAGGTACGCGCCGACGCGCCCGTCGGCCGCGACCGCCGTCCCGGTCAGCCGCGGGTCCGTGGCGACGTCGGTGACGACGAGGCGTTCACCGGCGGCACCGACGCGCGCGCACAGCGACTCCGTGAGCGACGTGCGGGTCCCGACCGGGCCGGGCAGCGCGTCCACGGCTCCCACCACGACGCGCTCGTCGGTGAGCAGCGACACCTCCGCCGACGGTGTCCCCAGCAGCTGTGCCGCCAACGCGGCCAGCGCCTGCACGGCACCCGCGTCCGCGGTCTCGGCCCGCAGCAGCCGGCGTGCCGCCGCGGTGCGGGCGACGTCCGCCGTGAGCGCGTGTGCCGCAGCGGCGTCGGCCGACGCCGCCTCCGGCGTGCTGGGGACCGGCTCCTGCATCGTGCCTCCTGCTCGCGACGTCGTGGGCGCCCACCCGCACCGGTGCCGGGGAGAGTCGGGCCGCCGCACATCATCCCCCGTGGGCCGACCGCGCGCGCACGCGGGCGTGCCGCGCGCCCCGGCGAGAGACGCCCGAGCGCCGCCGGTCGCACCCGACGCCGGACCGGACGAGGATGCGAGGCATGCGCATCGCCGTCACCGGGGGATCCGGCAAGCTGGGCAGGACCGTCGTCGCCACGCTGCGCGAGGCCGGCCACGCCGTCACCAACCTCGACGTCGTGGGGGAGCGCGGCCCGGGGTTCGTGCGGGTCGACCTCACCGACCACGGGCAGGCGCTCGACGCGCTGGCCGGCGTCGACGACCAGCACGACGGCCTCGACGCGGTCGTGCACCTCGCGGCGATCCCGGCACCCGGGATGCTGCCCGACGCGGAGACGTTCCGCGTGAACGTGCTGTCGACCTACCACGTGCTGCAGGCGGCGCGCCGCCTGGGC
>JAPSIR010000105.1 GCA_031178625.1 Cellulomonas sp.
CGACCGGGCAGGCGACGACCGGCGCGGACGTGCCCGCACCGACCGCCACGGCGGACGCCGAGGACACCCTGGGCGCGGACGCCGCCACGCTCGCCGCCGTGGCGCTCGCGCACGACGAGGCGGGCTTCGGCTACGAGGTGGTCGCGGCGCGGCGGTCCGACGACGCACGGGTGGAGGCGCGCGAGGCCGCGGCGCGGCACCGGGCGGCCGCGCTCCGGTGGGCGGCCGCCGCCGGGGTCGTGGGCGAGGCCGACGACCCGCGCCGCTCGGCGTACGCGCTGCCGACGGACCTCGACGACCCGGCGGTGGTCGACGACCTCCTGCGGCGCCTGGAGTCCGGCGTCGCGGACGCGTACGCCGCGGCCACGGCCTCCGCCGCGCCGGGCGCGCGCGACCCCCTGCTCACGGGGCTGCGCGAGGCGCACGCGGCGGCGAGCGCCCGTGGAGCGGCGCCTGTGCCGTTCCCCGGCGTGCCGGAGCTGGCGGCAGAGCCGCTCGGCTGAGCCGCCCCCCGGCGCCGCGCGAAGCGTCGGCGCCGGGGGGCGGCCCGTCGACCTCAGCCGGCGAGCAGCCCGTCGACGAGCTCGGCGACGTGGTCCGCCGCGACGTCGACCGCGACCTGCTCGGCGTCCCCGCCGGCGCGCGAGCGCACCTCGACGACCCCGTCGGCGAGGCCGCGACCGACGACGACCACGAGCGGCACGCCGAGCAGCTCGGCGTCGGCGAACTTGACCCCCGGCGACACCTTCGGCCGGTCGTCGTAGAGCACCTCGACGCCGCGCGCGGCGAGGGTCGAGGCGAGCGACTCGGCCGCCTCGAACACCGCCTCGTCCTTGCCGGTCGCGACGACGTGCACGTGCGCGGGCGCGACGTGCGCGGGCCAGGCGAGGCCGCGCTCGTCGTGGTTGGCCTCGGCCAGCGCGGCGAGCACCCGGGTGACCCCGATGCCGTACGAGCCCATGGTGACCACGACGGACTTGCCGTTGCGGTCCAGCACCGTGAGGCCGAGCGCCTGCGCGTACTTGCGGCCGAGCTGGAAGATGTGGCCGATCTCGATGCCGCGCGCGAGCTCGAGCGGGCCGGAGCCGTCGGGCGCCGGGTCGCCGGCGCGGACCTCGGCCGCCTCCACCGTGCCGTCGGCCGTGAAGTCGCGGCCCGCGACGAGGTCGAAGACGTGCCGGCCCGGCTGGTCGGCGCCGGTGATCCACCGGGTGCCGGGCACGACGCGCGGGTCCAGCAGGTAGCGCACCGAGTGCCGCTCACCGTCGGCGCCGGCCGCGACGTTGGGCCCGAGCGCGCCCGGGCCGATGTACCCGCGGACGAGCTCGGGGTGCGCGGCGAAGTCCGCCTCCCCGGCGGGCTCCACCTCGGCGGGCGCGACGCCGGCCTCGAGCCGCTTGAGGTCGACCTCGCGGTCGCCGGGCAGGCCGACGACGACGAGCTCGCGCTCGCCCGACGGGTGCACGAGCGCGAGCACCACGTTCTTCAGCGTGTCGGCGGCCGTCCAGGGCCGGTCGGGGCGCGGGTGGTGGGCGTTGGCGTGCGCGACCAGCGACTCGATGGTCGGGGTGTCGGGGGTGTCCTCGACGTGCGCCGCGGGCGCGTCGGACCAGTCGAGCGCCTCGGGCGCGGGCGTCGTGACGGCCTCGACGTTGGCGGCGTACCCGCCCGCCGAGCGCACGAACGTGTCCTCGCCGATGGCCGTGGGCGTGAGGAACTCCTCGGACCGCGATCCGCCCATGGCACCGGAGGTGGCGGCCACGATCACGTACTCGAGGCCCAGCCGGTCGAAGATCCGCCGGTACGCGCCGCGCTGCGCCTCGTACGCCTGCGCGAGCCCCTCGTCGTCGACGTCGAACGAGTACGCGTCCTTCATGACGAACTCGCGGCCACGGATGAGCCCGGCGCGCGGACGCGCCTCGTCGCGGTACTTCGTCTGGATCTGGTAGAGCGCGAGCGGGAGGTCCTTGTACGACGAGTACAGGTCCTTGACCAGCAGCGTGAACATCTCCTCGTGCGTGGGCGCGAGGAGGTAGTCGCCGTCCTTGCGGTCCTTCAGGCGGAAGATGTTGGGCCCGTACTCGGACCAACGGCCGGTCGCCTCGTAGGGCTCCTTCGGCAGCAGCGCCGGGAAGTGCACCTCCTGCGCGCCGATCGACGCCATCTCCTCGCGCACGACCTGCTCGACCTTCGCGAGCACGCGCAGGCCCAGCGGCAGCCACGTGTAGATGCCGGGGGCGGCGCGGCGGATGTACCCCGCACGCACGAGGAGCCGGTGGCTCGCGACCTCGGCGTCGGCGGGGTCCTCGCGCAGGGTGCGGACGAAGAGCGTGGACATGCGCAGGAGCATGGGGGCGAGCCTAGTGGGCGCGGCGCGGGCGACCGTGCCGCGCGGGAGGCCGCGGCCGGGCGAGGCGTGCGCCCGTCGGTGGCCTGCGCCAGGATGGGCGCGTGCCGGAGCTGCCCGAGGTGGAGGCGCTCGCGCAGTACCTGCGCGGGCGGACGGTCGGTCGCACCGTCACGCGCGTCGAGGTCGCGGCCATCAGCGCGCTCAAGACGTTCCGGCCCGCCCCGACGGCGCTGCGCGGCGGCACGGTGCTCGACGTCGCGCGGCACGGCAAGTGGCTGGACACCGTGGTGGAGACGCCGGCCGACGGCGTGCTGCACCTCGTGTGGCACCTCTCCCGCGCAGGCTGGGTGCGCTGGTACGACGCCCTCCCGGAACGCCCGGCGCGGCCGGGCAAGTCACCGATCGCGCTGCGCGTCGGGTTCGACGACGGCGCGGGGTTCGACCTGACGGAGGCGGGCACCCGCAAGCGCCTCGCCGTCCACGTCGTCGCCGACCCGACCGACGTGCCGCAGGTCGCGACGCTCGGGGTCGAGCCGCTCTCCGACGCGTTCACGCCCGAGCGGCTCGGCGAGCTCCTCGCGGCCCGCAACCAGCAGGTCAAGGGCCTGCTGCGCGACCAGGGGACGATCGCCGGCATCGGCAATGCCTACTCCGACGAGATCCTGCTCGTGACGCGCACGAGCCCCTTCGCCCCGACGCGCTCGTACGACGAGGCGCGCACCCAGCGCCTGCACGCCGCGATCCGCACGGTGCTGACCGACGCCGTGGCGGCCGCTGCCGGCAAGCCCGCGGCCGACCTCAAGGACGCCAAGCGCCAGGGCATGCGCGTGCACGGCCGCACCGGGCTGCCGTGCCCCGGCTGGGACGGCACGCCGTGCGGCGACACCGTGCACGAGGTGTCGTTCGCCGACTCGTCGCTGCAGTACTGCCCGACGTGCCAGACCGGCGGCAAGCCGCTCGCGGACCGGCGGCTGTCGCGCCTGCTGCGCTGACCCGCGTCCACCTGTCCTACCCGGGCGCGGTCAGAACAGGACGGTGGCGTACTCCCCCACCTGGCGGAAACCAACGGCCTCGTACGCCCGCACGGCGCGCGTGTTGTAGCCGTTGACGTACAGCGAGACCGTCGGCGCGATGTCCGCCCGGGTCGCCTGCACGACCGCGGCCATGCCGCTCTCGGAGAGCCGCTCGCCTCGCCGCTCCGGGTCGACCCACACGCCCTGCACCTGCGCGACGCCGCCCGCGACGGCCGGCACCTCCGCCTTGAACACGACGCGCGGCCGACGCCGCGCGCCGCCCGCGGGACGCTCGACGCGCACGAACGACCGCCCCTGCTCGATGAGCGCGCGCACGCGCTGCTCGTACGGCCCGCCCGGGCCGCTGACCGGCGAGTAGCCGACCTCCTCGGTGAACATCCGCACGCACGCGGGGAGCACGGCGTCGTACTCCTCGGGCAGCGAGCGCCGGACCGCCGGGTCCGGTGCGACCGCGGGGTCGCCGGCGATGACCATCGACGGCTGGCTGGCCCGGACCTCGCGCTCGAGCGGCCAGGCGCCACGCAGGCGCGACCACAGCCCCAGCACCGCCTCGGCGGGGCCGACGAGCGACGAGCAGCGCCGGCCGCGGGTGCGCCCCAGCTCGGCGAAGGCCGTCAGCGCACGAGACGTCGCCGCCGCGTCGTCCGTCGCGAGCACCGGCACGAGGTTCGCACCGGCCCAGCAGACGCCGCGCAGCTCGTCGTCCTCGGCGTACCCCCACAGCTCGCCACCCGCGCGACGCAGGCCGGTCGCCGCCGCCTGCTCGAGGCGGCTTGCTGCGAGCACCGACCCGACGGGGTCGGTCGCGCACAGCGCGAGGGCCGCGGGGATGTCGTCGTCCCCGAGCACCGCCGCGCCGGTGCGCCCGCCGAGCGCCGCCGCGCGCACTGCCGTCATGGTGCGATTGTGCCCCACGTCACACCGGCCCGCGCGGTCGTCGGCGGGTCCGGCACCGGCCGGCGTGTCGGTGCGCGGCCTCGTCAACCGACGGTGACGACGGGCGCGCCCTCGCCGCTCTCGACGGGGTCCATGGAGTCGGCGATCCGCATGGCCTCCTCGATGAGCGTCTCGACGATCATCGACTCGGGGACCGTCTTGACGACCTCGCCCTTGACGAAGATCTGGCCCTTGCCGTTGCCCGACGCGACGCCGAGGTCCGCCTCGCGCGCCTCGCCCGGGCCGTTGACGACGCAGCCCATCACCGCGACGCGCAGCGGGACCTCCATGCCCTCGAGGCCGGCGGTCACCTTCTCGGCGAGCGTGTAGACGTCGACCTGCGCCCGGCCGCACGACGGGCAGGACACGATCTCCAGCTTGCGCGGGCGCAGGTTGAGCGACTGCAGGATCTGGATGCCGACCTTGACCTCCTCGACCGGCGGCGCGGACAGCGAGACCCGGATCGTGTCGCCGATGCCCTTGCTCAGCAGCGCACCGAACGCGGTCGCGGACTTGATGGTGCCCTGGAAGGCCGGACCGGCCTCGGTCACGCCGAGGTGGAGCGGCCAGTCGCCGCGTGCGGCGAGCAGCTCGTACGCACGCACCATGATGACGGGATCGTTGTGCTTCACGCTGATCTTGAAGTCGTGGAAGCCGTGCTCCTCGAAGAGCGACGCCTCCCACACGGCCGACTCGACGAGCGCCTCGGGCGTCGCCTTGCCGTACTTCGCGAGCAGGCGCGGGTCGAGGGAGCCGGCGTTGACGCCGATGCGGATCGACACGCCGGCGTCGGAGGCCGCCTTCGCGATCTCCTTGACCTGGTCGTCGAACTTGCGGATGTTGCCGGGGTTGACCCGGACGGCCGCGCAGCCGGCGTCGATCGCGGCGAACACGTACTTCGGCTGGAAGTGGATGTCGGCGATGACGGGGATCTGCGACTTGCGCGCGATCGTCGGCAGCGCCTCCGCGTCGTCCTGGCTGGGCACGGCGACGCGCACGATGTCGCAGCCGGAGGCCGTCAGCTCGGCGATCTGCTGGAGCGTCGCGTTGATGTCCGTGGTGGGGGTCGTGGTCATCGACTGCACCGAGACCGGTGCGTCGCCGCCGACCTCGACCTTGCCGACGCGGATCTTGCGGGACGGCCGGCGGGGCGCCAGGACCGGAGCCGGTGCCTGCGGCATGCCGAGGCTGATCGGGGTGCTCACGCGTCCATCATCCCACCACGCGGACCCGAACCGGGCGGTCGGGCGTGACGTTCACCGACCCCACACGGGCGCGCCACCGGGGCGCGCGCCACGACGTGGCGCGACTCACAGCACGGACACCGGGTTGACGACGTCGGCGTAGACGAGGAGCAGGCCGACGGCGCCGAGCAGGACGAACACGGAGTACGCGAGCGGCACGAGGCGCGCGGTGTCGAAGGGCCCGGGGCGGGTCGCCCCGCGGACGCGCGCCACCTGCCGGCGGGCGCCCTCCCACAGGGCCGCGGTCACGTGCCCGCCGTCGAGCGGCGGCAGCGGGATGAGGTTGAAGACGAACAGCGCGAGGTTGAGCATCGCGAGCACGGACAGCAGCCCGGCCGCGCGCGTCGCGACCGTCTCCTCGTCGAGCGAGGCGATCTCGCCCGCGAACCGGCCGACGCCGACCACCCCCACCATCGAGTCGTCGGCACGTTCGCCGCCGGTCACCGTCGTGCCGACCAGCTCGGCGACGCGGGCGGGCAGCGTGCTGACCACCGAGACCGTGTCCCACGTGCGCGCCGCCGTGAACGACAGCGCCGCCCCGACCGACTGCTGCTGCGTCTCGTACTGCGGCCGCACCCCGAGGAAGCCGACGGGGCGCGTGACGACCTCGCCCGCGGCGTCGGTGACGGGGAAGCCCTGGTCGTCGACGACGGGCCGCTCCGCGACGACCGGCGTCGCCGTGAGCTCGACCTCGTCGCCCGCGCGCTCGACGACGACGGCGACCGACCCGTCCCGCGTGCCGCGGATCAGGCCGGACAGCTCGTCCCACGACGCGACGGGCACGCCGTCGTAGGACACCACCCGGTCGCCGGGCCGCAGGCCCGCGAGAGCGCCGGGCGCGGCCGGGTCGCCGGGTGCGCACTCGCGGTCGGCCGGAGCGCCCGCGGGCACGACGCACTCGGACACCGAGGCCACCGTCAGGCCGGGGCCGGGGATGCCGATGCCGACGTAGGCGACCAGCACGAGCACGACCGCGATGACCAGGTTCATGACCGGGCCACCGAGCATGACGACGAGCTTCTTCGGCGTCGACAGCCGGTAGAACGCGCGGTGGTCCTCGCCCGGCCGGATCTCCTCGCCGCTGGCTGCGCGGGCGTCGGCGGCCAGGCGCTGCGCCCACGTCCGCGGCTCGCGCGCACCGACCGCCTGCGCCGGCGGGTACATGCCGATGAGCCGGACGAACCCGCCCAGCGGGATCGCCTTGATGCCGTACTCGGTCTCCCCCTTGGTCCGCGACCACAGCGTCGGCCCGAAGCCGACCATGTACTGGCTGACGCGGACGCCGAACCGCTTCGCGGGGACCATGTGCCCGACCTCGTGCAGCGCGATCGAGCCGAGCAGCACGACGACGAACACGAGCACGCCGACCAGCGCCTCCACGGCGACACCTCCTCCGCCCCGGCGCGTCGACGCCGGACCGTCACGTGCGCACCTCGGGCCCCTCGCCCGCCGCGCGCGGACCAGGGTAAGCCCGCGCGGCACATCGTCGCCGCGGCGCCTGGGAGCGCGCTGGGAGGCTCACCCGGACGGCCGTCGGACGCGGCGCCGGTACGTTGGCGGGGTGCACGACCACGACCCGCGGCCGCCGACGACCGACGCGCTGCGCCGCGTCCTGTGGTGGGACCTCCTGCTCGCCGACGACCCGGCCGCGGTGACGCCGCGCCCGCCGCTCGACGGCGACACCACCGCCGACGTCGTCGTGGTCGGCGGCGGCCTCACCGGGCTGTGGACCGCGTACTACCTCCTCGAGGCCGACCCCGCCCTCGACGTGCTGGTGGTCGAGGCGGGACGCGTGGGCGCCGGCGCGGCGGGGCACGCGACCGGGACCGCGAGCGCCGGCGCGGCGGCCGCGGTCGCCCGGCAGCACGGCGCCGAGGCCGCCCGCGCCCTGCGCGCCGCCCTGCGGGACGCCGTCGTCGAGGTCGGCGGCGTGCTGGCGGCGGAGGAGGTCGACGCCCGTTTCGCCTACGGCGGCCTCGTCACCCTGGCGCGGACCGGACCGGCGGTGGACCGTCTCGCCGCGACGGTCGCCGACGCGCCGCGCTGGGGCGACGACCTGCAGCTGCTCGACCCCGTCGCGGCCGGCGCGCGCGTCCGCGCCGCCGGCGTCCTCGCGGCCGCCTGGACCACCGACGCCGCCCACGTGGACCCGGTCCGGCTGCTGCACGGCCTGGCGCACGTGGTGGAGGCGCGCGGCGGCCGGGTGGCGGAGCGGACGCGCGCGCTGCGGGTGGCGCCGCGCGCCGTCGTGACCGAGCAGGGCACCGTCCGGGCGCGGCACGTGGTGCTCACCGGGGGCGCGCTGGCGGTCGGCGGGTCGCCCCTGCCGGTGGTGGGCCGGCGCACGCAGCTGCTCGCGACCGACCCGCTCCCGCCACGCACGTGGGCGGCGCTGGCCCTGGGCGCCGGGACGACCGTCGTCGAGGACCGGCACCGCCCCCTCACGCTCGTCCGCACGGCCGACGACCGCCTCGTCGCGGCCGGTGCGCCGGACGTGCTCGAGCGCGTCCCAGCGCTGCTGCCGGACCTGGGCGTGCACGCCGTGCGGCACGTCTGGGACGCCCCCGTCACCGTCACGCGCACCGGGCGGCGCACGGTCGGCGCCGACTCCCGCACCGGCCTGGCGTGGTCCGCGGGCGGGAGCGCGGGCGCGCACGAGGGCGCGGCGGTCACGAACCTGGCCGGGCGGGTGCTCGCCGACCTCGTCGTGGGCGCGGACTCCCCCCTCGTGCGGCTGCCGTGGGTCGACGACGCGGCCATCGACGCCGGGACGGGCCCGGGGCTCGACGGCGGGCGGCGCGCCGTGCTCGGGACCGCGCGCGACACCGTGACCGCGACCGCGCGCGACGCCGTCGCGGCGTGGGCCGACCGGGTCGAGGAGCGCCGCGGCCGCGCGAGCGGCGCGGCCGGGCGGCTGCTCCGCGTGCCCGGTCGCCGCTGACCTGCGGCGGTCGCGGGTCGCGGTCGGTCGTCAGCGGGCCGCGAGCCGCTCCCCCGCACGCGCCCGCGCCCAGTCCTCCGCCGCCAGCACGGCGCCGAGCGTCAGCGCGTCGCGCGGCGTGCCGTCGTGCTCGCCGAGCACGCGCTCCACGGTGCCGACGATGTCGCCGAAGCCGATCCGGCCGGCCAGGAACGCCGCGACGGCCTCCTCGTTCGCGGCGTTGTAGACGGCGGGGTGCGTGGCGGAGGCCGCGACGGCGTCCCGCGCGAGCCGCACCGCCGGGAACACCTCCTCGTCGAGCGGCTCGAACGTCCACGCCGTCGCCGACGTCCAGTCGCACGCGGCCGCGGCGCCGGGCACCCGTTCCGGCCACGCCAGGCCGAGCGCGATGGGCAGCCGCATGTCCGGCGGCGAGGCCTGCGCGATCGTCGACCCGTCGACGAACTCGACCATCGAGTGCACGACGGACTGCGGGTGCACGACGACCGCGATGTCGTCGACCGGCACGTCGAACAGCAGGTGCGCCTCGATCAGCTCGAGGCCCTTGTTCATCATGCTGGCGGAGTTGACGGTGACGACCGGGCCCATCGCCCACGTGGGGTGGGCCAGGGCCTGCTGCGGCGTCGCCGCCTTCACCTCGTCCGCCGACCAGCCGCGGAAGGGGCCGCCGGACGCGGTGAGCACGAGGCGACGCACCTCGGCGCGGTCGCCCGACCGCAGCGCCTGCGCGAGGGCCGAGTGCTCCGAGTCGACGGGCACGATCTGGTCGGGCCGCACGGCCGCCGCGTGCACGAGCGCGCCGCCGACGACGAGGGACTCCTTGTTCGCGAGGGCCAGCGTGCTGCCCGCGCGCAGCGCCGCGAGCGTCGGCAGCAGGCCGACCGAGCCCGTGATGCCGTTGAGCACGACGTCCGCGCCTGAACCGGCGAGCTCGGCCGCGGCGTCGGGGCCGGCGAGCACGGTCGTCCCCGGGAGCGCGTCGCGCAGCCGCCCGGCCGTGGCGGGGTCCGCGACGGCGACGACCGGGACGCGGTGCGCGCGCACCTGCTCCACGAGCAGGTCGGTGCGGGCGCCGCCGGCGGACAGGCCCGTCACGACGAAGCGCTCCGGGCTGCGGGCGACGATGTCCAACGCCTGCGTCCCGATCGAGCCGGTGGAGCCGAGGACGACGACGCTGCGCGGGTTCACCCCGCCATCCTGGCAGAGCGCCCGGACGTCACTCGACGCCGAGCAGGACCTCCACGGCCCGCGCGACGAATGCGTCGACCGGCGCCTCGGCGTAGCCGTTGCGGCCGTTGCGCCGACGGAAGGTCGCCGCGCGCAGCTCGGCCGCGGTGAGGGGTGCGCCGGTGTCGAAGTAGGCGATGAGCCGCTGGCACAGCGCGTCCACGTCGGCCGGCTCGTACCCGGGCTGGCGGCCGGTGGGCGGCGCGAAACGGTCCCCGTCGGGGCGCCCGAGCCGGCCGTACAGCGTGCGCGCCTGCGCGCCCAGCTGCGACATCCAGGCGTCCTGCCCCTTCTCCGCGACGTACTGCGCGCGCTGCCGCGCGACGAACGCCGCCTCCAGGCGGTCGAGCGCCGCGTCCACGGCCGCGGTGACGTAGCCGCCGCGCACCATGTCGAACGCCACGTGCCGCACCTCGGCGCCCGAGAGGGCCGTCGCCGGCCCCTGCTCGTACAGCGACCGCGCGTGGGCGAAGAACTCGTCCACCTCGTCGGGGTCGTAGCCCCGTCGCAGCCCCGAGACGGTGCGGAACATGCCGTCGCTCACTCGTCCTCCTCCGCGGCGAGCTGGCCGCACGCCCCGTCGATGTCACTGCCCCGCGTGTCCCGGATGGTCGTGGGGATGCCGTGTGCGCG
>JAPSIR010000106.1 GCA_031178625.1 Cellulomonas sp.
TCGGGTTGTCGATCCTGCTGTTCCTGTGGGTGCGCGCTCTCCCGGGAGGGCCGGCGACGGCTCTCCTGGGGGAGCGCGCCACCCCGGAGGCGGTGGAGCGGATCAACGAGCTCTACGGCTTCGACCGGCCGCTGCCGGAGCAGTACGTCACCTGGCTCGGCCAGCTCCTGCAGGGCAACTTCGGGGCCTCCACGCGCACCGGACGCCCCGTGCTCGAGGAGTTCCTGGCACGGTTCCCCGCGACGATCGAGCTGTCCCTCGTGGCGCTGCTCGTCGCCGTGGGGGTCGGCATCCCGCTCGGCTACCTCGCTGCGCGGTACCAGGGGCGCACGATCGACCACGCGGCGGTCGTCGTCTCGCTGCTCGGCGTGACGATCCCCGTCTTCTTCCTCGCGTTCCTGCTCAAGTGGCTGTTCGCGGTCCAGCTCGGCTGGTTCCCGTCCTCCGGGCGGCAGGACCCGGCGATGATCGCGACGCACCCCACGGGCTTCTACGTGCTGGACGGCCTGCTCACCCGCGAGTGGGACGCCAGCTGGGACGCGCTGATCCACCTGCTGCTGCCCGCGGTCGCGCTCGGCTCCATCCCGCTGGCGATCATCGCCCGCATCACGCGCGCGTCCGTCATCGACGTCCAGCACGCCGACTACGTGCGCACCGCGCGGGCGAAGGGCCTCGCCCACCGCCACCTGCGCGGACGCGTGATCCTGCACAACGCGATGCTGCCCGTGTCGACCACGATCGGCCTGCAGGTCGGTCTGCTCCTGTCCGGAGCGGTGCTCACCGAGACGGTGTTCGCCTTCCCGGGCATCGGCAAGTTCCTGTCGGACGCGATCTTCGCGCTCGACTACGCGGTGCTGCAGGGCTTCATCCTGCTCATCGCGATCGTCTACGCGCTGGTGAACCTCGCGGTGGACGTCTCCTACGGACTGATCGACCCGAGGATGAGGGCCCGATGAGCGCACCCGAGGTGTACGAGGTCCCGCAGCCGCCGGTCGACGCGGGCGACGGGCTCGCGGAGGACCGCCGCGCCGGCGAGTCGCTGGGGCGGGTGGCGCTGCGGCGCCTGGTCCGCAACCCCGGCGCCATCGTCGGCGCCCTCATCGTGGTGGCGTTCGTGCTCGTGGCGTTGCTCGCGCCGCTGCTCGCGCCGTACGCCCCCGGGGAGCTGCCGGGCCGCGGGGAGGTGCGCCCCACGTTCATCCCCGGGCCGTCGGGCGACCACCCGCTCGGGCTCGACCGGTACGGCGCCGACGTGCTGTCCCAGCTGATCTGGGGCGCGCGCGCCTCGCTCCTGATCGGCGTGCTGTCGACGTTGCTCGGACTCGCGGGCGGGATGCTCGTCGGCCTGCTCGCCGGAGCGTTCGGCGGCTGGGTCGACTCGGTGGCGATGCGGTTCGTCGACCTCATGCTCGCGGTGCCGAGCCTGCTGCTGGCCGTGTCCATCGCCGCCGTGGCCGGACCCACGCCGTCGTCGGTCGTCATCGCGATCGGCGTGGTGCAGGTGCCGGTGTTCGCGCGGCTCCTGCGCGGGTCGATGCTCGCCCAGCGCGGTCAGGACTACGTGCTGGCGGCGCGCTCGCTCGGGTTGTCCCGCCGGACCGTGACGATGAGCCACATCCTGCCCAACAGCGTGTCGCCGGTGATCGTGCAGGCGACGCTGCTGCTCGCGACGGCGGTCATCGAGGCCGCCGCACTGTCGTTCCTCGGCCTCGGCGGCGGCTCGCCGACGACCGCCGAGTGGGGCCGCATGCTCGTGGCCGCGCAGAACGAGCTCGAGATCGCCCCGCGGCTCGCGCTGTGGCCGGGCGTCTGCATCTCGGTGACCGCCCTCGGCTTCACCCTGTTCGGCGAGGCGCTGCGCGAGGCCCTCGACCCGCGTTCGAGGAGGCGCTGACGTGACCACGACGAGCACGACCCCCGGCACGCCGGCGGGCGAGCCCCTGCTGCGCATCCGTGACCTCGAGGTGACGTTCCGCACCGACGCCGGCCCGTCCGTCGCCGTGCGCGGCGTGTCGTTCGACGTGCACGCCGGCGAGACGGTCGCCGTCGTCGGCGAGTCCGGCTCCGGCAAGTCGACGACCGCCGCGGCCGTGATCGGGCTGCTCGCGGAGAACGGGTCCGTGACCGGCGGTCAGATCCTGCTCGACGGGCAGGACCTGGCCACGCTCGGCCCGGACGCGATGCACCGGCTGCGCGGCACCCGGATCGGCATGGTCCCGCAGGACCCGATGTCGAACCTGAACCCGGTCCGGCGCGTCGGCCACCAGATCGACGAGACCCTGGTGGACAACGGGGTGGTGAGCGGGAAGGGCGTGCGCCCGCGGACCGTCGAGCTGCTCGAGGAGGCGGGCCTGCCGGACGCCCGGCGACGCGCGCAGTCCTACCCCCACGAGTTCTCGGGGGGCATGCGGCAGCGGGCGCTCATCGCGATGGGCCTGGCGGCCCGGCCGCAGCTGCTCATCGCCGACGAGCCGACCTCGGCCCTCGACGTGACGGTGCAGCGGACGATCCTCGACGGGCTCACCGACCTGACGGACCGGCTGGGCGTGGCGGTGCTGCTCATCACGCACGACCTCGGCCTGGCGGCCGAGCGGGCCGACCGGATCGTCGTCATGTACCGCGGGGAGGTCGTCGAGCAGGGGCCCGCGCGGCAGCTGCTGACCGGACCGCAGCACGAGTACACGCGCCGGCTCATCGCGGCCGCGCCGTCGCTCGCGTCCCGCCGGGCCGAGCTCGCGCGTGCGGGTGCCGTCGTCGACGTCCCCGCGGCGGACGACCTCCTGGCCACGCCGGCGGCGCACGACGCCCCGCCGGCCGACGCGGCGCCGATCGTCGAGGTCGACCACGTCACCAAGGTCTTCCGCCTGCGCGGCAAGGGCCTCCTGGGGCGGGGCACGGACTTCACCGCGGTCGACGACGTCAGCCTCGTCGTGCCGCGCGGACGCACCGTGGCCGTGGTGGGGGAGTCGGGCTCCGGCAAGTCGACGGTCGCCCGCATGATGCTGGGCCTGCTCGAGCCGACGTCGGGGACGATCCGCTTCGACGGGGTCGAGGTCGGCCGCAAGGACCGGGCCGCGGAGGTGGCGTTCCGGCGTCGCGTGCAGCCGATCTTCCAGGACCCGTACGCGTCGCTCGACCCGTTGTTCACGATCTACCGGACGATCGAGGAGCCGCTGCGTGCGCACGGGATCGGCGACGGCGCGTCGCGCCGGGCGCGCGTGCGCGAGCTCATGGAGCAGGTCGCGCTGCCGGCCGAGCTGCTGCGGCGCTACCCGGCCGAGCTGTCCGGCGGCCAGCGCCAGCGGGTGGCGATCGCGCGGGCGCTCGCGCTCGAGCCGGAGCTCGTCGTGTGCGACGAGGCCGTGTCCGCGCTCGACGTGATCGTGCAGTCGCAGATCCTGCGCCTGCTCGTCGAGCTGCAGGAGCGCCTCGGCCTGTCGTACCTGTTCATCAGCCACGACCTCGCGGTGGTGCGGCAGGTGGCCGACGAGGTCTGCGTCATGCAGTCGGGCCGGCTGGTCGAGCAGGGCAGCGTGGAGGACGTGTTCGAGCGCCCGCGGACCGAGTACACGCGCACGCTCCTCGACGCGATCCCGGGCCGGGGCCTCGACCTGGGCCGCACCGCCTGAGACGGTCGGTGCGGACCGAACGCGCACGTCGCGGCGTCGCGCGCTCGCTACCCTGGCCGCGGCGCGACGACCTGGCGTGCCGCCCCCACCCTCACGAGGAGCTCATCAGCGTGCGAGTCGGACTGCTCACCGGCGGCGGCGACGTCCCGGGCCTGAACGCCGCCATCCGTGCCGTGGTGAAGCGGGGGGAGGGTGAGCACGGCCACTCGATCATCGGGTTCCGCAACGGGTGGAAGGGCGTCGTCGACGGCGACGTCATGCCGCTCACCCGCCAGCACATCCGCAACGTCCTGCCCGTCGGCGGCACGCTGCTGGGCACCGCCCGGTACCACCCGCACACGGCGGACGGCGGCCTCGACGCGGCCCTCGCCACGCTCGAGGCCGAGCGGATCGAGGCGCTCATCTGCATCGGCGGCGACGGCACGCTGCACGCGGCGAGCAAGATCGCCGAGGCCGGCGTGAAGATCGTCGGCATCCCGAAGACGATCGACAACGACGTGTGGGCGACGGACGCCTCGATCGGCTTCGACACGGCCGTGAGCATCGCGACCGAGGCGATCGACCGCGTGCACACCACCGCGGAGTCCCACAACCGCGTGATGATCGTCGAGGTGATGGGCCGCCACGCCGGGTGGATCGCGGTGACGTCGGGCATCGCCGGCGGCGCCGAGCTCGTGCTGGCGCCCGAGGAGCCGTTCGACATCGACCGCGTCGAGCGCTTCCTCAAGCACCGGCACCGTGCGCACGCGAGCTTCTCCATCCTCGTCGTCGCGGAGGGCGCGGTGCCCGCGGAGGGCACCTCGATGCACTACGAGACGCAGGTCGGCCAGTTCGGCGAGATCGTCGCCGGCGCCATCGGCGAGCGGCTCAAGGGTGAGCTCGAGCGGCGCACCGGCTTCGACACGCGGGTCACGGTGCTCGGGCACACGCAGCGCGGCGGCACGCCCACCGCGGCGGACCGCATCCTCGCCTCCCGCTTCGGCGTCGCCGCCATCGACGCCGTCGACGCGGGGACGAGCAACGTCATGACGGCGGTGCGCGGCGAGCGCGTGGAGCTCGTGCCGATCGAGGAGGTCGCCGGCAAGGTGAAGCGCGTGCCGCAGGACCTGCTGCAGGTGGCGCGCGCGCTCGCCTGACCCGCGCAGGGCGTCTTTGCCTGTCACCACGTCCACCGATAGGGTGGACGGCGGTGCCGCGCGCCTTCGTCGGGATGCCCCGGGGAGCGACTCCCCGGATCAGCCGGGCGCAGGGCGTGGTCGACCGGCTCGACACCGCACGCACGTCCGCGGTGCCACCCCTCCCACGTCCGTACTACTTCCTGTCCGCAACGGAGCCCACCCCTACATGAGCATCTCCACCCCCGCGAAGCCCGCCACGCCGCAGGTCGCGGTGAACGACATCGGTTCGGCCGAGGACTTCCTCGCCGCGATCGACGCCACCATCAAGTACTTCAACGACGGTGACATCGTCGAGGGCACGATCGTCAAGGTCGACCGTGACGAGGTCCTCCTCGACATCGGCTACAAGACCGAGGGCGTCATCCCGTCCCGCGAGCTGTCGATCAAGCACGACGTCGACCCCGGCGAGGTCGTCCAGGTCGGCGACCAGGTCGAGGCCCTGGTCCTCCAGAAGGAGGACAAGGAGGGCCGGCTGATCCTGTCCAAGAAGCGGGCGCAGTACGAGCGCGCGTGGGGCACGATCGAGAAGATCAAGGAGGAGGACGGCGTCGTCACCGGCACCGTCATCGAGGTCGTCAAGGGCGGCCTCATCCTCGACATCGGTCTGCGCGGCTTCCTGCCCGCCTCGCTCGTCGAGATGCGCCGTGTCCGCGACCTCCAGCCGTACGTCGGCAAGGAGATCGAGGCCAAGATCATCGAGCTCGACAAGAACCGCAACAACGTCGTGCTGTCGCGTCGTGCGTGGCTCGAGCAGACGCAGTCCGAGGTCCGCTCCACCTTCCTGCAGACGCTGCAGAAGGGCCAGGTGCGCCCCGGTGTCGTCTCGTCGATCGTCAACTTCGGTGCGTTCGTCGACCTGGGCGGCGTGGACGGCCTCGTGCACGTCTCCGAGCTGTCCTGGAAGCACATCGACCACCCGTCCGAGGTCGTCGAGGTCGGCCAGGAGGTCACGGTCGAGGTGCTCGAGGTCGACTTCGACCGTGAGCGCGTCTCCCTGTCGCTGAAGGCGACGCAGGAGGACCCGTGGCAGGCGTTCGCCCGGACGCACGCCATCGGCCAGGTCGTGCCCGGCAAGGTCACGAAGCTCGTCCCGTTCGGTGCGTTCGTGCGCGTCGAGGACGGCATCGAGGGCCTCGTGCACATCTCGGAGCTGGCCGTGCGTCACGTCGAGATCCCGGAGCAGGTCGTGCAGGTCGGCGACGACGTCTTCGTCAAGGTCATCGACATCGACCTCGAGCGTCGCCGCATCTCGCTGTCGCTCAAGCAGGCGAACGAGGGCTTCGACCCCGAGTCGGACGACTTCGACCCCGCGCTGTACGGCATGGCGGCCGAGTACGACGAGCAGGGGAACTACAAGTACCCCGAGGGCTTCGACCCGACCACCAACGAGTGGCTCGAGGGCTTCGAGTCGCAGCGCGAGACGTGGGAGGCGCAGTACGCGGCCGCCCACGAGCGCTGGGAGGCGCACCGCAAGCAGGTGTCCGAGGCCAACCGCGCGGACCTCGAGGCCACGACCGAGGGTGCGTCGAGCTCCTCCTCGTCGTCGTCGTCCTCGTCCTCGTCGTCCTCGGCCGGTCCGGTGCCGTCGACGTACTCGTCGTCGACCGAGGAGGCCACCGGCACCCTCGCGTCGGACGAGGCGCTCGCCGCGCTCCGCGAGAAGCTCACGGGCAACTGACGCACGCGGGCGCGCGCCCGCAGGCAGTCACCGACGGCCGGTCACCCCTCGGGGTGGCCGGCCGTCGGCGTGTGGCGCGACTCCGTCGTCGCCGCGCGGGCGGGGCCGGTCGCGGGGCGTTCGCGCGGGAGCGCCGCGGCGGCCACCATGGGCAGGTGCAACGCATCGGTCTGACGGGTGGCATCGCGGCGGGCAAGTCGGTGGCGGCGCGGCGGCTCGCCGCGTCCGGAGCCGTGGTCGTCGACCACGACGTGCTCGCGCGCGAGGCGGTCGCCCCGGGGTCGGCCGGCCTTGCGGCGGTCGTCGAGGAGTTCGGCGGCGGCGTGCTCGACCCGGCGGGGGCGCTGGACCGTCCCGCGCTCGCGCGCGTCGTCTTCGCCGACCCGGCGGCGCGTGCGCGTCTCGACGCGATCGTGCACCCGGTCGTGCGCCGGCTCGCCGCCGAGCGGGAGGCCGCGGCGGCGACCGCGCAGCCGGGCGCGGTCGTGGTGCACGACATCCCGCTGCTGGTCGAGACGGGCCAGGCGGACCGCTTCCACCTGGTCGTCGTCGTCCACGCACCGGCGGTGCTGCGCGTGGAGCGGCTCGTGCGCCTGCGCGGGATGTCGCGTGCCGACGCCGAGGCCCGCGTGGCCGCCCAGGCCCGCGACGAGGAGCGTCTCGCCGTCGCCGACGTGGTGCTGGACGGCACGGGCGGCGACGCGGACCTCCAGCGTGAGGTCGACGCCCTGTGGGACCGGCTGGTCGCGGAGCGGACCGCCGAGGAGGCCGTCGAGGGAGGGTGACCGCCGCCGCCCGGACCGCGGACCGGCCGCGTGCCGCGGGCGGCCACCGGGGAGGCCCGGGCGTCGCCCGTGCGGGGGACGGGTGGGGGCCGACCGGGTGAAAGGCCGTCGCGAGGGCGCGTGCACGCGCTCCCACCGGACGATGAGGTGCCAGGCGCAGAGCAGCGCCGCCGGGTGGGCGTGGACGGCCACCCGGGACGGATCCCGGGAGGGAACCATGGCGCTCCAGGCAATGGGTACGCACGGGTGGGAGGCGCGCCCGGTGCAGTCGAAGGCGTCGGTGTCGTTGGCGACCGGTGCGCTCACGGCGACGCAGGTGCTGGACCTCGCCTCGCAGGCGGCGGCGGCGGTCGAGGACGCGCAGGGCTGGGTGCGGCCGCTCGAGCGCGACGCGAACCGGATGCGGCTCGTCGTGCGCGACCTCACGCGCGACGACAACGAGCCGGTGCTGCGCTTCGACGTCGAGGTCGACCGCGCGGTGGGCCGCGTCACCGCGCGGACGGTCATCCAGAGCTTCCAGCTGAAGCAGTCGGCGGTGTCGGCGCTCGTGCCGGTGACGAAGCGGAAGATCGCCGGGTTCACGGCGTACCGCTCCTTCATGCGACGGTACGCGGCGATGCTCGCGGAGGCGGACCCGCGCGCGCACGTCTCCTACAGCGGCGACTGAGCCGGGGGCGTACGCCCTGCGCGGACGGGACGGTCCCGGGGACGCGTCGTGTCGGTGGTCGGTCGTACCGTGGACGCCATGCGCCCCGTGACCGACCTGCAGCGGACCGTCGCGCCGTTCGAGGTGGTGTCGGAGTACACCCCGAGCGGCGACCAGCCCACCGCCATCGCCCAGCTCGCCGAGCGCGTCCGGGCGGGGGAGAAGGACGTCGTCCTGCTCGGGGCGACGGGCACGGGCAAGTCGGCGACCACGGCCTGGCTCATCGAGGAGCTGCAGCGCCCGACGCTGGTCATGGCGCCCAACAAGACCCTGGCGGCGCAGCTCGCCACGGAGTTCCGCGAGCTGCTGCCGAACAACGCGGTCGAGTACTTCGTGTCGTACTACGACTACTACCAGCCCGAGGCGTACATCGCGCAGTCGGACACGTACATCGAGAAGGACTCCTCGATCAACGAGGAGGTCGAGCGGCTGCGCCACTCGGCGACGAGCTCGCTGCTCACGCGGCGCGACGTGATCGTCGTGGCGTCCGTGTCCTGCATCTACGGCCTCGGCACGCCGCAGGAGTACGTCGACCGGATGGTCACGCTGAACGTCGGCGACGTCGTGGACCGCGACCGGCTGCTGCGGCAGTTCGTCACGATGCAGTACTCGCGCAACGACATGGCGTTCACGCGCGGCACGTTCCGCGTGCGCGGCGACACGGTCGAGATCATCCCGGTGTACGAGGAGCTCGCGATCCGGATCGAGTTCTTCGGCGACGAGATCGAGGCGATCGCGACCCTGCACCCGCTCACGGGCGACGTCGTCCGGGTCGAGCAGCAGGTGCACGTGTTCCCGGCGACGCACTACGTCGCGGGGCCCGAGCGCATGGAGCGGGCGATCGCCGGCATCGAGGCGGAGCTGGAGGAGCGGCTGGCGGAGCTCGAGCGGCAGAACAAGCTCCTCGAGGCGCAGCGCCTGCAGATGAGGACGACCTACGACATCGAGATGATGCGTCAGGTCGGCTCGTGCTCGGGCATCGAGAACTACTCCCGGCACATCGACGGGCGCGCGCCCGGCACGGCGCCGAACACGCTGCTCGACTACTTTCCCGAGGACTTCCTGCTCGTCATCGACGAGTCGCACGTGACGGTCCCGCAGATCGGCGCGATGTTCGAGGGCGACATGTCGCGCAAGCGCAGCCTCGTGGACCACGGGTTCCGCCTGCCCAGCGCCACGGACAACCGGCCGCTGCGCTGGGAGGAGTTCGTGGAGCGGATCGGGCAGACGGTGTACCTGTCCGCGACGCCGGGCAGCTACGAGCTGTCGATGTCCGACGGGTTCGTCGAGCAGATCATCCGGCCGACCGGGCTGGTCGACCCCGAGGTGGTCGTGAAGCCGACGCAGGGCCAGATCGACGACCTGCTCGGCGAGATCCGCGACCGCGTGGACAAGGACGAGCGCGTCCTGGTGACCACGCTGACGAAGAAGATGGCCGAGGACCTCACCGACTACCTGCTCGAGAAGGGCGTACGCGTCCGCTACCTGCACTCCGAGGTGGACACGCTCCGTCGCGTCGAGCTGCTGCGCGAGCTGCGCATGGGCGAGTACGACGTGCTCGTCGGGATCAACCTGCTGCGCGAGGGCCTCGACCTGCCGGAGGTCTCGCTCGTGGCGATCCTCGACGCCGACAAGGAGGGCTTCCTGCGCTCGGGCACCTCCCTCATCCAGACGATCGGCCGCGCCGCCCGCAACGTCTCGGGTCAGGTGCACATGTACGCCGACCGCATCACCGCGGGCATGGCCACCGCGATCGAGGAGACCAACCGGCGCCGGGAGCGCCAGGTCGCCTACAACCGCGAGCACGGCATCGACCCCCAGCCGCTGCGCAAGAAGATCAACGACATCACGGACCTGCTGGCGCGCGAGGACGCGGACACCGCGGAGCTCCTCGGCGGCGCCGGCCGCCAGTCGAGCCGGGGCAAGGCGCCGGTGCCCGGCCTCGGCTCGCGCAAGGCGCCGACCGACGAGCGCACGCGGCTCGTCGGGGCCGCGGCCGGTGAGCTCGCCGACCTCATCCAGCAGCTCACCGACCAGATGCACGCGGCCGCGGGCGAGCTGCAGTTCGAGCTCGCGGCGCGGCTGCGGGACGAGATCTCGGGGCTCAAGAAGGAGCTCCGGCAGATGCACGCGGCGACGGCCTGACCGGCAGGCACGCGTCGGGGGAGCGGGAGACCACGTGGACCGAAGGCTGCAGCTGACGTACGACGCGCTCGACCCCCGGGGCCTGGGGCAGTTCTGGGCCCACGTCCTGGGCTACGTCGAGGAGCCGCCGCCGGACGGCTTCCCGGACTGGGAAGCCGCG
>JAPSIR010000327.1 GCA_031178625.1 Cellulomonas sp.
CGCGACGGACTGGTTCACGGTCCTGCTGGCCGACCCGGCGTTCGCGAACCAGGTGCGCGCGCGATGGCAGGAGCTGCGGCGCGGACCGCTCTCGGACGCGGCGCTGCGCCGGCGCGTCGCCGCGCTGTCCGCGCAGGTGGAGGCCGCCGCCGCGCGGGACGTCCGCCGCTACCCGCGCCTGACGACGCGGATGGTGGGGCCGTTCGTCACCTCGACGACGGGCACGTGGCGCGGCCAGGTGCAGGAGGTGCAGGACTGGGCGCTGCGGCGCGCGGCGTGGCTCGACGGCGCCCAGGCGTGGGGCGCCCCGGCGACACCCGCGCCGACGCTCACGGCGTCGCCGACCCGCACGCCGGTGCCGACGCCCACCGCGTCGCCCACGCCGTCGGTGACCCCGTCGGCGACCGCGGGGCCGGGCGGCTGCACGGCCACGTTCCGGGCCGTCTCGCGCTGGCCCGGGGGGTACCAGGGCGAGGTCACGGTCACGGCCGGCACCACGGCCCTCGCCGGGTGGACGGTCGGCCTGAGCCTGCCCGCCGGCACCTCGGTGTCCCAGTCGTGGAACGCGACCGTCACCGGCTCCGGCGGGACGCTGCAGGCGCGCGACGCCGGCTGGAACGGGGCGCTGCGGCCCGCCACGTCGGCGACCTTCGGGTTCCTGGCCACGACGACGGGTGCCGTCGACGGCACGCCCGCCGTGACCTGCACGGGCCGCTGACCCGCCCCGGACGCCGTGCCCGACAGGGGGCGGGCACGGCGTCCGGTCCCCGGGACGACTTTGGTCCACGACGCGGACCGGGAGCACCATGGGGCGTGCCCACCGCGCTGCTCCTCGAGAACCTCCACCCGCAGGCCCGCCAGATCCTCGAGGCGGCCGGCTTCGACGTCGTCACCCGCACGGGTGCGCTCGACGAGGCCGAGCTGATCGAGTCCCTCGCCGGGGTGCAGGTGCTCGGCATCCGCTCGAAGACGCAGGTCTCGGCCGCGGTGCTCGCCGCCGCCCCGGACCTCGAGGTCGTCGGCGCGTTCTGCATCGGCACCAACCAGATCGACCTGCACGCTGCCGCCGACCGGGGCGTGGCCGTGTTCAACGCCCCGTTCTCCAACACGCGCTCCGTCGTGGAGATCGCGATCGCCGACATCATCGCGCTGACCCGCCGGCTGACCGTGCTCGACAAGGAGATGCACGCGGGCGTCTGGAACAAGTCCGCGACCGGAGCGCACGAGGTCCGCGGCCGTACGCTCGGCATCGTCGGGTACGGCAACATCGGCACGCAGCTGTCCGTGCTCGCCGAGAACCTCGGCATGTCGGTGGTGTTCTACGACACGGCCGAGAAGCTCGCGCTCGGCAACGCACGCCGCATGGACACGCTCGACGAGCTGCTCGAGACGGCCGACGTCGTCACCCTGCACGTCGACGGCCGCTCCGGCAACGCCGGCATGTTCGGCGCCAAGCAGTTCGCGCGCATGCGTCCCGGCGCGATCTTCCTCAACCTCTCGCGCGGCTTCGTCGTCGACTACGCCGCGCTGCGCGACGCCGTGCTGGCCGGCCACGTCGTGGGCGCGGCCGTCGACGTGTTCCCGGAGGAGCCGAAGCGCAAGGGCGACCCGTTCGAGTCGGAGCTGCGCGGCCTGCCGAACGTCATCCTCACGCCGCACACCGGCGGCTCCACCGAGGAGGCGCAGGAGGCCATCGGGCAGTTCGTCGCCAACAAGGTCCGGGACCACCTCGCCACGGGGTCGACGAACCTGTCGGTGAACCTGCCGAACCTGGCGCTCGACCAGCGGCCCGACGCGCACCGCATCGCCTACCTGCACCGCAACGTGCCGGGCGTGCTGGCGACGATCAACGCGACCCTCGCGGAGCACGGCGTCAACATCGAGGGCCAGCTGCTCGCCACCCGCGGCGAGCTCGGCTACGTGGTCACCGACGTGAGCACCCTCGTCGAGCCCGCCGTCGTGCAGGCGCTGGCCGGGCGTCCCGAGTCGCTGCGGCTGCGTCTGCTGTCCTGACGGGTCCCGTCCACGACGAGCGGCGCGCCACCCCCCGAGGAGGTGCCGCGCCGCTCGTCGTCCGGACCGCGGTCCGGGGGCGTCGTCGGGTCAGGCAGACCCGGACTTGCGCTGGAACCGCCGCTGCGTGGGGCCGGCGGTCTCCGACCCGTGCACGGGCCCGGTGTTCCGCGTGCCGTCAGCCGTCCGGTGACCCTGCGTCTTCTTGCGCTCGAGCGCCTCGCGGAACCGGGCCTTCGCCTCGTCGCTGGCCGCGTTCGGCCGTTCGTTCGCCATGGGGCACCTCCGTCGTCCTCGGGAGAGCCCAGGGTGCCGGACCCGAGCGGGCGGCACCAGCCCATAAGC
>JAPSIR010000328.1 GCA_031178625.1 Cellulomonas sp.
CGCTGGTCGACAACGTCGAGCACGCCGTCCTCGGCAAGCGCCACGTGGTCGAGCTGGTGCTCGCCACCGCCGTCGCCGGCGGCCACGTGCTGCTCGAGGACTTCCCCGGCACGGGCAAGACCGCCCTCGCCCGCGCCGTCTCGCAGACGGTGCGCGGCACGTCGACCCGCATCCAGTTCACGCCCGACCTGCTGCCCGGCGACGTCACGGGCATCACGGTGTTCGACCAGAAGGCCGGCGAGTTCGAGTTCCACGCCGGCCCGGTGTTCGCGAACGTCGTCCTCGCGGACGAGATCAACCGCGCCAGCCCGAAGACGCAGGCCGCGCTGCTCGAGGTCATGGAGGAGGGCAACGTCACGGTGGACGGCGTGACGCGGTCCGTGGGCCGGCCGTTCGTCGTGCTCGCCACGCAGAACCCCGTCGAGTCCGCCGGCACGTACCGCCTGCCCGAGGCGCAGCTCGACCGCTTCATGATCAAGACGTCGCTCGGGTACCCCGACGACGCGTCGACCATGCGCATCCTGCAGGGGTCGGCGCACCCGCGCCGCGACGTGCAGGGCATCGCCGACGCGGCGACGCTCGTGCAGATGGGCGAGCTCGCCGGCCAGGTCTACGTCAACCCGATCGTGCACGACTACGTGCTGCGCCTCGTCAACGCGACCCGGCACGCCGCCGAGGTCCGGCTCGGCGTCAGCGTCCGCGGCGCGATCGCGCTCTCGCGCATGACGGTCGCCTGGGCCGCGGCGCAGGGCCGGGACTTCGTCACGCCCGACGACGTGCGCACGCTCGCGGAGCCGGTGCTCGCGCACCGCCTCATGCTCGAGCCGGAGGCCGAGTTCGACGGCGTGACGGCCAGCGCCGTCATGGGCCAGATCCTGCTCGACGTCCCGGCACCGGCGGAGAACGGCGCGGCCTGACGTGGCGCGGCAGGACGACCCCCGCGAGCGGCGCACGCTCGAGAGCACCGGCACCTGGGCGGCGACCCGCACACGCGGGGTGACGATCACCCGCGTCGTCGAGACGCGGCGCGGGCCCTGGGCGACGGCGTGGTTCGTCCTGCGGCGGGCCACCGACCGCCTCCGCCGCGCGCTCGTCCGTGCGTGGGGCGCCGTCACGCGCACGCTGACGCCCGCCGGCTGGACCGTGCTGGGCGCGGTGCTGCTCGGGGCGGTGCTCGGCCCGCTCGTCGGGTGGACGGCGGGGTGGCTGCTCGCCGTCGCGGGCGCCGTGCTGCTCCTGCTGTCCGCGCCGTTCCTGCTCGGCGGGCACGACTACGACGTCGACCTGGTGCTCGACAAGAACCGCGCGGTCGCCGGCCGCGAGGTGACCGGGTCGGTGCGGCTGGTCAACACCGGCCGCCGCCCGGCGCTCCCGGTGCTCGTCGACGTGCCGGTCGGCGAGGGGCTCGTCGAGGTGCAGGTGCCGCTGCTCGGGCCGGGTCGCGCGCACGACGAGCCGCTGCACGTCGCCGCGCACCGCCGGGGCGTCATCGACGTCGGTCCGCTGACGCTGACGCGCTCCGACCCGGTGGGCCTGCTGCGCCGCGAGCTGCGCTGGCCCGTCACGCGCACGATCCACGTGCACCCGGTGACCACGGTCGTGCCGTCGACCAGCGCGGGCGTCGTGCGGGACCTCGAGGGCATGCCGTCCGCGCAGATCGTCGCCTCCGACCTCGCGTTCCACGCGATCCGCGAGTACCAGCCGGGCGACTCGCGGCGGAACGTGCACTGGAAGTCGACCGCCAAGGTCGGCCGGCTGATGGTGCGCGAGTTCGAGGAGACGCGGCGCTCGCGCCTCGCGCTGCTGCTCGGCCTGGCCGCCGACGACTTCGCCGACGAGGAGGAGCTCGAGCTCGCCGTCAGCGTGTTCGCGTCCCTCGGGGTGCAGGCGCTGCGCGACGGGCAGGACGCGTACGTCGCGACGAGCGAGGAGGCGCCGCGCGTCACGCGCGGCGCGGTCGTGTCGCTGCGCACGCTGCCGACCGCGACCCCGCGCGCGCTGCTCGACGCGACGTGCACGCTGGCGGCGGGGGAGCGCGCGACCCCGCTCGAGGACGTCGCGTCGCTCGCCGCCGGCACGTGCCCCGAGATGTCGGTGGCGTTCCTGGTCGTCGGGTCCGTGCCCGGTGCGGACCGCCTGCGCGCCGCCGCGCACGCCCTGCCCGCCGGCACGACGGTCATCGCGCTGCGCTGCGAGCGTGACGCCGACCCGTCCGCCCGCACGCTCCGCGAGGTGACGGTCGTGACGATCGGCGCGCTCGGCGACCTCGGCCCGCTGATCCACCGGACGGCCGCCGCATGAGCGCGCTCCTCGACGCCCCGGCCGGCGAGCGCGTGGCCCGGCCCGCGCCGGCGGC
>JAPSIR010000107.1 GCA_031178625.1 Cellulomonas sp.
CCCGGCCGCCGCGGCGCCGGGTCCGGGCCGGCGACCGCCCACGCGAAGAGGCAGCCGGCGAGCAGGAAGTGCACCAGCACGAGGCCGTGCACGACCGGGTCGGCGGCGGCCCGCGCGTACAGCGGCGTCAGGTACAGCGCGAGCAGCCCGCCGACGTGCAGGAGCGCCGCGGTCGCGGGGTGCGTCAGCACGCGGACGAGCGGCGCGTGCAGGACGGCGGCCAGGCCCCGACGTCCCCGGGGCGACGCGACCCCGAGCAGCAGCGTCATGGGCGCCGCGAGCACGAGGCCCAGCGGCGCCAGCATGCCGAGCAGCAGGTGCTGGACCATGTGCCGCACCGCGGGGTCGGGCACGACGGCCAGCACGGGCGACATCGCGACGCCCACCAGCAGCGCGCCGGCGCACCACGAGGCGGTCCGCCACGGCGGCCACGCGCGTGGCATCCGGTCGCGGTACCGCGCGACGCCGACCGCGTACGGGACGGCGAGCAGGGCCGCGACCAGCACGGCCTGCGGCCACGCGGCACCGGCCGCCCCGGCGGCGCCGCCGTGGTGCGTCGCGACGGCGAGGACGCCGGTCACCGTCCGCGTCGCCGTCCGTGTCGCCGTCCGTGCGGCAGCGCGTCGTGCGACGCGCGGACCGGACGCCCGTGGGCGCTCACGGGTCCGCGGCCCGCCGGCCGGACGGGCGGTCGTCGCGGCGTCGCCGGGGGGCGTCGGCAGGCGACCCGGGTGCCTCGGGTGCCTCGGCTGCCCCGGGTGTCGTGGGCGGCACGAGCGGCATCGCGCCGGTGGCCGGGCCCGGCGCGCGGCGCCGGCCGCGGGGCGGTGTGGCCGGCGGCTCCTCGACCCGTGCGCGCACCGCCGGCCGCGCCGGGCGCTCGGCGGCGTGCGTACGGCCCGTGCCCGGCGCCGGTCCCTCGGCGGCGTGGGCGCCCGCCGCGCGCCGACCGCCCGTCTCCCGTCCGCCCGCCGCGCGCGCGTCGGCCCGCGCCGGCGTCGCGTCGCCCGGTCCGTCGTCGCCCGGTCCGTCGTCGCCCGGCCCGTCGTCGCCCGGCCCGTCGTCACCCCCTGTGGCCGCGCCACGGCGCGACCGCAGCAGCAGCACCAGCCCGGCGACCAGCAGCGCGACGGCGAACCCGTTCCACGCCAGGTCGTACGGCAGCAGGTCGACGTCGTACCGCACCTGGTGCAGGCGCAGCACCTTGTGGTTGACCACCCCGTCGAGGAGCTGGAACCCGCCCGCGCCGAGCAGCCCGCCGGCCCACGCGGCGACCGGCACGAGCGCGCGCCGCCGCGCCAGGTCGGCGAGCAGGAACGCGCCGGCCACCAGCACGACCAGCTCCGCGGCGTGCAGCAGGCCGTCCGAGAGCAGCGCGACGTCGGGCGTCGAGCGGTCGTAGAAGTGGTGCCACCCCAGCACCTGGTGGAAGACGATCTCGTCCACCGCCGCCATGAGCCCGACCCCGACCAGCGCCGCCGCGCCGACCGACCGCCCGCGCTCGCCCGTCCCGTCCCGTCCGTCCGCCATGTGCTCCCTCCCCACGGCCCTGCCTACCCCGGACGGTGCGGACGTGCGCGTCGAGACGGCAGCCCGTCCGTGCGGGCGGGGCGGACGTGCGCCGGCGGTCGCCCGGACGGCCGAGCACCTGTGGACGAGCCCACGGCGACCGCGCGCGCCCACTAGCCTGGCCGCGCCCGCACCGACGACGAGGGGGAGGCCGGTGCCGACGACGGAGCGCACGCCGCGAGCGGACGCGCCGCCCCCTGCCCGTGCCGCGGCACCCGCCGACCCCGGGCGCGCGGCGGCGTCCGCCCGCGACCGGGCCGTCGTCCTCACCGCGGTCGCGGCGGTCCTCGTCGTGCTCGCCGTGCTGGCGGGCGCGCTCGCGGGCCCTGTGCAGCTCGGCGGGCGGCAGGCCGAGCCGCCGGAGCTGCCGCCGACGTTCTCCGTGCCGCCCCCGCCGTCCCCGCCGCCGGCCGGCGTCGACCGCCCCGTCGCGGAGCAGGGCGAGCCGCCGGCGTGGCTGCGCACGGTCGTCGTGGTGCTGCTCCTGCTCGCCGGCGCCGCCGTGCTCGCGCTCGTCGTGCGGTGGCTGCGCCGCCGCCGGTGGTGGACGCCGCCGCCGCCCGGGGACGCCGACGCGCCGGGCACGGCGGCCGACGTGGGGGACATGCAGGTGGTCGCCGCGATGCGCGCGGGCGTGCGGTCCGCGTCGCGCGCGCTGGCCGACGACGTGCCGCCGGGCGACGCCGTCGTCGCGGCGTGGGTCGCCGTCGAGGAGGCGGCCGCGTCGACCGGCGTGGTGCGCGACCGCGCCCAGACGGCGACGGAGTTCACGCTCGACGTCCTCGACCGCACGCGCGCCGACCCCGACGCCACGCGGGCGCTGCTCTCCCTGTACCTGACCGCCCGCTTCGGGGCGCACCCCGTCACGGCCGCCGACGTGCGCCGCGCGCGCGAGCTGCTCGACGTCGTCGGGACGGGGCTGGCGCGGCGGGCGGACGCCGCGGGGGACCAGGAGACCGACGGGGAGCGCCGCGCCGGCACGGCGCGTCCCGCCGACCGGGACGGCACGCCGTGACGGCCGGGCACGTGGTCCGCGTCCTGCGCGCCCGCCTCCAGCGGCCGGTGCTCGTGCTCGCTGCGGTGGCGGTGGTCCTCCTGGCGCTCGGGCTGGACGTGCGGTCCGCGCTCGTCGTGGCGCTGGGCGCCGCTGCCCTGGCCGCCGTCGTCGAGCGCGTCGACCTGGACCCGGAGCCGGCGCGCGAGCGGCACCGGTCCGCCGCCCGCGACGGGACCCGCGGCGAGGTGCTGGAGCTCGCGTGGACGATGGTCGGCCGGGACGGGCGCGCCGGCGAGCGGGTGCTGCGGCGCCTGCGCGCGGTGGCCGCGGGCCGCCTGGCGCGCCACGGCGCGGACCTCGCCGACCCCGACGCCGCGGCCGACGTCGAGCGCCTGCTCGGCGCCCGTGCCCTCGCGACGCTCACGCGCACGTCCCACCCCCTGCCGTCCGCGTCCGACGTCGCGCACACCGTGTCGGCGCTCGAGCACCTGGGCCCCGATCCCGCCCCGGCCCCGCACGCGGTCGCCGGCACCCCCGACCCCGATCCCCACCCCCGGAGGACCGACGCATGACCGACGCCCCCACCGCCGCCGCGCCGGCCCGCGCCGCCGCGCCGACCCTCACCGTCGCGGACGTCAGCGCGCGCGGCAGCGCGGTCCTCGACGAGGTCGCGACGGTCGTCGTCGGCATGCGCGAGCCGCTGCGGCTCGCGCTCGCGGCCGTGCTCGCGGGCGGGCACGTGCTGTTCGAGGACGTCCCCGGGCTGGGCAAGACGCTCGCCGCCCGCAGCCTCGCCACCGCGCTCGGGCTCGACTTCCGGCGCGTGCAGTGCACGCCCGACCTGCTGCCGTCGGACGTCACGGGGTCGAGCGTCTTCGACCCCGCGACCGCGACGTTCGAGTTCCGCCCCGGCCCCGTGTTCGCCGGCCTGCTGCTCGCCGACGAGATCAACCGGACGCCGCCCAAGACGCAGTCCGCGCTGCTGGAGGCGATGGCCGAGCGGCAGGTCAGCGTGGACGGGCGCACGCACCCGCTGCCGGACCCGTTCCACGTCGTGGCGACGTCCAACCCCGTGGAGTACGAGGGCACGTACCCGCTGCCCGAGGCGCAGCTCGACCGGTTCATGGTGCGGCTGGCCGTCGGCTACCCCGGGCGCGACGCGGAGGTCGACGTGCTCGCGCGGCGCCTCGAGCGGCGGCAGGAGCAGGCGTCGGTCGGCCGGGTGGTCGACGCGCCGACGCTCGTGGCGATGCAGGCCGGCGTCGAGGCCGTCACCGTGGACCCCGACGTGCTCACGTACTGCGTCGACCTGGCCGCGGCCACGCGTGCGCACCGGGCCGTCGAGGTCGGCGCGTCGCCGCGCGGGTCGCAGGCGCTCGTGCTGGTCGCCCGCTCGCTCGCCGTGCTCGACGGTCGGGACTTCGTCACGCCCGAGGACGTCAAGGCGGTCGCCGTGCCGGCCCTCGCGCACCGCCTGTCGCTGACCCCGCAGGCGTGGGCGTCGGGCCTCGCGCCGCAGGCGGTCGTGCAGGAGGTGCTGGCGCAGGTGCCGGGGCCGACGACCGCGCGCCGCGCATGACCTCGACGGGCACCCCGGGCACCCCGGGCACCCCGGGCGGCGCGGGGCGGTGGACGCCCGTGACGTCGGTGGCGCTCGGGGCCGCGGCGTGCGCGGTGCTGCTGCTCGTGGGTGCGTTCGCCGGCCGGCCGGATGCCGCCGTGCTCGGCGCCGGGCCGCTGGTGGCGGCAGCGTGGCACGTGCTGCGCCGCCCCACGGGGCCCGTGCGCGCGACGCTGGCCCGGGGCGAGGACGACGTCCCCGGTGCGGGCCGCCTGACCGGCACGCTGGCCGTGGCGGTGCCGCCGGGCGCGGTCGCCGCGAGCGTGGACGTGCTGCGGCACCACCGGCCGGTGACGGACGTGCTGGTGGCGGTCCGGGGCACCCGGCGGCTGGCGGTGGAGACGCGGACCGTGCGGACCGGCCCGCAGGAGGTCGCGACCGCCCACGTGCAGGGCGTCGGCCCCGGTGCGGCGAGCGTCGCCGACCCCACCCGGCCCGTCACGCGGCGCACGGTCGTCCTCCCGCCCGCCGGTGCGCTGCCCGACGTCCCGCTGCCGCCCCGCCTGCGCGGGCTCACGGGCGCCCACCCGTCACCGCGCCCGGGCGAGGGCGGCGACCTGCGCGACGTCCACCCGTGGGCCCCGGGCGACCGGCTGCGCCGCATCGACTGGCGCGTCACCGCCCGCCGCGCCCCCGACCTGCGTGAGCTGTGGGTGCGCCGCGAGCACGCGCTCGCCGAGGCGGTCGTGGTGCTCGTGGTCGACAGCCGCGACGACGTCGGCCCCGACCCGATCACGTGGCGCGGCTCGCAGCCGCCGCGCCCGCAGGACGCGACGTCGCTCGACCGTGCGCGGCAGGCCGCCTCCGCCGTCGCGCGCGCGTTCCTCGACCGCGGTGACCGCGTCGGCCTCGACGACCTGGGCGTGCGCCGCCGGCCCCTGCCGCCCGGTGGCGGTCGCCGCCAGCTCGACCGGATCCGCCACGCGCTCGCCCTCACGCACCCGGAGGGCGAGCCGGCCACCCGGCTGCGCCCGCCGCGCGTGCCGTCGGGCGCGCTCGTCGTGCTGTTCTCCACGTTCCTCGACGACGAGGCGGCCGTCGTCGCCGAGCAGTGGCGGCGCGCCGGGCACCGCGTCCTGGCGGTCGACGTGCTGCCGCACGTCCGGACCGCGCACCTGGGCGCCCGGGAGCACCTCGCCCTGCGCATCGTGCAGGTGGCCCGCGCCGACCGGCTCGCTGCGCTGGCCGACCACGACGTCGAGCTCGTCACGTGGCGCGAGGCGCCGGCGGTGGCGCTGCAGACGCTCGCCCGGCGGGCGCAGCGCCGGCCGGGCGCGGGGGTGCCGGCGTGAGGGGCGTGCTGGAGCGGCTGCGGCGCGCCGCCGACCGAGCGCGCCGGGCCGTCGCCGGCGGGCGTCGGCGTGCCGACGACGGGCGCCCGGCCGCGCCGCACGTGGTCCTGCGCACCGGCCCCGCCGTGCACGCCGTCGTGCTCCGCGGGGTGCTGGCGGTCGTCGGCGTCGCCGCCGTGCTCGTCGCCCTCGGCGGTCCCGGTGCCGCGGAGCCGGGTGCCGGGGACGAGTCCGGGGCGGGCCCGGGGGTCATGCTGCTCGCGCTCGTGGGTGCCGCGCCGGCGGTCTGGCCGCGGTCGCCCGCCGCCGCGCTGCTCGTGCTGGGCGTCGGCGTGCGCGTCCTCGTGGCCGGGCCTCCCGGGGCGGCGCGGCTGGCGCTGCTCGTCCTGCTGCTGCACGCGCTGCTGTGGCTGACGGCCCTCGCGGCGCGGACCGGGTGGCGCACGCGCGTCGAGCTCGCGGTGCTGCGCGACGCCGCGCCGGCGGCGCTCGTCGCGCAGGCGGGGGCGCAGGTGCTGGCCCTGGTCGCGACGGCGTTGGCGGGTGGCGTCACCGGCGGCGACGCGTGGCGCGTGGCCGGTGCGGTCGCCGCCGCGCTGGTGGCCGCCGTGGCGCTGGTGCGCCCGGACGAGCCGTGGTGGCGCAGGGGGGTGGTGGACGCCTGAGGTGCCGCGCCCGCACGCCGGGCGACGGTCGCGTCACGCGGGGCGACGGGGGCACCCCGCCCTGCGCCCGCCCGACCACAGCCCCGCCCCCGGCCGCCGCCGTCCGCAGGACGGCCGCCGCGCAGCCGCCCGGAACCGGCGCCTGCCTAGCGTCGCGGCATGGCCACCTCCCGCATCCAGGCGCTCGTCCACGCGGCCCGCGCGGACGTCGCCGCGACGCGCACCGCCCTCGCCGTCCTCGACGACCTCTGGTGGCGGGGCCGCGCGGCCGACGCCGCGGCGCACCGGCGCGACGACCTCGAGCACGCCGTCCGGGCGGCCACGGCCGCGCTCGACGACGTCGACGTCCGCGTCGTCGCGGCGCGCGAGGCGGCGGTCTGCCGCGACGTGGGGCGGGCGTACCCGGGCGGTGCGCGGTGACGCGCCACGACGGCACGGTCGTCCACGTCACCGCCGCCGGCACCACCGCCGTCGACCCGGACGGGCTGGGTGCCGCGGCGGCCCGCCTGCGTGCCGCGGCCGAGCGCCTCGACGCCGCCGTGACGGACCTCGCGACCGCGACGTACGAGGTGGCGACCCTGCCGGGCACGCCTGAGACCGCCGCGCTCGACCATGCGCTGCGCGACGTGCGCACGGCCTGGTACGCGCCGCACCGGCTCGCCGACGACTTCCGCGCGCTCGCCGACGGCCTGCTGCGCGCCGCGCAGGGGTACGCGGGCGCGGAGTCCGACGTCGCACGGGTGGCGCGCGCCGGGCTCGGCGTCGCCGGCGGCGTCGTGGCCGCGGCCGGGCCGGCCACGGTGCCGCTGCTCCTGTCCACCGGTGCCGTGTGGGTGGTCGACCAGGTGCTGCGCGACTGGGTCCGCGCGGTGCTGCTGCGTACGCAGGGCGGCCCTCCGCCGCTCGAGGCCACGCTCGACGGCCTGCGGTCGGTCCCGGCCCGCCTGCTCGACGGGCCCGGCACCGCGGACGCCGTCACCTTCCTCGCCGGGGCGCTCGCCGCCGGCCTCCCGCCGTGGGCGCGCGGGGGGCGGCCGGTGCCCGACCTGGCGCGCCTCGCCGGGGGCTGGTTCCCGGCGCGTCCGCCCGTGGTCGTGCCGCTCGTGGGGCCGCTGCTGCACCGCCGCGTGCGGGACCTCGGGGACGCCCTCGACCTGGTCGTGACGACGTACGGGCACGGTCGTACGGGCGTCCCCGAGGCCACCATCACGGTGCAGCGCCTGCCGCGGGCCGACGGCACGGCGACGTGGGTCGTCGCGATCCCGGGCACGCAGTCCGCCGGCCTGACCGGCCCCTCGCCGACCCACAACGGCACGAACGCGCACCTGGTCGCGGGGCGCCCGGACGCGATGTCGCAGGCCGTGCTCGCCGCGATGGCCGGAGCGGGCGTCGGGCGGGACGAGCCGGTGCTGCTCGTCGGGCACTCGCAGGGCGGGATGGTGGCGGCGACCGTGGCGGCCGCCGGCGGCTACGCCGTCCGCGCGGTCGTGACCGCGGGGTCGCCCGACGTGCCCCGGATCCTGCCGCCGGGCGTCGCGCACGTCGCGCTCGTCAACGACAAGGACGGCGTCCCGGCTCTCGACGGCGAGCCCGACTCCCGTCGCGGCGGTGCGGACCTCGTCGTCGTCGACGGCCGGGACCGGCCGGAGGTGCCGTTCGCCGCGCACGGCGTCCACGGGTACGTGCGGACGGCGCAGGCGGCGGACGCGGCGCTCGCCGACGCCCCGCCGGACGACCGGGTGCGGCGTGCGCTCGCGGACGTCCTGGGCGGGGCGTCGGCCGGCGGGCGTGCGACGACGACGCAGTGGGTGGCGACGACGCCGGCGCCGCTGGTGCCGGCACCGACCCCCGGGCCGGTGCTCGGACCGGCATCCGCGCCCGGCCGCGCGCCCGTGCTCGGACCGCTGCCCGTGCTGGGACCGCCGCCCGTGGGACCGCCGCCCGCGCTGGGACCGCCGCCCGTCGTCAGTCGCGCTTCGTGACCGCCGAGAGCACGACGCTGACCACGGACACGATGAGCGCGCCGACGACCGCGGTGCCGAAGCCGTCGACCCGCAGCCCCCAGTCGGCCCGCTCGGTGATCCACGCGGTCAGCATGAGCATGAGCGCGTTCACGACCAGCGTGAACAGGCCCAGCGTGAGGATGTACAGCGGCAGCGAGATGAGCTTGACGATCGGCTTGACCACGGCGTTGACCAGGCCGAAGACGAGCGCCACGAGCAGGATCACGCCGATCCGGCCGGCCGTGGAGCCGCCGCCGAGCACCTCCAGCCCCGGCAGCAGGAGGGTCGCGAGCCAGATCGCGACACCGTTGATGAGGACGCGCACGACGAATCCCATGGGTCGATCCTGCCATCGCGGGCCGGTGGCATGCTGGGCGCGTGAGCCGCGTCCCCCTCCGCAAGGCCCTCGCCGACCTGCCCGCGTACGTCCCGGGCGCGCGCGTGCCCGTGGGTGCCGCGGCGTACAAGCTGTCGTCGAACGAGAACCCGTACCCGCCGCTGCCGTCGGTCGTCGCGGCGATCGCGGACGCCGCCGTCGACGTCAACCGGTACCCGGACATGTACGCGACCGAGCTGACCGCGACGCTCGCGGAGCGGCTCGGGGTGGCGCAGGAGTCGGTCGTCGCCGGCACCGGGTCGGTCGCGGTGCTGGGTCACGTGCTCACGGCCGTGTGCGAGGCGGGCGACGAGGTCGTGCTGCCGTGGCGCTCGTTCGAGGCGTACCCGATCGCGATCGAGCTGGCGCACGCGACGGGCGTGCGCGTGCCCGTCGGCGTCGACGGGCGCCTCGACCTGCCCGCCATGGCGGCGGCCGTCACAAGGCGGACCAAGGTCGTGCTGGTGTGCACACCCAACAACCCGACGGGCCCCGCGGTCCGCGACGACGAGCTGCGCACGTTCCTCGCGGCGGTGCCGCGCGACGTGCTCGTCGTGCTGGACGAGGCGTACGTGGAGTTCGTCCGGGACCCGCAGGCGCCGGACGCGCTCGCGCTGTTCGCCGAGCACCCGAACGTCGTCGTGCTGCGCACGTTCTCGAAGGCGTACGGGCTCGCCGGCCTGCGGGTCGGGTACGCGGTGGCGCGCCCCCGCCTGGCGACGGGCATCCGGGCGGCGTCCACGCCGTTCGGCGTCTCGCACGTCGCCCAGCTGGCCGCGCTCGCCTCGCTGCGCGCGGAGGGCGAGCTCCTGACCCGCGTCGACGCCCTGGTCGTCGAGCGCACCCGCCTGCTCGAGGCGTTGCGCGCGCAGGGCTGGACGGTGCCGGACTCGCAGGCCAACTTCGTCTGGCTGCCGCTCGGCGACCACGCCGTCACCTTCGCGGACCGGTGCACGCGCGCCGGAGTCCTGGTCCGCCCGTTCGCGGGCGACGGGGTCCGCGTGAGCGTGGGGGAGAAGGAGGCGACCGACCTCTTCCTCGAGGTTGCCGCGGAGCACGCCCCGCGCTGACCTCACCCGCCGCCCTGCCCCCGGCGCCGATCCCGCGGCACCGCGGCCCTGGCGCGCCGGGCGTGCCGGCGCCAGCATGGCGGGATGGACGCGACCCCCGAGCCCGAGGTGTTCACCGGCCCCGGTTACGGCGTCGACGCGGGCTGGGGGGAGTGGCTGGCCACCGGCGCCGGCCTGGCGGTGGTCCTGGCCGTCTACCTCGTGGTGCTGGTCGCGTACGTGCGGATCATCCAGAAGGCCGGCTACTCGGGTTGGTGGGTGCTGGTCGGGCTCGTGCCGGTGCTCAACGCGGTCATGTTCCTGGTCTTCGCGTTCAGCACCTGGCCGGTCGTGCGGGAGAACGCCGAGCTGCGCGCCCGCGGGGGTCTCCCCCCGCGCTGAGGGGCCGGTGTGGGGATCCGACAAACGGTGCGGCGGACGCTTGTGGCCGCCTGCCCTCCGAACCTACGGTTCCGTAGCCTACGCTGACGTAGGTTCGCAGTCCCCGAGGCGAAGGAGGGCCCGTGAGCCCGACCGGACCCCTGACCGACGACGGTCTCGTCCAGCTGCTCACGCCCGCGG
>JAPSIR010000108.1:0-1752 GCA_031178625.1 Cellulomonas sp.
TCGCCGTGGCGGAGGGCGCGCAGGTCGCCGAGGGCGACCTCGTCGTGGTCCTCGAGGCGATGAAGATGGAGCAGCCGCTGGTCGCGCACCGCGCCGGCACGGTGCAGCAGCTCAGCGCCGGCGTCGGCGCGAGCGTGAGCGCCGGCACCGCGATCTGCGAGATCGTCGGCTGACCGGCCAGGACGCCGGCGTGCCGCACGAGGCACCGCGGCACCACGTGACCGGCGACGGCTGGGTCGCGTGCGGCTGCGGCCACCGGCACTGGGGCCTGCACGGCGCCGCGGGGCTGCTGCTCGTGCGGCGCGACGCCGACGGCCGTCCCACGGACGTCGTGCTCCAGCACCGCGCGCTGTGGAGCGACGCCGGCGGGACGTGGGCGCTGCCCGGCGGCGCGCGGGCCGAGGGCGAGTCCGCCGAGCAGGCCGCGCTGCGCGAGGCGCACGAGGAGGCCGGCGTCGACCCCGCCGCCGTCCGCGTGCTCGGCACGCACCTGCTCGCGCACCCGGGCTGGTCGTACACCACCGTGCTCGCCGAGGTGCTGACGCCGTTCACGCCCGCCGTCACGGACGCCGAGAGCCTCGAGGTCGCGTGGGTGCCGCTCGACGCCGTCGCGGACCGCCCGCTGCTGCCCGCGTTCGCGGACGCGTGGCCGACGCTGCGGGCCCGGCTCGAGCGCGGCTGACCGGTAGCGTCACGCCCCGTGACGTCCCCCGACCCCGCCGCCGTGCCCCGCACCGCGCCCGACCTCGGCATCCCGTCGCGCGCGTGGCTGCTCGCGGTCCTGACGGTGCTCGTGGCGGCGACCGCCTCGTCGGGCGTCCTGCCGTCGGCGACCGCGGGCGCCGGACCTGCCGCCACCGCCGTGGTCGTCACGCTCCTCGTGGGGCTGGCCGCGGCGCTGCTGCTGCGGGCGCCCACCGCCGGCGTCCCCGGCGTGCCCGGTCCGCGCCAGGTGCTCGTCGGCACGGTCGCCGCCGTCGCCGTCGCCGTCCCCGCGCTCCTCACCGGCGGCACGGCCGCGGTCGTGCTGACGGCGGCGGCGCTCGTGGCGACGCTCGTGGCGCTGCCGCTCGCGGTCGTGCACGTCGCCGCCCGCCCGGGCGGCGGGCGGCAGGCCGCCACGGGTCTGCTGCTCGGCGCGGGGCTGTGGACCGTCCTCGGCGCGGGGCTGCGGCGTGCGCCGGCACCGGTCGGGCCCGGGGCGGACGCGTGGGCCGTGGCGCCCGGGCACGTGCTGGCCGTCATCGTGCTCGCCGCGAGCGGCGTGGCCGCCGCCGTGGGCCTCGGGCGCGCGGACGCGCTCACCGACGACGCGCCCGCGGGCCGGCCGCGCCGGACGTGGGTCGTCGGGCCCGCGGTGCTCGTGCTCGACCTCGCGCTCGCGGACGCGTCCCACGTCGCTGCGGCGGCCGGGGTCGCCCAGGCCGTCGCGGGTCTCGTGCTCGTGCTCGCCACGAGCGTCGGCGTGTGGCTTCTGCTGCGCCCGGACCCGTGGTCGCCGTCCGCCCGGGTCGTCGCCGCCGCCGTCGTCCTCCTCGGCGTGGTGGCCGTGCCGAGGCTCTCCGGGCCGGCCGTGCTGGTCGCGGCGGCCGCCACGCTCGTCGCCGCCGGCATGGTGCTCGCCAGCGCGCTGAGCGCCCACCGGCCGGCGCCGCCCGGGGTGCCGCGCACGGCGCTGGCCACCGCCGCCGTGGCCGCCGCGGTGCTGTCCCCGTGGCTGCTCTCGGCCCTGGACCGGTACGCCGGCACGGT
>JAPSIR010000108.1:1852-10152 GCA_031178625.1 Cellulomonas sp.
TCGATGCGGTGGTGCATCATCCGCGCGACCTCGCCGATGGTGCCCGACATGGACGGGTACACCGTCGACGCGTCGGCGATCTGGTCGGCGGTGAGCCGGTGGGTGACGGCCAGCGTCAGCGGGAAGATCGACTCGCTCGCGCGCGGGCCGACGACGACGGCGCCCAGCACCGTGCCCGTGCCGGCGTGCGCGAAGACCTTCACGAACCCGTCCCGCACGCCGAGCATCTTCGCGCGCGGGTTGCGGGCGAGCGGCAGCATGCTGACCTGGTACTGGATGCCCCGCTCGCGCAGCCGGCCCTCCGGCTCGCCGACGGTCGCGATCTCGGGCGCCGTGAAGATGTTCGCCGAGATCCCGCGCAGCGACAGCGGACGGACGGCGTCGCCGAGCGCGTGCGACATCGCGATGCGGCCCTGCGTCGCCGCCACCGACGCGAGCGGCAGGACGCCCGTGCAGTCACCCGCGGCGTAGACCCCGCGGACGTTCGTGCGCGACACCTTGTCGACCTCGACGTGCCCCGACGGCGTCAGCCGCACCCCGGCCTCCGCGAGCCCGAGGTCGCGCGTGGTCGGCACCGCGCCGACCGCGAACAGCACGTGCGAGCCCTCGACCTCGCGTCCGTCCTCGAGCGTGACGACCACGCCGTCGGCGGTGCGTCGCGCGCCGGCGGCGCGCGAGCGCGACATCACGGTCATGCCGCGCTGCGTGAACACCCGCTCGATGAGCTCGGCGGCGTCCTGGTCCTCGCCCGGCAGGACGCGGTCACGGCTCGAGACGAGCACGACGTCGGCACCGAGCGACGTGTACGCGCCGGCGAACTCGGCACCGGTCACGCCCGACCCGACGACGATCAGCCGCTCGGGCAGCGACGTCAGGTTGTACATCTGCGTCCACGTGAGGATGCGCTCGCCGTCGGGGCGCGCCTCCGGCAGCACGCGCGGCGTCGCGCCGGTGGACACGAGGACGACGTCCGCGTCGAGCGTGTGCTCACGCCCCTCCGGGGTGCGGACGGCCACGTGCTCCGGGTCGAGGAGGCGGCCGGTGCCGATGACGACGTCCACGCCCTCCCGCTCGAGTCGTGCGCGGATGTCGGCGGACTGGGCCGCGGCGAGCGCCTTGACGCGGGTGTTCACCGCGTCGAGGTCGATGCGGTGGTGCAGCGCGTCGCGCACGGCCGACCCGGTCCCGCCGGCGCCACCGTGCGCGTCGTCCTCGGGCCCCAGCCCCGCGGCGAGCCGGTCGAGCCGGATGCCGAGCTCGGGCGCACGGTCGGCGATCGTCATCCACTCGGCCGTCGCGATGAGCGTCTTGGACGGGACGACGTCGGTCAGGACGGCCGAGCCGCCGAGGCCGTGGCGCTCGACGACCGTGACGTGCGCACCGAGGCGCCGCGCGACGAGCGCGGCCTCGTAGCCGCCGGGACCGCCGCCGACGACCACGACGCGACCGGCGGGCGGTGCGTCGTCGGCGCGGCGGACCGTCGAGGCCGCGACGGCCGCGGGGACGTCGGGCTGGGCGGGGGTGGACGTGGCGGGCGCCTGGCTGCTCACGGCCCCATCCTGCCCGACGGGACGACGCGTGCCGACCAGGACCGCGCCCGGACCCCGCGCGGGCACCGCCGGCCCGCGCAGCACCGCCGCACGCCGCGACTAGCCTGGGCGCCATGACCGACGCGGACCGCGACCTGACCGCCCCCGACCTCGCGCCCGGGGCGCCCGACCTCGACGCCCCCGCCACGGACCCGTTCGAGGTGGCGCGCCACGCCGCGGCCGTGCTCGCGGAGCGCACCGGCGTCGCGCGGCACGACGTCGCCCTCGTGCTCGGCTCCGGCTGGGGCGGCGCGGCCGACCTGCTGGGCGAGACGGTCGCCGAGGTCCCCAGCCACGAGGTGCCGGGCTTCTCCGCCCCGGCCGTCCTCGGCCACGTCGGCACGCTGCGCTCGGTGCGGATCGCTGGCGCCGGCGACCGGCCGGAGCGGTTCGCGCTCGTGCTCGGGTCGCGCACGCACCTGTACGAGGGGCGCGGCGTGCGCCGGGTGGTGCACGGCGTGCGCACCGCCGCGGCGGCCGGTGCGTCGACCGTCGTCCTCACCAACGGCTGCGGCGGGCTGAACCCCGCGTGGGGCCCCGGTACGCCGGTCCTGGTCAGCGACCACATCAACCTGACGGCGACGTCGCCGCTGGAGGGCGCGACGTTCGTCGACCTCACCGACCTGTACTCGGCCCGGCTGCGCGCGGTGGCGCGCGAGGTCGACCCGTCGCTCGACGAGGGCGTGTACGTGCAGTTCCGCGGGCCGCACTACGAGACGCCCGCCGAGGTGACGATGGCGGGGCGCCTCGGCGGCGACCTCGTCGGCATGTCGACGACCCTCGAGGCGATCGCCGCGCGGCACGCAGGGCTCGAGGTGCTCGGTATCTCGCTCGTCACGAACCTGGCCGCCGGGATCAGCCCCGAGCCGCTCGCGCACGAGGAGGTCCTCGAGGCCGGGCGCGCGGCGGGGCCGCGCATCAGCGCGCTGCTCGCGGAGGTCGTGCGCCGGCTCTGACGGGCGCCCGGCGCGCCGCCGACGCCGGACGCGCCCCGCTGCGCGAGGTCGCGCGCCGCTCCCCGGTACCGGCCAGTACGTTGGAGGCGTGAACGCCGAGAACGACCCCCGTGACGTCCGCGCCGGCGGCGCGCCCGAGCACGCGCCGCGCGGCGCGACCCGCACCCACGCGCACGAGCCGCGTGACGACGCCCGGGCGGACCGCTGGACCGACCTGCAGCAGCGCGTCGAGGCGTGGGTCGCGGACGACCCGGACCCCGAGACGGCCGAGGAGCTGAGCGCGCTGCTCCGCGCCGGCCGCGAGCACCCGCCCGGCTCGGAGGTGCACGACCCCGACGCCCCGCCCCTCGGGCCCGAGGAGCGGCAGGCCGTCGACCAGTCCGCACGGGCGCGTGCCGACCTCGCGGACCGGTTCTCCGGGCTCCTCCAGTTCGGCACCGCCGGGCTGCGCGGGGAGCTCGGCGGCGGGCCGAACCGCATGAACCGCGCCGTCGTGATCCGGGCGGCCGCGGGCCTCGCGGCGCACCTGCTCGGCGAGCTCGAGGGCGACGCCCGTCCCGCCCGCGTCGTCGTCGGCTACGACGCGCGGCGCAACTCCGACGTCTTCGCCGTCGACACCGCGGCCGTGATGACGGCCGTCGGCGTCGAGGTGCTCCTGCTGCCGCGGCCCCTGCCGACGCCCGTGCTGGCGTCCGCGGTGCGCCGCCTCGACGCCGACGCCGGCGTCATGGTGACCGCGTCGCACAACCCGCCGCGCGACAACGGCTACAAGGTGTACCTCGGCGGGCGCGTCGTCACGGACGCCGGGCAGGGCGCGCAGATCGTCCCGCCGGCGGACGCCGCCATCGCCGCGGAGATCGCCCGCGTGCCGTCGGTCGCGTCGGTGCCGCGTGCCGCGAGCGGCTGGACCGTGCTGGGCGAGGACGTCGTCACGGCGTACGCCGCGCAGGCCGCCGCCGTCGTCGCCGCCCCCGACGCGGAGTCGGCCCGTCGGCGCGGGTCCCTGCGGGTCGTCCTCACGCCGCTGCACGGCGTCGGCGGTGCTGTCGCGCTCGACGTCCTCGCGCGCGCCGGGTTCACCGACGTCCGCCCGGTGCCCGAGCAGGCCGAGCCCGACCCGGACTTCCCCACCGTCGCGTTCCCCAACCCCGAGGAGCCCGGGGCGATCGACCTGGCGCTCGCCCGCGCGAGCGTCGACCGGGCTGACGTCGTCGTGGCGCTCGACCCCGACGCCGACCGCTGCGCCGTCGCCCTCGTGGACACGCGCTCGCGCGTGCCGGGTGCGCCGCAGACGCCGCAGGCCGACGGCTGGCGCATGCTGCACGGCGACGAGGTGGGCGCGCTGCTCGGCGCGGACGCCGCGGCGCGCGTGGCGTCGGCGCGGAGCACCGGGACGAGCACCGGGACGAGCACCGGCACCGCCGTGCCGGACGACGCGCCCGTGCTGGCCTGCTCGATCGTCTCGTCCCGCCTGCTCGCGTCCGTCGCCGCGGCCGCGGGCCTGCGCTCCGCGACGACGCTCACCGGTTTCAAGTGGCTCTCCCGCGTCGAAGGGCTGGCGTTCGGCTACGAGGAGGCCCTCGGCTACTGCGTCGACCCGGCCCACGTGCGCGACAAGGACGGCATCACCGCGGCCGTGCGCGTCCTCGACCTCGCCGCGCGGCTCGCCGCCGAGGGACGCACCCTCGTCGACGCCCTGGACGACCTCGCGCGCGCCCACGGGCTGCACGTCAGCGGCCAGGTCAGCGCGCGCTTCGCGGACCTGTCGCGCATCGGCGCGACGGTCCAGCACCTGCGCGAGCAGCCGCCCACGACGCTCGCCGGCTCGCCGGTCGTCGAGGTCGTCGACCTGGCCGCCGGCACTGAGGAGGAGCGCGGCGGCCTGCCGCCGACCGAGGGGCTGCGCCTGCTCACCGCCGACGGCACGCGCGTGGTCGTGCGGCCGTCGGGCACGGAGCCGAAGGTGAAGGCGTACCTCGAGGTCGTCGAGCCGGTCGCGTCCGACGCGGACCGGCACGCGCTCGACGCCGCACACCGGGACGCGCGCGACCGCCTGGCGCGGCTCGCGGAGGACGTGCGCGCGGCCCTCGGGATCGACGGCTGAGGCGGCGTCGGCGGCGGAGGCGCGCCGCGGGCCGCGGCACCGGCGCCTGAGGGCGTCAGCGCGTCTGCGTGCAGCGCAGCTGCGGGACCGCCGCGGCGGCGCCGTCCTCGGCGGGCCCGGTGAAGCCGAACACCGCCGTCTGGCCGTCGGCGACCGTCCCGTTCCACGACAGGTTCTCGGCGGTCACGGTGCCGCCGCCCGTGCCGATGTCGGCGCCCCACCGGTCGTTGATGCCGAGCCCGGGCACGGCGGACCACTGCACGAGCCAGCCCTGCACGCCGGGCGCGGTCGCGGTCACCGTGACCTGCGCCTGGTAGCCGCCGGGCCAGGAGTTCACGACCTCGTAGCGCGCGGTGCACGCGCCGGCGGGCACGGCCGGCGGCGGCGCGACGACGCCCGGCGACGCGGGCCCGGACGTCGGGGGCGCCGGCGGTGCAGGCGGACGCGTCGGCCCCGCGCCGCCGTCCGCCGACGGCGACGAGGACGGCGTCCCGGCGCCGTCGCCCGGTGCGGGAGCGGCCGCGTCCGCGTCGGGCGGCGTCGTCGCGGCGTCGGCGGGCGACGGCGTCAGGGCGAGCTCCTCCGCGGTGAACGGCGTGACGGACGGGGTCGCGTCGACGGCCGGCCCGCCGTCGGCGCACGTCCCGTCGGGGCGGTACGCGGTGTGCTCGCCGGCGTCGCAGACCCCCGCGACCACCGCCTCACCACCCACCACGACCGTGCCGGACAGGTGCGCGCCTCCCCGCACCACGGCAGCGTCGCGCACGACCGCGCGGCCCTCCACGACGGCGCCCTCGTCGACCCACGCACGCCCCTCCAGCCGGGCTTCGCCGTGCACCTGCGCCGCACCGCGCACGACGGCGTGCGGGCCCACGAACACGGTCGCGTCGACGCTCGCCCGGTCGTCGACCCAGCCGCCGCCGTTGGCGTGCCGGTGGCCGCCCGGCGGCACCGGCGCCGTGGCCGGGTCCGCCACCGTGGCGCCCGCGACGCGGAACTCGTACGGGTAGCGCGTCGCGGCACCGGCTCCCGCCGCGTCGACCGCGGGCACCGTGCCCGGCGTCGCCGTCACGACCAGCAGCACCGTCTCGTCGCCGGCGCGCGGGGTCAGCGTCACCTCGCCGTCGACGGTCTCCGTGACGGGCCCGTAGCGGACCCCGTCGGGGCTGACGGCGACCATCCCGACGCTCCACCCCGCCGTGCCGGGCGCGAACGCCTCCGCGTGACCGCGCACGCGCACGCGGACGTCGCCGCCGGACCCGTCGGGCACCAGCCGCACGACCGTGAACCCGTACGCCCCGGGGGCGAAGGCGTCCGTCACGCGGTGGTGCGCCGGGTCGTCCGGCACGGGCTCCGTCGGCGTCGTGCGGTCCGCGAGGAGCACGGGGTCGACGCCGTCGAGCAGGCCGACGCCCGCCCGCCCGGCGGCGTCGCCCGCGGCGGCGCGCATCGCGTACTGCGCGACACGGCGGTTCAGGACGCCCGGTCCGGCGGACGTCAGCCGGGCGTACGCGCCGAGCACGCTCTCGCCCGCACGCACGCCCGCCCACAGGTCGGCGACGAGGCCGGGGTCGGCGCGCGCGACGAGCGAGTCGAGCAGGAGCCAGCCCGCCGCGCCGTGCCGGGCGCCGCCCCACGCGAGGTGCGGCGCGCGGACCAGCTCCGACACGTCTGCGTGCCCGCCCGGCACCGCCAGCGTCGCGAGGTACGCGGCGCTCGCCGACCGGAACGCCGTCGTCGCCGGCTCCTCGGGGTCTCCCCCGTCCCTGGCCGCGGCCGTCACGCGCAGCGCCAGCTCGGCGAACCCGCGGGCGAGCTCCCACGACGTGCCGGGGGCGGCCGCGGCGTCGCGCGCGCCCGGCGCGCCGAGGGACCCGCCCGGGGGCCCGTCGGGTCGACCCGACGGGCCCTCCGTGCCGTCGCGTCCACCGTCCGACGCGCCGTCGGTCGTGCCGTCGTTCGTACGCGCCTCCTCGGCGGCCGCGAGCACGGCCGGCGTGACGTGCAGGACACCCACCCCGTCGACCACGTCGGCAGTCGACCCGCCCGCGACGCCGTCGCCGGGTGCCGGGCCCTCACCGGCCCCTGCCGCGTCGTCCGCGCCCGGGCCGTCCGGGGCCGACCCGTCCGGCCACGTGCCGTCGACGACGACGAGCAGCTTCCGCTCCGCGAGCGGGCCGTCGGGCGCACCGAGGCCGAGGTCGTCGACGTGCAGCGCGTGCAGACGCTCGAGCCGCGGGAGCACGGCACCGGGGTCGAACGCGAGGTCGGCGCCGGCCGTCCGCGGGTCCGCGCCCGCCCGCGCGCCCCAGGCGAGCGCGACGTGCTCGCCCTGCCGTACGTGCGCGGTGTCCCAGGCGGACCGCCAGGCCTCGGGGACGACGAGCGCGCGCGGTCCGCCGGAGGTGCTCCCGAGCGCGGTCGCGAGCACGGCACCGAGGACGAACGGCACGAGGAGCGCCACGACGAGCGTGCCGCGTCGGAACCTCCCCATCGCGCGTGCGTCTCCTCCCGCCGGGTGCGCACGCCGAGGTCCGTGGACCCTGCCCTGCCGTGCCTGTCGTCGTCCGCCCGCCGCGGCGGGTCGGACAGGTGTCCACCATCGTCGCGTGCCGACGCCCGAGTCAACGCCCGGAACGTCCGGCCCGGGGTGGTTTCACCCGGTCGAGGAGCCGATTCTCACGGGGCTCTCACGCACGGCGTGCCGTCGGGGCACGCCGTGCGTGGCGCCCGTCAGTAGCCGGCGTCGGCCGTGAGCCCGCCGAGCACCGCCGCCGTACCGGACAGGCCGAGCCGCGTGGCGCCGGCCTCGACCATCGCGACGGCGTCGTGCGCGGTGCGCACGCCGCCCGACGCCTTGACGCCGAGCCGCCCGCCGACGGTCCGGGCCATGAGCCGCACGGCGTGCACGGTCGCCCCGCCGGCGGGGTGGAACCCGGTCGAGGTCTTGACGTAGTCGGCGCCCGACGCCTCCGCCGCCTCGCACACCGCGACGATCTCGTCGTCGCTCAGCGCGGCCGACTCGATGATGACCTTGAGCACGGTGGGGGCGGGCGCGGCGGCCCGCACGGCGGCGATGTCGGCCGCCACGTCCGCGAACCGGCCCGCCCTGGCGGCGCCGACGTCGATGACCATGTCGACCTCCGCGGCGCCGTCGCGCACGGCGCGCGCCGCCTCGGCGGCCTTGACGTCGCTGTGGTGCTTGCCGGAGGGGAACCCGCACACCGTCGCGACGAGCAGGTCCGGCTCGCCGTCGAGGCCGACGGGGACCTCGAGGGGCAGGAACGACGGGGAGACGCACACGGCGTACACGCCGAGCCGGATGCCCTCCGCGACGAGCGCCTCGACGTCGGCGCGGGTCGCCTCGGGCTTCAGCAGCGTGTGGTCGACGTACCGCGCGAGCGCGACGGCGTCGAGGCCGGTGCCGGCGTCCGTGCCGTCCTGAGGGGTGCTGGGGTCGGTGGTCATGCGCGGTGCCTCCCGGGCCGTGCCGTGCCCGGCGTCCCAGCCGGGCGGGTGATGCGGTCGACGAGCGCGCGGCGCTCGTCCTCGTGCAGGAACGCGTGCCGCGCGGCGGTGACCGTGACGGCGACGAGGTCGTCGGGCGTCCAGCCGGCCTCGCGCACGAGCAGCTCGAGCTCGCGCGACAGG
>JAPSIR010000329.1 GCA_031178625.1 Cellulomonas sp.
CCGCGGTCGACCGTCAGGTCGACGTCGCGCAGGACCGGCCGGCCCCCGAGCTCGACGTGCACGCCGGCGAGCACGAGCGCGGTCGTGCCCGACGCGCGCGTGGCCGTGGCGGCACGGGGGGAGGTGGCGGTCGCCACGTCGGCCGCGGTCACGCCGCACCGCCGGCACGGTCGCCGGCACGTCCACCGGCACGGGCACCGGCGGCCGGCGACGGGCCGCCCGCTGCGTGCGCGGCCAGGACGCGGCGCCGGGCGCGCGCACCGCGCACCCCCGCGACCACGAACCCGGCGACCAGCGCGACGCCGACCAGCACGACCGCGCCGACCAGGACCGGCACGAGCGCGCCCCGCCCGTCGTCGGCCGCGCCGTCGGTCCCGGTGGCGGCCGCCGCGCCGGCGTCGCCGGTCGACGCGTCCGCCGCACCGCCGTCCGCCGCCGCGTCCGTCGCGGCCGGCTCCGCGGCGGGCTCCGTCCCCGCCCACGTCGCGGCCAGCGCCTCGTCGGTCGACGTGGCCGAGCCCACCGCGAACCGCAGCACCTGCGTGTCCGAGGCGGTCGTCCCGTCGACGAGGTCCGCCTCGGCGGTCAGCCGCAGCAGGTAGACGCCCGGCTGCGTGAACACCCAGTTGGCGTGGGTGTGCGTGTTGACGTCGACCCACACGGGCTGCGGCTCGGTGACGCGCGAGTCCCACAGCACCTGCGGCTCGCCGAACGACCCGGACTGCAGGTAGACCGACACGGCCCCCGGTCCCTGCACGCCCGTGAGCGAGAGCGTCACGCCGCGGTCGATGGTGGCCATCACGTCGGGGTCCTGGGTGTTCCAGCCGAGCCAGACCACGTCGGGGTCCTGCGTCTGCGGCACCACCCAGACGGGCGCGCCGGGGGCCGCGCCGAGGAAGGCGTACGCCGGGTCCTCGGGGGCCGTCAGCTGCGCGGCGTCGGTCACGCGCAGCACCGTCTCGTCGGGGTACCGCCACACGCTGGTCGCGGCCGCGTCGGCCTTGGCGACGTCGTCGTGCACGAGGAACCGCCACCGGCCGTCGACGATGCGCGGGCCCATGTCGACGTGCCCCGCCTCGAGCACGCGCGGGCCGGTGACGACGGCGGCGCCCGCGTCGATCGTCTGGTCGAGGTTCGGGTCCTCCGCGGCGGCGGCGGGCCCGGCGAGCGCCGCGACGAGGGCGGCCGACGCGGCCAGGAGCGCCGCGAGCCGGGCCGGTCGGGGCCGGCCGGTGCGGTGCCGGGCGGGGGTGGGCAGGGACGGGCGGGGCATGGTGCGGTCCTCGCAGGGGGTCGGGAGGGGGGTCATGCGCCCAGGCACCGGAGGATCTCGTCGGCGTTGGCGCGCATCATGGCGGCGTAGTCGGGGGCGTCCTCGTCGAAGGTGTCGCCGTAGAGGCGGCACACGTCGACGCCCAGCTCGGCGGCGACCTCGGTGAGGGTCGAGGAGCGGGCCGCGAGGTTCGGCTCGAGGAACACGGCCGGCACCTCGAGCGTGCGGATGGTCTGCGCGAGGCGGCGGCGGTCGGCCATCGACGACTCGGTCGACGGGTTCGGGGTCACGAAGCCCGCCACGGACAGGCCGTAGGCGTGCGCGAGGTAGCCGAACGCGTCGTGCGTCGTGATGAGGTGGCGGCGCTCGGGCGGCACCCGGGCGAGCGTGTCCCGCACGTACGTGTCCACCTGCTCGAGCTCGCGCAGGTAGTCGGACGCGCGCTCGCGGTAGTGGCGGGCCCCCGCGGGGTCGGCGGCCGTGAGCGTGTCCCGGATCAGCTGGACGTAGGCCATGCCGTTGCGGACGTCCTGCCACAGGTGCGGGTCGATCTCGCCGTGCACGTGCTTGCCCAGCACCGCCTGGGGCAGCTGGTGCACCGGCGTGCCGGGGCGGCCGAGGAAGGCGAGCTGCGGGCCGGCGGGCACCTCCTCGAGCGCCTTCGCCGGCACGTGCACGACGACCTCGTCGGGGGCGTGCACGTCCCGCCCGTGGCCGGCGCCCTCGGGGTCGTGGCGGACGCCGAGCCGGCCGGTGCCGAGGTCGACGGTGAGGTCGGCGTGGCCGTGGTCGAGCACGACCGCGTCCGGCATGCCGGCGCGGGACGGGTCGACGCCCACCGCGAACGTGAACGTCGCCTCGTCGAGGTCCACCGGCCGCGACGTGTCGTCCACCTGCAGGCGCGCCCGCAGCGTGAGCGTGTGCACGCCGGGCTCGGTGAACGCCCACGACAGGTGCGTGTGCGCGTCGGCCGGCAGCGTCATGGTGTCGTCGCGGTAGCCGGTGGCGGCGTCGAAGCCGTCGGAGGAGTCGAGGTAGACGTCGGTGTCGCCGAACG
>JAPSIR010000330.1 GCA_031178625.1 Cellulomonas sp.
GGCCCCGGCGGCTCGGCCGCGCGGCCCTGCGCTGGGCCGGCCGTGCGGCCCTCGGTGCCGTCGCGGGCGCCGTCGTGCTGCTCGTCCTCGGCTGGACCGGCGTCACCGGGGCACCCGCACGGGCCCTCGCGGCCGGGGCCGGCCTCCTCGTCGTCGTCGCGGCGGCGATCGCCGCGACGGTCCCGCCGCCGGTCGCCGCCCACCCCGACGACGCCCCGGGACGCCCGCCGCACGGGTCGGCGCAGGGGCCGCGGTCCGACGGTCGCTGACCCGCGCGCCCTACGCTGTCCGGCGTGAGCACCGCAGGCACCTCCCCCAGCAGCGACCCCACCGGGCCCACGGGCACCGCCGCGCCCGCGGGCCCGCAGACGAGCGCCGACCGGATCGTGTGGATCGACTGCGAGATGACCGGGCTCGACCTCGAGCACGACGCGCTGGTCGAGGTCGCCGCGGTCGTCACCGACTCCGAGCTGCGCGTGCTCGGCGAGGGCGTCGACGTCGTCATCGCGCCGCCGCCCGGTGCGCTCGAGCAGATGGGCGACTTCGTCCGCACGATGCACACGACGTCCGGGCTGCTGCCCGCCCTCGAGCACGGGATGACGCTGGAAGAGGCGCAGGAGCAGGTCCTCGCGTACGTGCGCCGGTGGGTGCCGGACGCGGGCAAGGCGCCCCTCGCCGGCAACTCCGTCGGCACGGACAAGGCGTTCCTCGACCGCGACATGCCCGAGCTGGTCGGGCACCTGCACTACCGCGTCGTCGACGTGTCGTCGATCAAGGAGCTCGCCCGGCGCTGGTACCCCCGGGTGTACTTCGCGGCGCCGGCGAAGAACGGCGGGCACCGCGCCCTCGCCGACATCCTGGAGAGCATCGACGAGCTGCGGTACTACCGGGCGGCGCTGCTGCCCGCGGGACCCGGCCCGGACTCCGCGACCGCCCGGCGCGTGGCCGCCGACGTCGTGGCGACGAGCGTCAAGCGGGGCGTGCTCGCGGAGTGAGGCCGCCCGCGCCCGCGGACGCGGGCGGCGGCGGGAGGACGCAGGGCCTCCGGGAAGCGACGCTGCATCCCCGGGAGCGACGCTGCATCCCCGGGAAAGACGCAGGGCGCCGGCCTGAGACCGACGCCCTGCGAGAGGGTGGCTAACGGGACTTGAACCCGCGACCCCCTGGACCACAACCAGGTGCTCTACCAGGCTGAGCTATAGCCACCACGTCGGACGCGCGGACGCGTCCCGGCCCTCCCACTCCCGCGGTGGGCCGAGAGAAAGCATAGCGGAGCCGCACGGCCCCGCAGGCACGCACGTCCGCCTCGGCAGACGTGGGCGCCGTCACAGGCGTACGGCGACGGCCTCCGCGAAGCGCTCCGCCGCGCCGTCCGCCTGCTCGAAGAAGAAGGACGGCTCGGTGAGCTCGACCTCGAGCACGACGGGCTCGCCCTCGTCGTCGGGGATGAGGTCGACACGCGTGTACAGCAGCGGGGACCGGTCCGGGAACATCTCGGCGATCGCCGCGACGACCCGGTCGGCGAGGGCGCGCTCGGCGTCGGTGGCGTCGCGGGGCGTCATGGCCTCGTCCCGGTACAGCACGCCCTCGGCGTCGGCAGCCCGGTACGGCCCCTCGAGCAGGGGTCCCTTGCGCACCGAGTGGCTGAACTCCCCGTCCACGTACACGAGGGCCGTCTCGCCCTCGGTGTCGACGCGCGTGAGGTAGCGCTGCAGCATGACGTGCCGGCCCACCGCCAGCAGGTTCTTTGCATGCGTGATCGCGAGCGAGCGCGACGGCGTCTCCCCCGCGTCGTACCGTCCGGTGTCGCGCGAGCCGGCGCTCACGGTCGGCTTGATGACGAAGTCGCCGAACGCCGGGAACCGCGTGTGGATGGCGCGCGAGTTCATCTGCCGCTCGGGGTCGAGCCAGATCGTCGGGACGATCGGGATCCCCCGCTGCTCGAGGTCGCGCAGGTACGTCTTGTCGATGTTCCAGGCGACGACGTCCGACGGGTTCAGCAGCGTCGACGTCTGCTCCACGCGCCGCGTCCAGTCGGTGAACTGCGCGGGGCGGTCGGTGTAGTCCCACGTCGAGCGGATGAGCACGTGCGGGTACGCGCCCCAGTCGACCGTCGGGTCGTCCCAGACCACGACGTCGGACGCCACCCCGCGCGCCGTCAGGGCGTCGCGCAGCAGGTGGTCGTCGGGGTCGAGCTGCGGCAGCTCGGCGCAGGTCGCGAGGGCGAGGCGTGCGGTGGGTTCGCTCACGAGAGGCACTGTACCCACGGCGTGTGACGGCGTGACGACCGGACGATGACGGCCGAGGTCACCGCCGCGCACC
>JAPSIR010000331.1 GCA_031178625.1 Cellulomonas sp.
AACCCACCGAGCGACCGCCCCGCGACCCGGGGTGCGCCGCGGCACGCCCAGGAGGCACCACCATGCACCCGCTGTCCACCTACGACGTCCTGCGCGCCGACCACCGTGAGCGGCTCGTCACCTCGTCGCGGCTGCGCACGCGCGAGGAGCGTCGCGCGCAACGCCCCACCGACGCCTCCGGTCGCCCCCCGGAACGCCGGGCTGCCCCGGCGCACGCACCGCGCACGCACGGGTGGACGCTCACGTCGTGACGGGCGCGGACGGGCGGGGGCGTGAGCAGCGCCACGTCCCGGCGCACCGCCGCCGCACCACCGCCGCCGCCCGCAGCCCCACGACGACCCCCGTCCGCATCCCCGGACGGGGGTCGTCGTCGGTCCGCGGTCGCCCGGCGGCCCCGGTCAGCCCAGCGGGCCGTACAGCGCCGGGCTCGTACGGGCGTGCGTGGCCTGCTCGAGGTCGTACGCGAGCCCCAGCAGCGTGCCCTCGTCGAACGCCCGCCCGAGCAGCTCGACGTTGACGCCGGCCCCCGTGACCGTCGCGTCGTCGGCGGTCGCCTGCCCCATCGGCAGGGTCACGGCCGGCAGGCCCGTGTTCGGGCTGAGCCGCATGTTCGTGCCCTGCGTGCCGTAGGGCGTGCCCGACGGGTACGCGAGGGCGTCGAGGTCGAGGTCGTCCAGCAGCTGCGTGACGAGCGTGCGCCCCGTCGCCAGCGCGACCGTGTGCGACCCCGTCGGCCCGGCCCACGCGTCGTACTGGGCGTCCGTGACGGCGGCGCGCTGCACGTACACGCCGCGGCGCGAGGTGACGAAGTGGTTCGTCGCGAGGATGTCCTCGATCGTGCGGGCCTGGACCTGCGGCGCGAGGTGCCGCTCGACGTACCCGGCGAGGTCGCGGCGGAACTCGTTGGTGCTGCCGCTCGACTCGTTCAGCACGGCCGCGAAGCCGGCCGGCGGCGTGACCTCCACGAGCGTCGCCCCCTGCGCCTCGAGCGCCGCGCGGGTCTGCGCCCACAGCCGCACCGTCGTGCGGTTGCCGCCGACCATCGACGGCACGTAGCCGATGCGCGCGCCGTGCAGGGCGCCGTCGTCGAGCGAGGCCGTGTACGACTCCGGCACGCGGCCCGTCTGCGCGGCCGTCACCGGGTCGGCGGGGTCGACGCCGACGACGGCGTCCAGCGCGACGGCGGCGTCCAGCACCGAGCGCGTCATGGGGCCGCCGGTGTCCTGGCTGAGCGCCAGCGGGATGATGCCGTCCCGGCTCGCGAGGCCCACCGTGGGACGCACGCCGACGAGCTGGTTGTAGGACGACGGCACGCGGATCGACCCCCCGGTGTCGGTGCCGAAGCCGATGCCGGCGAGGTTCGCCGCGATCGCCGCGCCCGTGCCGCCGCTCGACCCGCCGGCCGTCCGCGAGGTCACGTACGGGCTGGCGATGGGCAGCGTGGAGCCGACCGGCTGGCCGGCGGAGAACTCGGAGCTGAAGCCGTACGCGAACTCGTCGAGGCTCGCCTTGGCCAGCACCACGGCACCGGCCGAGCGCAGCCCCGCGACCATGGTCGCGTCGGTCGCCGTCTGGTTCGCCTCCCAGCAGCCGCAGCCGCCCGTGGTCGGCATGTCGACCGTGTCGTAGTTGTCCTTGAGCGCCACCGGGACGCCCAGCAGCATGCTCGTCATGCCCTCGGCCGCACGCTCCGCGTCCGCCGCCGCGGCCGCCACGAGGGCCGCGCCGCTCGTCGTGATGACGGAGTTGAGGGCCCGGCCCCCGGCGGCGGTGTCGACGACCGTGCGGTCGTACGCCGCGATGCGGTCCAGGTACTCCTGCGTGATCGCGACGGACGTGGTGACCCTCGCGTTCATCGCGGCCTGCATGTCCAGCGCGCTCGCCTCGACGAGCTCGAACGGGCCGTCGTCGTAGACCATGCGCTGCGACACGGCGGCGAGGTCGGCGACCGTCAGGACCCCGTCGGCGTCGACGTCGGCGACGGCGACGTCGGCCCAGCCCGGCGACGCCGGCGTCGCGCCCAGGTGGGCGGCGACCTCGGCGAGGTCGTCGACGGTCACCTGCCGGTCACCCGTGACGTCGAGCTCCGTCCACCACGGCGCGAGGAAGGCCCCGGGCGCGCCGGCGGACGCTGCGGCGGGCGCGGCGGTGGCCGGCCCGGAGGCCACGGCGGGCGCGGCGCCGACGGCGACGAGCGCCAGGCACGCCGCCGCGGCGGCCGCCGGGACGCCGCGGTGCAGCAGGCGTCGGTCGAGGATGTGTCGGTGCACGGTGCGGCTCCCGCGGGTCGGCTCGGAGGGGACGTCGG
>JAPSIR010000332.1 GCA_031178625.1 Cellulomonas sp.
GGCATCAACGTCGTCGACCTCGGCCTCGTCTACGGCATCGCGCTCGAGGGCAGCACCGCCGTCATCGACATGACGCTCACGTCGGCGGCCTGCCCGCTGACGGACGTCATCGAGGACCAGTCGGCGCAGGCCCTCGACGGGCTCGTCGACGGCTTCCGCATCAACTGGGTGTGGATGCCGCCGTGGGGCCCCGAGAAGATCACCGACGACGGTCGCGAGCAGATGCGGGCCCTCGGCTTCAACATCTGACGCACGTCCGACTGCGACGGCCCGGCCCCTCAGGGGACCGGGCCGTCGGCGCGTGCGGGCCGGTGCGTCAGAGCGTGGCGGCGGCGAACGTGTCGCACGCCTCCAGCGAGCCCTGCTCGTAGCCTCTCGTGAACCAGCGCTGACGCTGCTCGCTCGAGCCGTGCGTCCACGTGTGCGGGTCCACGCCACCTCCCGACTGCTGCTGGATGTGGTCGTCGCCGACGGCGGCGGCCGCGTCGAGGGCCTGCGCGAGCTCCTCCTCGGTGATGGGCTCGAGGAACGTCACCCCGGTGTCCGGGTCGACCCGGCTGGCGGCGTCGCCCGCCCACATGCCGGCGTAGCAGTCGGCCTGGAGCTCGACGCGCACCGAGTCGGACTCGGCGCCGCCGCCGCTGCGGTCCGCGCGGTCGAAGACGCCCGTGAGGTTCTGCACGTGGTGGCCGTACTCGTGGGCGTACACGTACATCTCCGCGAGCGGGCCGCCCTGCGCGCCGAACTGCGACTGCAGCACCTGGAAGAAGCCCAGGTCGAGGTAGATCGTCTGGTCCGCGGGGCAGTAGAACGGGCCCGTGGACGAGGAGGCTGCGCCGCAGGCGGTCTGCGTGCCGCCCTCGAAGGCCTCGCCGGGCGGCTGGGTGAACGTGGCGCCGGCCGCGGGGAGCGTCGCCGACCAGTACGCGTCGAGCGACTGGAGCGTGGCCGAGAAGCGGCAGGTCGGGTCGGCGTTCGCCTGCTCGGCGGTGCAGCCGCCGACGTCCGACACCTGCCCGGCCTGCCCGCCGCCGGCGCCACCCCCGAGGAGCGGGGAGACGTCCTGGCCTGTGAACAGGTAGATCGCCAGCGCGATCACGCCGACCAGGCCACCGCCTCCCGCCGCCGCCGCGCGCCCTCCGGACCGGCGACGCACCCGGCCGCCCTCGAACTGGCCACCCTCGCTGAACGTCATGGCGTCACGGTAGAGCGGCAGGTCCTCCGTCGCCCGGCGAGCGGAGTGCGACTCGGACGGGCGTCCGGTCCGGTGCCGGACCCGTCAGTCGTCCCCGAGCCCGCGTGCGGCGAGGGCGTCGCCGGTCGTGCGCGCGTGCCCGACCATCCGCACGGCCGCCGGCACGACGAGCGCGCGCGGGTCCCGCTCGAGGCCGCGTGCCCGGGCGGCGTCACGGGTCTCGGCGAGGGTGTGCGCGAGCACCGGCACCGACCGCAGGAAGAGCCCGACGGCCAGCCCGACCGTCTCCGGCGGCAGGCCGACGTGGCGCAGCGGGCGGGCGGCGCGCGTCACCGCGCCGAGCAGGTCGTCGGCGCGCGTCGTCGCTGTCACGATGCTGCCGGCGAGCACGAGCGTGAGCAGGTCGAGCGCCGCCTCGGCCCCGCGTGCCGCCTCGCCGACCCACGTCTGGTACGCGCCGAGCGCGACGGCCGTGAGCACCACGGGCATCAGCCCGCGGGTGGCGCGGTGCCACGGCACGCGCGCCAGCAGGGCCGCACCGACGACGAGGGCGAGGCCGACCAGCGCCCCGGGCACGCCCCGCGCGAGCACGACGGCGAGGCCGCCGACGGCGAGCGCGAACAGCTTCGCGCCGACGGGGGCGCGGTGCAGCACGCTGCTGCCGGGGTGGTACAGCCCGAGCGGGCCCGCCCACGGCGCACGCCCCGGGCGGCCGCCGCGGCCGGCACGCCTCATCCGGCCCTCCCGTCCGCGGGCACCGTCGCCGCCGCGGCTCCCGTCATCAGCGCGCGGTAGCGCGCGAGCGTCGGGACGGGCGGGCCGTCGGCCACGACGGTGCCGCCGTCGACCACGAGCACGCGGTCCGAGCGGGCCGCCGCCTCCAGGTCGTGCGTGACGACGACGACCTGCTGGTCGAGGGACGCGAGGAGGTCGTCGACGCGGGTGCGCCAGCGCAGGTCGAGCAGCGTGGTGGGCTCGTCGCAGACGAGCACCGCCGGCTCGGTCGCGAGCACGGCGGCGAGCGCGAGCAGCTGGCGCTGCCCGCCCGACAGGGCGTGCACGGGGACGTGCGCGCGCTCCGCGAGGCCGAACCGCGCGA
>JAPSIR010000333.1 GCA_031178625.1 Cellulomonas sp.
CGGCACGCAGGACTGGACGCTCGTCGTCGCGGAGGAGTCCGGCCTGCCGGCGGCGCTCGGCGTGCTCGCGTCCCTGCCGGCCGACGCGCGCGGCCTGGCGTTCCTCGAGGTGCCGACGGCCGAGGACGTCCAGCCGGTGGACGCGCCCGCGCACGTCGAGGTGCGCTGGCTCCGCCGCGACGACCCGCACGCGGTGCCGGGTGCGCTGGCGCTGCGCACGGTCGCCGCGGCGGCGCTGCCGACCGGCCGCCCGTACGCGTTCGTCGTCGGCGAGCAGGCCCTGCCCCAGGGCGTGCGCCGCCACCTGGTCGCGCAGGGCGTCGCGAAGACCGACATCGCGTTCTGCGGCTACTGGAAGCACGGCGCCCGCCCGGCACGCTGACGCGGCGGCCGCGCGCCGGGTGACGGCGGCCCGTGCGCACTAGGGTGGCCGCGTGAGCAGCGTCGGGACCAGGGTGTTCGTCGCGCGCCTCGCCGGCACCCGGGTGTTCGACCCGCTCGGTGACGAGGTCGGGCGGGTGCGCGACGTCGTCGTGCTCGTCCGCCTCAAGGGCGGTCCGCGCGCGGTCGGCCTCGTGGTCGAGGTGCCCGGCCGGCGCCGCGTCTTCCTGCCGCTCACGCGCGTCACGAGCATCGACGCCGGGCAGGTCATCTCCACGGGCCTGGTGAACATGCGCCGGTTCGAGCAGCGCGCGTCGGAGACCCTGGTCGTCGGCGAGCTGCTCGACCGGACGGTCGAGCTGCTCGACGGCTCGGGGTCCGCGACCGTCGAGGACGTCGCGATGGAGCAGCAGCGCAGCGGCGACTGGCACGTCACGAAGGTGTTCGTGCGGCGTTCCGACCACCGCGGCCTGCTGCGCCGCCGCGGCGAGACGCTCCTCGTGCCGGTGGAGCAGGTGCAGGGGCTGGGCCGGCCGAGCAGCGCGCAGGGTGCCGAGCTGCTGCTCGCGCAGTACGAGGACATGAAGGCGGCGGACCTGGCCGACGTGCTGCACGAGCTGGGCGTGACCCGGCGGCTGGAGGTCGCGAGCGCGCTGGACGACGAGCGGCTCGCCGACGTGCTCGAGGAGCTGCCGGAGGACGACCAGGTCGCGATCCTGCGCGCGCTCGAGCTGCCGCGCGCCGCCGACGTGCTCGAGGCGATGCAGCCGGACGACGCCGCCGACCTGCTCGGCGAGCTGCCGCAGGAGCAGGTGGCGCAGCTGCTCGAGCTCATGGAGCCCGAGGAGGCGAAGGACGTCCGGCGCCTGCTCGCGTACGAGGACAACACCGCCGGCGGCCTCATGACGACCGAGCCCGTGATCCTCGGGCCGGAGACCTCGATCGCCGCGGCGCTCGCGCACGTTCGGCGCCAGGACCTCAACCCGGCGCTCGCGTCGCTCGTCTTCGTCGCGCGGCCGCCGCTCGAGACCCCGACCGGGCGCTTCATCGGCCTGGTGCACCTGCAGCGCATGCTGCGCGAGCCGCCGCACGAGTCGATCGGGCAGATCGTCGACTCCGACATCGAGCCCGTCGCGGCGAACGCCCCGCTGCTCACGGTGACGCGCCAGCTCGCCACGTACAACCTGCTCGCTCTGCCCGTGGTCGACGAGCAGCGCCGCCTGCTGGGCGCGGTCTCCGTCGACGACGTGCTCGACCACCTCCTGCCGGCCGACTGGCGGGAGACCGACGACGAGAACGCCGGTCCGCCGACGCGCCCGACGCGGGTCGTGCGCAACGGGGGCCGCCGTGGCTGACCGTCTCGACCAGCCGCGCGAGACGCGGCGCCCGCTGCTGCCGCGCGTGCGCGTGGGGGAGGACGCGTCCGGCCGGGTGTCGGAGTCGGTGGCGCGCTTCCTCGGCACGCCGCGGTTCATCCTCTACCTGACGGTGTTCTGCGCCCTCTGGCTCGCGTGGAACGCGTGGGGGCCCACCGACCTGCGCTTCGACAAGGCGGAGAACGGCTTCACCGCGCTGACCCTCATGCTGTCCCTGCAGGCGTCGTACGCGGCACCGCTCATCCTGCTCGCGCAGAACCGGCAGGCCGACCGCGACCGCGTGCAGGCGGAGCAGGACCGGCAGCGCGCCGAGCGCAACCTCGCCGACACCGAGTTCCTCGCGCGCGAGATGGCGTCGCTGCGCATCGCCCTGTCCGAGGTGGCGACGCGTGACTTCGTGCGGTCCGAGCTGCGCAACCTGCTCGAGGAGCTCGCGACGGACCAGGAGGGCACCGGCGACGACGGCGGCGACCGGCCGCGCGGCGACGCGCGGCACCGCTCCCCCGACCGCTGACCCGG
>JAPSIR010000008.1 GCA_031178625.1 Cellulomonas sp.
GCTTGACGCTGTTGACGTCGTTGATCGTCGTCAGCCCCGACTCGATCTCCTGGACACGGACCACGCCGAACGTCGCGACCCCCGCCATGGCGACGATCAGGGCCGCGAACGTCAGCCCCAGCTTGCGTCCGACCGTCAGACGACCTCGTTCGCGCATGTGCGCACCCCTTCCCTGTCCGCCACCCATCGGCCGGCCGGCCGCGGCGCTGAGGTGGCGCGGCCAGGGACGAGGCGTGCGGGGAGGGCACGGGCAGGTCGGCACCGAGGGGCCGACGGTGTCGCGCCGGGTTCCGCCGGCGGAGTGTGGTTGACGTCACGCGCGTGCGTCCGGTAGACCTGTCCGTCGGTGGCACAACGGCGTGGCGCCCGATGCATCACACGGGAGCGGTTCTCGGTAAACCGCACCCGACGTGCTCGCCGGCCGGAGACGGCTGCGGCGAGCACGTGCACGGTGAGAGCGCGACCATCGTCGCCCGTCCCCGCCGCTGAAGCCCGTCGCCGCGCGGCCCCCGACGTGCCGCAGGCCCCGCGAGCCCGGGGCTCACGGGGCCTGCGCCGACCCACGCCGGGCGGTCAGCCCCGCGTGCCGAGCGCGTCGATCGCCGCGACCTCGTCGGCGGTGAGCTCGAAGCCGAGCGTGCCGAGGTTCTCCTCGATGCGCTCGCGCCGCACGGACTTCGGGATCACCACGACGTCGTGCTGCACGTGCCAGCGCAGCACCACCTGTGCCGGCGTCACGCCGTGCGCCCGCGCGGCGGCGGCGATCGGCTCGGCGTCCAGGTCGGTGCGCTTGAGCGGGCTGTACCCCTCGACGACCACGCCGCGCTCGCGGTGCGCGGCGAGCAGGTCCGGGTCGTGGTCGACCGGCGAGTACGGGATCTGGTTCACGGCCGGGGCCTCGCCCGTGGCCGCGATCAGCTCGTCGATCTGCGCGATCGAGTAGTTCGAGACGCCGATGGAGCGCACGAGGCCCTCGTCGCGGGCCTTGATGAACTCTGCCCACACCTCGGGGCTCGCCTGCTTGTTCGGCGGCCAGTGGATGAGCCACAGGTCGAGGTGGTCGGTGCCGAGCGCGGCGAGCGACTCGGTGAGCGTCTGCCGCTCGCGGCCCGCGTGGTCCGGCGGCAGCTTGGTCGTCACGAAGACGTCGTCCCGGTCGATGCCGCGCGTCGCGAGCGCGCGGCCGACCCGGTCCTCGTTGCCGTAGCCGGTCGCGGTGTCGATGTGCCGGTAGCCGAGCTGCAGCGCGGTGCTGACGGCGAGCTCGGCCTCGTCGCCCTCGGCCTGCCACGTGCCGAAGCCGAGGACGGGGATGGCGCCGCCCGGCAGGGTGAGCGTCGGTGTCTGCGGGTGCGTGGTGTCCGTCATGCCTCCCATCCTCACCACGCGGGCGCCGCCGCGCGCGTCGGGGACGACGGGGTGCTCAGCCGACGGCCATGTCGTGCTCGCGGCCGGAGGCCCACTGCGCCACGAGGAGCGTGGCGTCGTCCTGGAGGTGCTCGCCCTGGTGCCGCAGCACCGCGTGCACGACCTGGCGCAGCGTCTCCGGTGCCGGCTCCCCGGCGGCGGCCGACCGCTCCAGCTGGTCGGTGAGCCGCTCGAGGCCGTAGAAGCCGCCCGCCGGGTCCCGCGCCTCGGTGATCCCGTCCGTGTAGAAGACGGCCCAGTCGTCGGGCTCGAGCCACTCCTCGGCCACGTCGGTCCGCCCGTCGCCCAGGCCCAGCACGATGCGGCGCCCGCCCGCGAGCTGCTTGACCACCTTGCCGCGGCGCATGAGCAGCGGGGCGGGGTGGCCCGCGTTGACGTAGCGCAGCCGACCTGTCGTCAGGTCGAGCTCCGCCAGGACGCCCGTCGCGAACGCCCGCTGCTCCCACTCGTCGGCGATCGCGTCGTCGATGCGCTGCAGGACGGCCGAGAGCGGGTACCCCTCGCGCCGCCCGTTGCGGTACGCGGACAGCGCCACCGCGGCGACGAGCGTGCCGCGCAGGTCGGGCCCCATGGCGTCGAAGACCGCCAGGTGCGCGACGCCGTCGACGACGCTGTAGTCGAACGCGTCGGCCGCGACGTCGTAGCAGGGCTCGAGGATCCCCGACACGAGCAGGCCCGGGCAGCCGGACGTGAGCGGCGGCAGGAGGCCGTGCAGGAGCTCGGTCGGGACCGTGCGGTGCCGGCGGCGCGCGGCCAGGTCGAACGCGTCCCCGTAGCCGGACTTCGCCACGACGAGGTGGCCGACGAGGTGGCTGAGCAGGCGCAGGCGGTCCTGCACCACCGCGTCGCCGAGGTCGGTGCCTGCGGGCAGGGTGTACTGGAGGATGCCGAGGCGGTGGACGCCGTCGAGCAGCGGGACCCACAGGGACGGATCGCCGCCGGGTACGGGCACCTGCTCGACGCGGCGGAACGCGCGGCCTGCGAGCGTGCCGTCGACCGCCACCGGCTCGGCGTCCGGGAGCGAGGGCGCCGGCAGCGGGACGAGGCGCGACTGCTCGTGGGCGACGACGTACACGCGGACGGTCGACCCGAGGCGCGCCGCCGCGTGGGCGGCCACCTCGGGCACGTCGTCGGGCCGCGCGAGGTGGACCTCGGCGAGCAGGGCGCGCAGGCTGTCGAGGGTCCGCGTGTCGTCTGCCGTCATCCCCGACGCTAGACAGCCGTCCGGGATGCCGCCCGCCCGGGGGCGGTTCCCCGGGGGCTCGGGCGGCCGGGCGTGGTCAGTCGAGCGTCGCGCCGAGCGCCTTGCGCAGCGTCAGCAGGAGGTTGGTCACGACGGCGTGCCGGTCGGCGTCCCCCGCGCGGACGGTCGACCACGCGAGGTACAGCGCCGACCACAGGACGCCCTGCGACCAGTCGTCGGGTATGCGCGCGTCGAGCGAGCCGTCCTGCCGGCCGCGGGCGCACACCGCGAGCAGGGCGTCGCCGTTGGCGACGTCGTCGGCCCAGGCATCCTCGGGGACGAGGCCCGTGAAGAGGATCGTCAGCAGGTCGCCGAGCTCGAGGTACTCCTGCGCCACGCGGAGCAGCGCCTCCAGCGCGGTCCCCTCGTCGAGGCGGGCGCGGGCGTGCGCGGCGGCGATGGCCGCGACGGCGTGGCGGGCGACGGCGTCGAGCAGGTCGGCACGCTCGGGGAAGTAGCGATGCAGCGTCGTGCGGCCCACGTCGGCGAGGTCGGCGACGGCGGCGAGCGAGGCGCCGGGGTCTGCTGCGAGGGCCCGGACGGCAGCGTCCACGATCGCCTGCCGGGTGCGGGCGCGCGCCCCCGTCTCGGCCGGCGGGGCGGCGGCGCCGACCGACCGCTGCTCGCGCGTGCTGTTCGCCATGAGCGAACGGTACATCGCGATCCTGGGACGGAATTGCCGTTGACCCATATGGAACATGGGTGTTCCACTCGTGCGATGAGCGCCGAGCCTGCCCAGGAGCCCCGCACCGCCGCGCCGACGGCCGCGCCGTCCTCTGCGCCGGCCACCACGGCCACGGCGACCGCCGCCGTGCCGCCGTCCACCCCCGACGCACCCGCACCCGCGCCCGGCGGGACGGGCGCGCTCCTCCCGCGCGGCGAGCAGCTGCGCATCCTGCTCGACCTCGTGCGCCCGCACCGCCGGACGCTCGCGCTCGGCCTCGTGCTGGGGCTGTTCAGCACCGCGCTGGCGCTCGCGACGCCGATGGTCACCAAGTGGGTGCTGGACACCCTGGGCGGCGACCGGTCGCTGGCCCAGCCGGTCGCCGTGCTGCTGACGCTGTTCGTCGTCGGCTCGGTCGTCGGGTACGTGCAGTGGGTCGTCATGGGCACGCTGGCCGAGCGCATCGTCCTCGACGCGCGCGAGTCGCTCGTGCGCCGCTACCTGCGCGCCACGGTCGCCGCGATCACGGGCCGCCCGACCGGCGAGCTCGTCACGCGCGTCACGTCCGACACGGTCCTGCTGCGCGAGGCGGCGTCGTCCAGCCTCGTCAGCCTCGTCAACGGGACGGTCGCGCTCGTCGGCACGCTCGTGCTCATGGGCGTGCTCGACCTGGTGCTGCTCGGCACGACGATGGCCGCGATCGTCGTGGTCGGTGCGGTGATGGCCGCGCTGCTGCCCGGCATCGGCGTCGCGGAGAAGGCGTCGCAGGAGGCGCTGGGCCGCCTGGGCGGGACGCTCGAGGGGTCGCTGCGGGCGATGCGGACCGTGAAGTCCAGCCGCGCCGAGGCGCGGCAGGCGGCGGCGATCCTCGGCGCCGCCCGCGACGCACGCGACCACTCGGTGCGCGCTGTCCGCACGACCGCGCTCGCGTGGACCGTCGCGTGGGGCGGCATCCAGCTGGCGATCATCGTGATCCTCGGCCTGGGCGCGTGGCGGGTGGCGCAGGGCGAGCTGCCCGTGTCGAGCCTCGTCGCGTTCCTGCTCTACGCCTTCAACATCGTCGGCCCGATCACCGAGCTGACGCAGAGCCTGACGCAGCTGCAGTCCGGCGTCGCGGCCGCGGCGCGGATCAGCGAGGTGCAGGCGATGGACGTCGAGCCGGACGGCCCGGCGGACCGCGCCCCGGCGGAGGTGCGGACGGACCCCGACGGCGACGCCGGCCGCGACGGCGGGGCCCGGCGCGAGGACGTCCCCGTGCTCGAGCTGCGCGGCGTCACCGCCGCCTACGGGCCCGACCGCGAGCCGGCCGTCCGCGACCTCTCGCTGGTCGTGCCGCGGCGCGGCCACACGGCGCTCGTCGGCCCGTCCGGCGCCGGCAAGACCACGGTGTTCTCCCTGCTCCTGCGGTTCCTCGAGCCGCAGGACGGCCAGATCCTGCTCGACGGCCGCCCGTACGCGACGTGGAGCCACGCCGAGGTGCGCGGACGGTTCGCCTACGTCGAGCAGGAGACGCCCGTCGTCCCGGGCACGATCCGCGACAACCTGCTGTTCAGCAACCCCGACGCCACCGAGGACGACCTCCGGCGGGCGCTCGCGGCCGTCCGCCTCGACGGCGCGTTCGACGACCTGCCGGACGGGCTCGGCACCCGCCTGTCGGAGACCTCCGTGTCCGGCGGGCAGCGGCAGCGCATCGCGCTCGCCCGGGCGATGGTCTGCCGACCGGACGTGCTGCTGCTCGACGAGGCGACGGCGCAGGTCGACGGCCTCACCGAGGCCGCCGTGCACGACGTCATCCGCGCGATGGCGACGACCGGCGCGGTCGTGACGGTGGCGCACCGCCTGTCGACGGTCGTCGACGCCGACACGATCGTCGTGCTCGAGGACGGGCGCGTCCGGGCGCACGGCACGCACGCGGAGCTGCTCGCCACCGACGCGCTGTACCGCGATCTCGTCGAGGCCCTGCGGATCCGCGACGCCACCGACGACACCGTGCCGGTCGACGCGTGAGGCGGGGGTGCGCCGCCGGTCGGCGGCGCACCCCCCGAGCGCCTCTGTGCCGGGCCTCAGCCGGCGTCCGTTGCCGGCGCGGGCGGTCCGAGCCCCGGGTGCCGCCGCCGCAGCACCGGCGGCGCGGCCCACCACCACGACTCGGCGAGCAGCGCCCGGACGAGGTCCTCGTCGGCCGCCCGCAGGTCGACGAGCACCAGGTTCGTGCCCGCGTGGTGGTCGGTCGTCGAGAAGAGGCGTGGGTCCTGCGCGGCGAGCGCGCGGCGCTCGCCGTCGTCCTCGACGCGGACCGTCAGCCGGTCGTCGTCCCACATCCGCGCGACGAGCGCGCGGTGGAACCACGCGGGCTGCCCCCAGCTGGACCGCTCGGTCACCCCGGGCAGGGCGAGGGCCAGGCGACGCACGCCGTCGACGTCCACCCGGCCAGCATGGGCGCACGGTGCCCCGAGTGCTACTCCTCGCCGCCCGGACCGCCGCGGCCCGGCGTCGCCGTGAGCCGACCGCCACCGTTCCCCGTGAGACCCAGCTCGTCGACGAGGTACAGGAACGCCCGCGCGTACGGGTGGTCCGCCGTCTCCTCGCGGACCTGGTCCCAGTCGATCTGCTCGCGCAGCGCGCGGGCCATCGGCAGCAGCCACGTGAAGTCGCAGTAGTGCTCGCCGAGCACGCGCATCTTGGCCGAGATGATGTCGGTGGCCGGCAGCACCGGCATCCGCACCGCGAGGACCTCGAGCTGTTCCGCACGCTCGAGCTGCTCGTAGGTGACGGGCTCACCGACCATGCGGAAGAGCACGTCGACGAGCTGCCCGTGGTGGTACGCCTTGAACAGCCAGTTCTCCGCGGGCTGCTGCACGTCGAGGCCCGCTGACGCCAGCGCGTTCTTGGCGCGGTCGACGTCCTCCTCGGCGATCGCGAAGTCGGCGTCGTGGCTGGGCTCCGGCGCGCCCCGCGCCCACGCGGCGTAGCCGCCGACCAGGGCGAACGGGATCTCGGCGTCGAGGAGCGCGACGGCGGTGCGCCGCAGGCCGTCCTGGAGCGCGGCACGGTCGTCCGGGGTCTCCGCGCCGGTCGGCACGGGCAGCGGGGGCGGGGCCGCACCGACGAGCGGTGTGCCGCCGGTCGGCGTCGTCTCGGTAGGCATGCACGGTGTCTACACGCCCCGCGCCCCGTCCGCAGGGCGAGCGGCGTCGGACGGGCCGGGGACGGGGCGACGACCGGCCCGCGGGGCCCATCCCGCGCGGCGACGCGGACACCGGGTCACAATCGCCGCGTGCGGCTGGCCACCTTCAACATCCTGCACGGGCGCTCGACCGTCGACGGGCGGGTCGACCTCGACCGGTTCGCGGACGCGGTGCGCCGCCTCGACGCCGACGTGCTCGCGCTCCAGGAGGTCGACCGCGGGCAGGCGCGCTCCCACGGCGCCGACCTGACGTCCGTGGCGGCGGACGCCATGGGTGCGCCGCACCACCGCTTCGTCGCGACCCTGCAGGGCGAGCCGGACCTGTGGGTCGCCGCGACCGGGGACGCGCAGCCGTCGGGCGCCGCCTACGGGATCGCGCTGCTGTCGCGCCTGCCCGTGCACGAGTGGCGCGTCGTGGCGCTGCCGGCGCTGCGCGGCCGCACGCCCATCCGGTTCCCGGGCGCCCGCTGGCCGGTGCTCGTGCGCGACGAGCCGCGGTCCGCCATCGCCGGTGTCGTGCAGACCGCCGACGGCCCGTGCACGGTCGTCGGCACGCACCTGACGTTCATCCCCGGCTGGAACGCGCGCCAGCTGCGGCACGTCGTCCGCGCGACCCGCACGCTGCCGGGCCCGCGCGTGGTGATGGGCGACCTCAACATGTCCGGCGACCGGCCCGCGCGCGTGTCCGGGCTGCGGCCGCTCGCGCGCGCGTCGACGTACCCGCTCGCGACGCCGCAGCGGCAGCTCGACCACGTGCTCGGCGGGGGCCGCGTCACCGCGACGTCGGGTGCCCGCTCGCTCGACCTCGGCCTGTCCGACCACCGCGCGCTCGTCGTCGACGTCGCGGTGGGCTGACGCCGCGGGCGGACCTTAGGCGACGTCGCGGTGCCCGTGCACGTACGGCCGCGGGCGCGTCCGGCACGGTCTCGCGCAGCGGACGCCCGTTTGCGCGGGCGCGCGTCGTCCGGTCACGGTGGGTCGCGACCGACGGCGTCGGCCCCGACGGCTCCGGCCGGACGGGACGGCGTCACCAGGCGAGCAGAGAGGAGCACACGTGCTCACCCTGACCGACAACGCCCGCACCGCCGTCGAGACCCTCACCCAGCGCGCCGGGCTGCCCGAGGAGGGCGGCCTGCGCATCGCCGAGCAGGACTCGGGCGGCTTCGAGCTCGCGCTCGTCGCCGGTCCGGACCCCGGCGACGACGTCGTGACCGCGGGGGACGCGCACGTCTACGTCGACCCCCGCACGGCGCACACGCTGACCGACCAGCGCCTGGACGTCGAGGCGGTCGGCGACGGGTCGGCGTTCACGCTCACCCGGCAGTGACCGCGCACTGACGACGCGGCGACGCCCCCGGTGCCGGTGCGGCACCGGGGGCGTCGTGCGTCCGCGCCGGCTCGGCCTGCGTGGCTGGAGCTCAGGCGCCGAGCATGTCCTCGAAGGACGGCACCGCGTCGTACAGCCCCGCACGCCGGACGGGCGCGCGGCCCGCCACGCGCTCGGCGAGCTCCTCGCCGGCGCGACGGATGCGGTCGGGCAGCGGACGGGTGTCGTCCGTGCCGGCGTCGGCCCAGTCGTCGGTCGCGGCGAACACGCCGGTGGGCACGACGTCCGCGCCGAGGTACGCGAACAGCGGGCGCAGCGCGTGGTCGACCGCGAGGGAGTGCCGCGGCGTGCCGCCGGTCGCGCCGAGGACGACGGGCGTGCCGCGCAGCGCGTCCTTGTCGAGCACGTCGACGAACGACTTGAACAGGCCCGCGTAGGACGCGGTGTAGACGGGGGAGACGGCGACGACGCCGTCGGCCGCCGCGAGGGCCTCCTGCGCCTCGGCCAGCGGCCCGCGCGCGAAGCCGGTGAGGGTCATGTCGACGACGTCGTGCGCGAGGTCGCGCAGCTCGACGACGGTGACGCGGGCGGCGACGCCGCGCTCGGCGAGGGCGGAGACGGTGGCGTCGGCGAGCCGGTCGGCGAGCATGCGCGTCGACGAGGGCTGCGAGAGGCCGCCCGAGACGACGACGACGGAGCGTTCGCTCATGGTGGTGCCTTCCTCCGGTGCTGCTGGTGCTGCGGGTGACTGCGGTGCGGTGCGCACCGGGCGCCCGCCCATCCGGGGGCGGCGGGGGCGGACGCCCGGCGGTCAGGGGTGCGTCAGCGGACGGTGGCCGCGTCGGCGGCCTCGACGTCGTCCTCGGCGGTGCGGCCGGTCCAGTGGTCGGCGGCTGCGACGGTCGCGGCGGGCACGGTGCCGGCGGCGCGGGCCGCGGCGACGCGCTCGGCGTGCGACGGCGGGTCGGCCGGCACGTGCGCGGGGCGGCGCGACTCGGCCTCGGCGCGCAGCACCGGGACGATGTCCTCGGCCAGCACGTCGATCTGCTCGAGGACGGTCTTCAGCGGCAGGCCGGCGTGGTCGATGAGGAACATCTGCCGCTGGTAGTGGCCGACCTGCTCCCAGAACGCGCCGTAGCGGTCGATGACCTGCTGCGGGCTGCCGACCGTGAGCGGCGTCTCGCGCGTGAAGTCCTCCATCGACGGCCCGTGCCCGTAGACCGGCGCGACGTCGAAGTAGGGCCGGAACTCGTCCCACGCGGCCTGCGAGCTCTTGCGCACGAAGACCTGCCCACCGAGCCCGACGATCGCCTGGTCGGCGCTGCCGTGCCCGTGGTGCTCGTAGCGCTCGCGGTAGAAGTTCACCATCTGCGCGGTGTGCCTCATCGGCCAGAAGATCGCGTTGTGCAGGAAGCCGTCGCCGTAGTACGCGGCCTGCTCGGCGATCTCGGGGGAGCGGATCGAGCCGTGCCACACGAACGGCGGCACGCCGTCGAGCGGGCGCGGGGTGGACGTGAAGCCCTGCAGCGGCGTGCGGAACTTGCCGCTCCAGTCGACGACGTCCTCCTCCCACAGGCGGCGCAGGAGCGCGTAGCTCTCGATCGCGAGCGGGATGCCCTGGCGGATGTCCTTGCCGAACCACGGGTAGACCGGGCCGGTGTTCCCGCGGCCCATCATGAGGTCCATCCGCCCGCCGCTGATGACCTGGAGCATCGCGTACTCCTCGGCGAGCCGGACCGGGTCGTTGGTGGTGATGAGGGTGGTGGCGGTCGACAGGACGATGTTCTTCGTCCGCCCGGCGAGGTAGCCGAGCATCGTCGTCGGGGACGAGGGCACGAACGGCGGGTTGTGGTGCTCGCCCGTGGCGAAGACGTCCAGCCCGGCGGCGTCGGCGTGCTCGGCGATGGTGAGCATCGCGCGGACGCGCTCGGTGTCGTCGGGGGTCCGCCCGGTCGTGGGGTCGGTGGTCACGTCGCCGACCGAGAAGATCCCGAACTGCATGGTGCGCACTCCTGGTTCCGATGAGGTCGATGCGTATGCATCGAACAGGCGCCTCAACCGTCGCACACGTGACGCTATTCCGTCACCGCCGGGCCCGGCGGGACACGTCACACCGTGCGCGTCGGCCTCGCCGGCCCCGCCGGGCGTCGCGTCAGCGGCGCGGGCCGCGGCGGGCGGTGGGCGCCAGGCGGGACGCCGGCGCGGGGTCCACGGTCGGGGTCGCGGTCGGGTCGGCCGTCGGCCCGGGGCTCGCGGTGGCGGCGGGCTCGGTCGGCGTCGGCGTCGCCGTCTCCGTCACCGTCGGCGCGGGCGTCGCCCACACGCCGGTCGTCACCGTCGCCGTGACGTCGTCCGTGTCGGTGAGCAGCGCGCTCGTGCTGCCGAGCGACGGCGTGACCGCCGCGCAGGCGCCGACGACGAGCACCGCCGCGAGGCGCAGCCACGTGCCCGCGGCCGCGCGAGGGCCGCGCCCCGGGCGGCTCCCCGGCGCGCAGGGGTCAGTCGAGGAGGAGCGCATCGACCCTCCTGTCGTCCGCGGTGCGCTGCCCGGTCCGGCCCCGGCGGCGTCGCGCGTCGAGCACGGACAGCACCTCCAGGGTGGCCAGGGCGAGCAGGGGCGGCACCAGCATGACGGCCCGGCCCGTCGACGACGTCGCCCACACGAGCGTGTCGCCCCACCCGTGGTGCACGCGCAGCAGCACGCCGCGGACGCGCTCGACCGGGGTCGCGTTCGGGTCCGGCTCAGGGTTCGCGTCGCCCTGCGTGCGCATGTACTCCTGCCGCACCGGCTGACCCGACTCGTCGAGCAGCGGCTCCATGCGGCCCGTGCCGTCGTCCTGCATCGCGTCGAGGCTGTGCAGCGAGACGATCCGGTGCGTCACGAGGCCGGACCCGCCCACGGGCTGGAACGTGACGATGAGGTTCGGCTTCAGCTCGGAGGGATCGGTCACGGACCGCAGCACGACCACGTCGCCCTCGACGAACCGCGGCGCCATCGAGCCCGACGTCACGACGAGCAGCCGCTCGCCCTGCAGCTGGTACCAGAGCGGCACCAGCAGGGCCGCCGCGTACGCGAGCACGCCCGTCGCGGCGACGGCCCACAGCAGCACGGACACCGTGCGCCGCACGCGCCGGCCCGGGGTGGCGGGCGCGTCGGGGCGCGGGGCCCGTCGTTCGACGAAGGGCTCCGCGTGGACCGGCTGCGTGCTCATCACCCCGGGTGGACGGGTCAGGGGTTGTTGACGGTCTGCTCGGAGTCGAGGCGGAACGTCAGGTCGGCGGCGGTGTTCTGGTACTCGTTGCCGGCCGTGGCGGCCATGTCGACGCGGACGCAGAGCGTCTCGGTGCCGTTGACGCCGGCGAGCACGCGGTCGCCGGTCTGCGGGCCCGTGGCCGGGTCGCCGACGATCGGCGTGGGCGCGTCGGCGTTCGTCGGCAGGCCGAACTCCGCGGTCTCGGTCGCGGTGTCGCCCAGCACGGTGCCGGTGCAGTCGGCGGTGGCGAACACACGCGCCCGCAGCTGCTGGCGCAGGTCGCCGCTGCCCGTGTCGCCCCGGGCGGGCACACCCTCGGCGACGGCGGCGCTCAGGCTCACGGCGTAGCGCAGCTCGAGCGAGCCGGTGTTGTTGACCTGCACGGGCGCGATCACGGTGCCGCCGGGTGCGAGGCCCTCGACCGGCACGTCGAACGTCGCGCCCTGCGCGCCCAGCACGAGGGTGCCGGTGCTGATCCGGCCCGTGAGGCTGTCCTGGTCGGTGAACAGGGCCGACGTCGTCAGCGACGCCACGCCGACGGCGGCCAGCGCCAGGATGGAGCCGGTGGCCCACGCGCGGCGACGACGCGCGGCGTCCTCGCGCGACGGCGCCGGGTCGATCATCTCCTCGAGCAGCTCGTCCATCATGGTCGTCGTCCCCCTCGTCCGGTCCCGGTCCGGCGGTGCGCCGGTCTGCGGGTAGAGCTCACCTTCTCGGTCACTGTCGACATGGTCGGCCCCGACCTTGAGGAAGTGCGCCGAGGTTCACCCTATGGGGTGAAGCGACGGGTGGTCGCCGCGGGCCGTGTCACCCGGTGGGCGCACCTCCTCGGGCGGCGCGGGCCGGGCCCAGAGGTAGCCCTGCGCCTGGTCGACGCCGAGCCGCTGGAGCGTGCGCGCCGTGCCCTCGTCCTCGACGCCCTCCGCGACGACGCGCAGGCCGAACGAGTGCGCCAGGTCGACCATGGCCTGCACCACGACCTCCGAGCCCTCGCGCCCGCCGTCGCCGAGGTCGGCGACGAAGACGCGGTCGATCTTCAGCTCGTCGACGGGCAGGTCGCGCAGCTGGGAGATCGACGTGGTGCCGGTGCCGAAGTCGTCGATCGCGACCCGCACGCCCAGCTCGCCGAGGCGCTCGAGCACCGGCACGACGCGCGAGCGGTCGGCGACCAGCGCCGTCTCCGTGATCTCGACCTCGAGCAGCGCCGGTCGCACGCGGTGGCGCGCGAGCAGCTCCACGATCGTGTCGACCACGGCGGGGTCGGCGACGTCGTGCGCCGAGAGGTTGACGGCCACCGGCACCGCCCTGCCGTCGGCGGACCACTGCGCGAGCTGGCGCACGGCCGAGTCGAGCGCGAACGACGTGAGCCGGTGGATGAGGCCCGACTGCTCGGCGAGCGGCACGAACGTGCCCGGCCCGACGAGCCCGCGCGTCGGGTGCCGCCACCGCATGAGCGCCTCGAGCCCGACCGTCCGCTGCGACGCGAGCTCGATCTTCGGCTGGTAGTGCATCTCGAGCTGCGCGACGGGGGGCACGCCGAGGGCGTCGCCCGGGCCGCCGCGCGCGTCCCCGGCGGCACGCGCCGACTCGTGCTCCTCCAGCGCCGCGTGCAGCTCGCCCATCAGCACCAGGCGCGCCGGTGACGAGTCGTCGGCGTCCGGCGAGTAGACCGACACGCCCGACCGCTGGTGCTTGGCCGCGTACATCGCGATGTCGGCGGTCCGCATGAGCGACGACGGGTCGTCCGCGTGGTCGGGAAGGCACGCGACGCCGACCGACGTGTCGACGTGCAGCGCCAGGTCACCCAGCTCGAACGGCGCGGCGAACAGCCCGCGCACCCGCCGGGCGAGCCGCTCCGCGTTCGCGACGGACCGCACGTCGGGCAGCAGGATCGCGAACTCGTCGCCGCCGAGCCGGGCCACGACGTCGTCGTCCCGCAGCGCGTTGCGCAGGCGTGCCGCGACCAGCTCGAGCAGCGCGTCGCCGTGGTCGTGCCCGAGCGTGTCGTTGATGTCCTTGAACCGGTCGATGTCCAGCAGGATCAGGCCGACGCGCGACCCGTCCTGGCCCGACTCCTGCACGGCCCGCTGCATCTGCTCGCTGAGCAGGCGGCGGTTGGGCAGGCCGGTGAGGGAGTCGAGCATCGCCAGGCGCGCGTTCTCGAGCGCGGCCGTGCGCAGCCGGCGGGACGTGGAGTGCACGATCCGGAACAGCAGCAGCCACAGCACGACGAGGCTGCCCGCGACCACGAGCGCCACGGTGCGCACCGTGCTCGTCAGCGTCTCCTGCGTCGCGGTGTGGTCGAGCATGACCTCGGCGGCGCCGACGACCTCCTCCGCGTCGACGCCCGTCACCGTCCCGCGGATGTCCGCCGCGTGCACCGGCACGTAGACGTCGAGCACCGTCTGCTTCTCGGTGGTCGGGGTCGCGTCCTCGACGCCGCGCACGTCCGGCTGCACCGCCGCGACGGGCTCGCCCCCGAGCAGCACGTGGTCGAAGCGCTCGGAGTGCGGCAGGCCCGTGCCCGCGTCGCGCGAGGAGTACATGAGCCGGCCGTCCTGGCTCCACAGCCGCAGCTCGACGAGCGCGGAGGAGAACCCGGCCGTCGCGGCGGAGACCGCAGCCTGGTCCTGCTCCGGCAGGACGCCCGTGACGTACGCGTCCGCGGGCGTCGCGGCCGACGCGTACGCGGCCACGGTGGCGGCCAGGCTCGTGCCGTCCCGGACCGCCTGCGACCGCATCTGCGACGACGCGACGAGGACCAGGGCGGCCCCGACCACGGCCATGCCGATGAGGCTCACGACCGCGAACCGGCGCGTGAGGCTCGAACGACGGCGACTGGCGGGCACGTGCACCTCATGGCTCGTCGGCGCCCCGGTGGCGGGATACCTCCCGGTCAGCGTAGGTCGTCCGGCCGCGCGCGCACGACACGGCGTCCCTGCGGCGCGTCGTGCGGGCCGCCCGGGAACGCGTCGCGCCCCGGCGGTGTTGTCGCAGTCGAGCCCGGCTGTCGAACCGGGCACGAAGGAGGACGACGTGGGGTATCCCGTCCAGAAGACCGACGAGCAGTGGGCGCTCGAGCTCGAGCCGCAGGAGTTCGCGGTGCTGCGCCGCGCCGGCACGGAGCGCGCGTGGACCGGTGAGCTGCTCGACGAGAAGCGGGACGGCGTCTACCGCTGCCGCGCCTGCGGCAACGAGCTGTTCCGCTCGGACACGAAGTTCGACTCGCACTGCGGCTGGCCGAGCTTCTTCTCGCCGCTCGCGGGCGACCGCGTGGAGCTGCTGCAGGACCGCAGCCACGGCATGGTGCGCACCGAGGTGCGCTGCGCGCGCTGCGGGTCGCACCTGGGGCACGTCTTCGACGACGCCCCGCAGACGCCGACCGGCGACCGGTTCTGCATGAACTCCGTGAGCCTCACGTTCGAGCCCGCGGACGCGGGGTCGACGAGCGCCTGACGACACGCCGCGGACACGCCGCGCCCCGACGAACTGCCCCCTGCAGGTGACTGAAGTCGGGTGCGCGGCGTGCCGATAATGACGGCGTGGAGGAGGTCCTGACAGTCCGGCGATGGCGGCGGTACGGAGCCGACCGCCTCTTCGTCACGCACGAGAGCGGCGGCCGCGTGGGCTCGGTCGACCTGCAGTCGGGCGAGGTCGTCGTCGACGACCCCGTCCTCGAGGCCGGCCTGCGCCGCGCCGCCCAGGAGTACCTGCGCGCCGACGTGCCCGAGCTCGTCCTGCCGCTGCCGCGCGTCACCGGCTCGCTCGACGCGCTCGACGAGGCCGGGCTCGACGCGTGGCTCGGCTCCGACCGTCCGCGCGGCGAGCGCGGCAGCCCGCTGGGCGTGCGCCTCGAGCGCCTCGCCGAGGTGGGCTGGCAGACCGTGCACGACGTCCCGCTCGGCCGGCAGGGCACGGTGGTCGAGCACCTGCTGATCGGCCCCGGCGGTCTGTTCACCGTGTCCGAGCGCCGGCACCCCGGCAGCCGGGTGAGCGTGCAGGCCCGCACCATGCAGGTCGACGGGCGCGCCGTGCCGTACCTGCGCGACGCGCGGCTCGAGGCGGGGCGCGTCCAGGGGCTGCTGCAGTCGGCCGGCTGCGCGGGTGTGAGCGTGCGTGCCGTCCTCGTCGTCACGGGCGAGCTCGAGCGCGACCCGGCGCACCCGCCGCAGGACGCGCTGGTCGTCGGCAAGCACGAGGTGCCGAACGTCTTCCGCCTGCTGCCGGAGCGTCTCGGCCATGCCCGGGTGCACGCGTTCGCCCAGGTCGCGCGCCGCCGCACCACCTGGGTGCGCTGACGCCCCCCGCCCCGCCGCGGCGCCGCCGCCGGGGGACGGGGCGCGTGGTCGCACCGGGCTGCCGTCCGGGCCCCCGGCGCTGCGCGAGGATGGGGCCATGACCGACGACTCCCTGGTGCGTCTCGAGCGCGAGCTCGGGCTGTTCCTGCGCCGGGCGCGCGCGGCGGGGGCCAGCGTCTCGCGCGACGTCCACCCCGACCTCGACCCGTCCGCGTACTCGCTGCTGTCCGCCGTCGCCGCCGACCCGGGCACGCGCGCGAGCGACCTCGCCGACCGGCTCGGCGTCGGGCGCGGGACGATGTCGCGTCAGCTCGGCCGCCTCGAGCGGCTGGGGCTCGTCGCGCGCGATGCGGACCCGCACGACTCGCGCAGCCACCCGCTCACGCTGACCGCGGAGGGGGAGCGGCGCCTGGCCGTCGCCCGGACGGCCCGGCGCGAGTGGTTCCGCGCCGCGCTCGACAGCTGGGGCCCGCAGGAGATCGACGACCTCGCCGAGCAGCTGGCACGGCTGAACACGGCGCTGGGCGACCGTGCCCGCGCGACCTGGAGGGACGTCCACGGCTCCTGACCGGTCGGCGCCCCGTCGTCGCCCGGTCGCGCCCGCGGCACGGCACCGACGGCGCGGACCCCGCGGCCCCGGGCGCGGACGAGCCCCGGCCCCCTCGCGAGGGCCGGGGCTCGTCGGCGTCGTGGCTCAGGCGCCCGCGGTGCCCGCCTCCTCGGCGGCCAGCCGCTGCTCGATGCCGGAGCGGTTGCCCAGCGGCACCTCGCGCAGCAGCAGGACGGCGACGAACGCGAGGAGGGCGATCGGGGCGGCGACGAGGAACAGGTCGGCGACGCCGACGCCGAACGCGTGCTCGACGACGTGCCGCAGCGGCCCGGGCAGCGTCGCGACGTCCGGCAGGGACGACGTGCTGCCGCCGCCGGCGCCCCCGAGGGCCGCCGGGTCGACGCCGGCCGCGCGCAGCCCGTCGACCATGAGGTCCTGGACGCGGTGCGAGAGGAGCGCGCCGAGCGCCGAGACGCCGAGCGTGCCGCCGAGCGTGCGGAAGAACGCGATGGTCGCGGTGCCGGAGCCCACGTCCTGCACGGGCAGGGTGTTCTGCGCGGCGAGCACCAGGTTCTGCATGAGCATGCCGACCCCGATGCCGAGGACCGCCATGTAGATGCCGAGCAGCCAGAACGAGGTCGTCTCGTCGATGGTGCCCATGAGGCCGAGGCCGGCGACGAGCAGCACCGAGCCGGCGACCATGAAGCGCTTGTAGCGGCCCGACCGGGAGATCGCCCGGCCCGACAGCGTCGAGGACAGGAACAGGCCGAGGACCATCGGGATGGTGAGCAGGCCCGACTCGGTGGGCGTGCGGCCGCGGGCGAGCTGCAGGTACTGGCTCAGGTACACCTGCGTGCCGAACAGCGCGATGCCGACGGCGACGGACGCGACGACCGCGAGGACGACCGTGCGGTCCGTGAAGAGGCGCAGCGGGATGATCGGCTCGGCGGCGCGGTGCTCGACCGCGACCGCCGCACCGAGCAGGGCCAGCGAGCCGCCGACCATCGCGGCGGTCTGCCAGGACGCCCAGTCGAACGCGTCGCCGGCGAACGTCACCCAGAGCAGCAGGGTCGCGATGCCGGCGGAGAGCAGCAGCGCGCCGGCCCAGTCGATCTGCACGCGCCGCCTGCGCACGGCGGGCAGGTGCAGCGTGCGCTGCAGCACGACGATCGCCGCGACGGCGAACGGCAGGCCGACGAAGAAGTTCCAGCGCCAGCCGGCCGCGTCGGTGATGACGCCGCCGAGCAGCGGCCCGCCGACCATGCCGACGGCCATGACGGCGCCCATGAGGCCCATGTACCGGCCGCGCTCGCGGGGGCTGATGATGTCGGCGATGAGGACGGTGCCGAGCGCCGTGAGGCCACCGGCGCCGATGCCCTGCAGGGCGCGCATGCCGATGAGCGTCTCGGTGGTGTGCGAGAACCCGGCGAGCGCCGAGGACACCACCGAGATGACGAGGGCGACCTGCACGAGCACCTTGCGGTTGGTGAGGTCGGCGAGCTTGCCCCAGATGGGCGTGGAGATCGTGGTCGTCAGCAGGGTGGCGGTGACGACCCACGTGAAGGCGGACTGCGAGCCGTCGAGGTCGGTGATGATCCGCGGCAGCGAGGTCGAGACGACGCTCGTCGCGAGGATCGAGACGAACATCCCGAGCAGGATGCCCGAGAGGGCCTCGAGCACCTCGCGGTGCGTCATGGCGGGGCGGGCGTCGGCGACGACGGGCGGGACGTCGCCGGGGTGCGCGTGGTCGCGCGCTTCTGTGCGGGTGTCGGGCTGGGTGGTCACGCAGGGTCTCGCTTCCGGACGTGCAGGGAGGGGGACCGGCGGCGTCGGCGGTCGGGATCGGTAGGGCGTCGAGGACGCCGGGAAAGATTGCTTGAGGCAACTCTAAGATCGATCGTTACCTTGGGCAACCGTTCGACGGGCGAGGTTCTTCCCGGACGCACGAGGGCCCGGTCACACCACGCGTGCGGTGCGGACCGGGCCCTCCTGCCGCCGGTGTCAGGTGCGCGGGCGTCGCCGCTGGACCTGCAGGCCCTCCATGTCCTCGAGCTGGACGCCCTTGGTCTCCGGCACCTTGGTGAGCACGAAGAAGAAGGAGAGCAGCGCGAACGCGGCGTACATGAGGTAGGGGATGGACGCGCCGAACGCGTTGAGCATCGGCGGGAACGAGATCGTGATGAGGAAGTTCGCGATCCACTGCGCCGCGGCCGCGAGGCCGAGCGCCGCCGCACGGATGCGGTTGGGGAACATCTCGCCGAGCAGCACCCACACCAGCGGGCCCCACGACGCCCCGAAGAAGACGACGAAGAGATTCGCCGCGACGACGGCGACCATGCCCCACGGCGCCGGCAGGCTCACGTCCTCGCCCGTGCCCGTGCTGTTCGTGAACGCGATCGCGACGACCGCGAGCGTCACCGTCATGCCGGCCGAGCCGATGAGCAGCAGCGGGCGCCGCCCGATCTTGTCGATGAGCGCGATGGCGATGAACGTCACGAGGACGTTGGTGATCGACGTGATCGTCGACGTCGTGAACGCGTCACCCTCGTCGAAGCCGACCGCCTGCCACAGCGTGTTGGAGTAGTAGAAGATGACGTTGATGCCGACGAACTGCTGGAAGACCGACAGCAGGATGCCGACCCACACCACGGGCAGCAGGCCGAACCGCGGGCCCCTGAGGCTCGACTGCGACGCCAGGGCCTCGTCCGTGCGGATCGTGTGCTCGATCTCTCGGATGCGCTCGTCCGCGTCCTCGTCGGGCGGCAGCACCGACGCGAGGACCCGCCGGGCCTCCTCGCGCTTGCCGGTGCTCAGCAGGTAGCGCGGCGACTCGGGGATGCGCAGCGCGAGCACGCCGTAGATCGTCGCGGGGACCACGGCGACGAGGAACATCCACCGCCACGCCTCGAGCCCGAACCACAGCTCACCGCTCGCGTCCGCGCCGGGGCCCGGTGTCGCGCGGGCGAGCAGCTCGTCCGACAGCAGGGCGGCGAAGATGCCGATGACGATCGCTAGCTGCTGCAGCGAGCCCAGGCGGCCGCGGATGCGGGCCGGCGCGATCTCTGCGATGTACGCCGGGGCGATCACGGACGCGATGCCGATGCCGAGGCCGGCCATGAAGCGCCACGCGATCAGGTCCCACACGCCGAAGGCGATGCCCGACAGCACCGACGACACGAAGAACAGCACCGCGCCGAGGAACATGACGCGCGTGCGCCCCCAGCGGTCCGCCAGCCGGCCGCCCAGCCACGCGCCGAGCGCACAACCCAGGAGCGCGACGGCGACGGCGAAGCCGGCGAGGCCGCTGCCCAGCTCGAACTGCTCGGTGAAGGCCTGCACCGCGCCGTTGATCACGGAGCTGTCGAAGCCGAAGAGGAAGCCGCCGACGGCGGCGGCGACCGCGAGGCCGACCGCCTTGCCGGTGTGCTTGCCGTTGAGCTCGCCGGGCGGGTCGCCGCCCTGCGCGCCGACCCTGCGGGACACCGGATCGGACATCGTCCACCCCCGTCTGCCAGATGTTCGCGGCCGGGCCCAGTGCCTGGTCAGGACCCACTCTGTCCCCGCCCGGGGGCACCCGCACCCGGAGGCTCCGCCTGCCGCACGGGTCCGGGCGGGCGGGAGCCCGCTGCATCGGTGGCACGTGCGGGCACGGGGGTGCATCATCTCCCGGTGGCAGCGACCGGTGGGCACGACGGCGGCGCGGGGCAGGAGCCCCGGCGTCATCACCGGCCCGTGCCCTTCGACCCCGCGCAGGCCGACGCCCTGCCCGGCGACACCGACCCGCAGCTGCGCGGCGAGATCGCGCACACCACGGCGGCTGCGCTCGTGCACCGGGCACGCGCGTCGCAGGACCCCGACGTCGTGCAGCGGCTCGTCGCGCTCGTCGAGACCGAGGGGCTCGACATGGTCGCGGCGATGTGGGCGGACAGCCCGGCCGACACCCTGCCCGGAGCGCTGTGGCGCCTGTACGTCCTGCGCGAGTGGGTCCGCCGCGATCCCGCCACCGTCGCCGACCGCTACCGGATGGGCGTCGCGTCGGCGCCCGTGCACGACGTGGTGGCGGGCGTCGTCAGCCCGCCCGGGCCCGCCGACGTGCGCGCCGTCGCGGACGCCGTGCTCTCGGGCGTCTACGCGGGCGACCTCGCCGTGGCGCTCGAGCGGGCGGCCGCGTTCTGCCAGGTGCTGGCCACGGGTGCGGCGTTCGACGCGGACCACCTCGACGTGGTCGACCCCGGGGCGGCGGCCCGCACGACGCGGGGCGCGGTGTCGCTCGTGCGCACCGCCGAGGAGCTCGTCGCGGCCGCCGGCCTGTGGCGCGCGGGACGCCTCGAGTGACGGGCGCCGGCGGCGTTCCGGGGGCCCCGGCCCGTCCGGACGCGTGACGGTGCTCACCGCCGCGGGCGTTCGACCGGTGCGTCCGGGACTCCCCGCCTAGACTGGTCGCGACGTCGGGTCGCGGTGGCCCCGGGCTCCAATCTCAGCCGCTTCGAGCGGCCATGCGCCGAGAGGCGCCCCGCGGCCCGGCGTCGTCATCCGCCGTGCCGTGCCGCGCGCACCTGCGGGGCGTTCTGCCGTCGTGGCGGCCGTCACCCGCCCGTGGCGGGGACGGGACCGGGGTCGGTGCACCCGCCGTTCACGGGCCGTTAGGCTGGGCGCCGCCCGTGCACCCGCCGGGCGTCTGTCTCGTCCCACGCCCCGGAGCTCTCCGTGCGCCTGCGCCTGACACCGCGCGACACCTCGTACTTCGACCTCTTCGCCACCCAGGCCTCGTACCTGGTCACGGGGGCGAACCTGCTGGCCGAGATCCTGGGCGCGGACCGCGCCACCCGCAAGGACATCAACAAGCGGATGGCCGAGGCGGAGCACGCGGCGGACGAGGCCACGCACGCGATCATGCGGCGGCTGAACCAGACGTTCGTCACGCCGTTCGACCGCGACGACATCTACAACCTCGCGTCGAGCCTCGACGACTGCATGGACTTCATGGACGAGGCCGCCGACCTCATCGTCCTGTACAAGGTGGACGAGCTCCCGGCACGGGTGTCCGACCAGGTCCAGGTGCTGCAGCGCGCCGCCGAGCTGACGGCCGAGGCCATGCCGCGCCTGCGCTCGATGGACTCCCTCCAGGAGTACTGGGTCGAGGTGAACCGCCTCGAGAACCAGGCCGACAAGACGCACCGCAAGCTCCTCGCGCAGATGTTCGACGAGATCACCGACGCCGTCCTGCTGCTCAAGCTCAAGGAGATCGTCGAGAAGCTCGAGGACGCGGCGGATGCCTTCGAGAAGGTGGCGAACAGCATCGAGACCATCGCGCTCAAGGAGTCCTGAGCACAGGTGGAGACCGCGCTCGTCGTCCTCGTCGTCGCGCTCGCGCTCGGGTTCGACTACACCAACGGCTTCCACGACGCCGCCAACGCCATCGCCACGTCGGTCTCGACGCGCGCGCTGACGCCGCGGGCCGCGCTCATCATGGCGGCCGTCATGAACTTCACCGGTGCGCTCCTGGGCACCGAGGTGGCCGAGACGATCGCGACCGCCATCGTCGACCTCGAGGGGGAACCCGCGCACTCGGCGCTCGTCGTGGTGCTGTGCGCCCTCGTCGGGGCGATCACGTGGAACCTCATCACGTGGTGGTTCGGGCTGCCCTCGTCGTCGACGCACGCCCTCATCGGCGGCCTCGTCGGCGCCGGTCTCGCCGCCGGGTTCGGCATCTACGGCGCGGCGATCGTCGACAAGGTCGTCCTGCCGATGATCTTCTCGCCGCTCATCGGGTTCGGGCTCGCGTTCCTGCTGATGGCCGGGCTGCTGTGGATCATCCGCAACCGCGCGCCCTCCAAGGTGAACCGCCGCTTCCGCATCGCGCAGACCATCTCCGCGGCCGCCATGGCGCTCGGGCACGGCCTGCAGGACGCGCAGAAGACGATGGGTGTCATCTTCCTCGCGCTCCTCACCGTCGGCTGGGCCGACGCGGACGAGGGCATCCCGCTGTGGGTGAAGCTGTCCGCCGCCGCCGCGATCTCCCTCGGCACGTACGCCGGCGGCTGGCGCATCATGCGCACGCTCGGCCGCAAGATCATCGAGCTCGACCCGGCCCGCGGCTTCGTCGCCGAGTCGGTGTCCGCGATGGTCCTGTACGTCAACGCGTTCTACCTGCACGCGCCCGTCTCGACGACGCACACCATCACCTCGGCGATCATGGGCGTCGGCGCGACCAAGCGCCTGTCGGCCGTCCGCTGGGGCGTCGCGAAGAACATCGCCGGCGCCTGGATCCTCACCATCCCGGCCGCCGCGCTGGTCGCCGCCGTCGTCTTCTGGATCCTCCACCCGATCCTCGGCTGACCCCGCACGGACGCCGCCGCGCGGCCGTCCCTCGCCGAGCGCAACAGCCCCCTCCGAGCGCCGCACCCCACCGCGTGCGGTACGTCCGACCGGTGAGGGGTCAGGCGCTCGTGCGGACGACCAGGCTCGCGGGCATCGTCACCGACTTGTGCGGCGCGCCGGCGATGACGTCGAGCAGCAGCCCGACCATCTCGGCGCTGATCAGGTCGAACGGCTGGTGCATGGTCGTCAGCGGCGGGTCGAGGGTCGCGGCGAGGCCCGCGTCGTCGAAGCCGCCGACCGCGACGTCGTCGGGCACGCGGCGCCCGTGCTTGCGCAGGGTCGCGATCGCACCGGCGGCCATCGTGTCCGACGCCGCGAAGACCGCGTCCAGGTCGGGGGCGCGCACGAGCAGCTCCTCCATCGCGGCGGCGCCCGACTCCACCGTGTAGTCGCCGTACGCGACGTACCGCTCGTCGAAGTCGGCGCCGAGCTCGTCCCGGTAGCCGTCGAGGCGGTACCGGCCACCGGGGGTGTCGAGCGGGCCCGCGACCATCGCGACCCGCTGCCGCCCGGTCGCGCGCAAGTGCCGGACCATCGTCCGTGCACCGCCGATCTCGTCGACCGACACGGACGCGACCTGACCCGTGAACCCGAGCGGCAGCCCGCACGACACGGTGGGGATGCCGCGGGCGACGAGGTCGGCGAGCAGCGGGTCGTCGGCGTGCGTGGAGATGAGCAGGACGCCGTCGACGTGGCCGTCGGCGACGTACGCGGCGGCGTTCTCCCGCTCGGTGGGTGTGCCGGCGACGAGCAGGACCAGGGTCATGCCGCGGCGGGCGAGGGCCTCGGCGGCGCCGCGCAGGAGGATCGCGAAGTTCGGGTCGGCGAACAGCATGTCCTGCGGCTCGGTGAGCAGGAACGCGAGCGAGTTGCTGCGGCCGGTCGCGAGGGAGCGCGCGTGCTGGTTGGTGCGGTAGCCGGTGTCGGCGATGGCGCGCTCGACGGCCTCGCGCGCCTCGGGCGACACCCAGTGGCCGCCGTTGATGACGCGGGAGACGGTGCCCCGCGAGACGCCGGCGGCGGCCGCGACGTCGCGGATGGTCGGGCGTCCTCGGCCCGTGGCGGTGCTGACCACGGGGGCGACTCTAGCCCTGCGGTCGCGCGCGCTGCGCCGCTGATCGCGGTCGGACGGGTCATCGCCTGTGCACGGTCACAGGTGCATAACGACCCATTCGAGGGGTGGCGGGCCCTCAGGCGCCCATGTCAACCTGTGCACGGTCACAGGCTGTGACCGTGCACAGTCGCACGGCTGTGCGCCACGACCCGACGGAGCGTCATGACCGACCCGACCACGTTCGCCCGCGAGCTCCTCCGCGACGCGATCGCCTACGGCGGGGACTACAACCCCGAGCAGTGGCCGCGCGAGGTGTGGCACGAGGACGTCGCCCTCATGCGCGAGGCCGGGGTCAACCTCGTCAGCGTCGGCATCTTCTCCTGGGCGCTGATGGAGCCCCGCGAGGGCGAGCTCGACCTCGGCTGGCTCGACGAGCTCCTCGACCTGCTGCACGCGAACGGCATCAGCGCCGACCTCGGCACGCCGACGGCCTCGCCGCCCGCCTGGTTCTTCGCCGCGCACCCCGACGCCCGCGTCGTGACGCGCGACGGCACGGTGCTCGGCTTCGGCTCGCGCGGCATGGCCTCCCCGAGCCACCCGGCCTACCGGGCCGCCGCCGTGCGCATCGCCGGCGCCCTCGCCGAGCGCTACGCCGACCACCCCGCCGTCGTCCTGTGGCACGTGCACAACGAGTACGGCGCCCCGGTCGGCGAGGACTTCTCGCCGGCCGCCGTCACCGCGTTCCGGTCGTGGCTGCAGGACCGCTACGGCGACCTCGACGCGCTCAACGCCGCCTGGGGCACCGCCTTCTGGGGTCAGCGCTACCTCGAGTGGGAGCACGTGGGCGCCCCCGCGGCGACGCCCAGCGTCGCCAACCCGGCCCAGCGTCTGGACTTCGCGCGCTTCACCGACCACCAGCTCCGCGCGTGCTTCGTCGCCGAGCGCGACGCCATCCGCGCCCACGCCGCGCAGCCCGTCACGACGAACTTCATGGCCAACGAGTGCCCCACCACGGACCTGTGGGCGTGGGCGCGCGAGGTGGACGTCGTCTCGAACGACCACTACCTCACGGCCGCGGACGAGCGGAACCACGTCGGCCTGGCGCTCGCCGCCGACCTGACGCGCTCGGTCGCGGGTGGCCGGCCGTGGCTGCTCATGGAGCACTCCACGTCGGCCGTGAACTGGCAGCCGCGCAACGTCGCGAAGCGCCCGGGGGAGATGGCCCGCAACTCGCTCGTCCACCTGGGCCGCGGCGCCGACGCCGTGCTGTTCTTCCAGTGGCGCGCCTCCCGCTCCGGCGCCGAGAAGTTCCACTCGGCGATGCTGCCGCACGCCGGGACGCGCTCCCGCGTGTGGCGCGAGGTCGTCGCGCTGGGCCGGGACCTGGGCGCGCTCGCCGAGGTGCGCGGCTCCACCGTGCGCGCCGACGTGGCGCTGCTGTGGGACACCGAGTCGTTCTGGGCCCAGGACCTCGAGTGGCGCCCGTCCGTCGACGTGCGCCACAAGGAGCGGGTCCGCGCCTACTACGAGCGCCTGTGGCGCGACGGCGTGACGGTCGACATGGCGCACCCGTCCCAGGACCTGTCCCGCTACCGGGCGGTCGTGGCGCCGGCGTCGTACCTGCTCACGCAGGCCTCGGCGGACAACCTGCGCCGGTACGTCGAGGGCGGCGGCACGCTGCTCGTCTCGTTCTTCTCGGCGGTCGTCGACGAGCACGACGCGGTGCACGCGGGCGGCTTCGGCGCCCCGCTGCGCGACGTGCTCGGCCTGACGGTGGAGGAGTTCCTGCCCCTGCGCGCCGGCGCCACGACGCGCCTGGCCTGGACGCACGGCGGGGAGCGCGAGCTCACGGCGGCGGTCTGGCAGGACGACCTGGTGCTGGAGGGGGCCGACGTCGTCGCCACCTACCTCGACGGCCCCGCCGCGGGCGGCCCGGCGATCACCCGGCACGCCGTCGGCGCGGGCACCGCCTGGTACGTCTCGACCGCCCTCGACGTCGACGCGCTCGCACCCGTGCTCGCCGCGGTCTACGCGGACGCCGGCATCACGCCGCCCGGGCTCCCCGAGGACGTCGAGGTCGTCACCCGGCACGGCGCCGACGCCGACTACGTCGTCGCCGTCAACCACTCGGACGACGACGCGAAGGTGCCCGTCGCCGAGGGGGTCGAGCTCCGCAGCGGCACGCCCGTCGCGGGCACGCTCGACCTGCCCGCGGGCGCCGTCGCCGTCGTCCGCGTCCCGCACGGGGGTGGTCGCCCCTAGCCGCCCGTCGCGCACCCTCGCGTGCGCCGCCGCCCGGCGGCCCACGCCGTACGTCCCCGTCGCAGCGCCGCGATCCTCCCGGACGCGTGCACCGCGGCACCACACCGGAAGGAACGCTCATGCGCAAGACCGCAGCACTCCCGGTCGCGATGGTCGCGACCGTCGCCCTGCTCGCCGCCTGCAGCGGCGGCGGCGACACCACCAGCTCGGCCGAGCCCACGTCCGGCGACGGTGCCGGCGCGGGCACCAGCCTGACCGTCTGGGTCGACGAGAACCGCGAGCCCGCCGTCGCGGCCGCCGCCGAGGCGTTCGAGGAGTCGACCGGCGTCACGGTCGAGCTCGTGCAGAAGAACTTCGAGGACATCCGCGCGGACTTCCTCGCGCAGGTGCCGACGGGTGAGGGCCCGGACATCACGGTCGGCGCGCACGACTGGCTGGGCTCGCTCATCGTGAACGGCGTCGTCGACTCGATCGACCTGGCCGACGTCGAGGACGACTTCGAGCCCGTCGCGGTGGAGGCGTTCACCTACGACGGCCAGCTGTACGGCCTGCCCTACGCGCTCGAGTCGATCGCGCTGGTGCGCAACACGGCGCTCGCGCCGGACCCGGCGCCGGCGACCTTCGACGAGATGGTCGCGGCCGGGCGCGCCGCGGGCACGAAGCTGCCGTTCGTCATCAACACGAACGGCACCACCGGTGACGGCTACAACTACTACCCGCTGCAGACGTCGTTCGGTGCCCCGGTGTTCGTGCAGGAGGAGGACGGCTCCTACACGAACGAGATCGGCATGGGCGGCGAGGCGGGCCACGCGTTCGCGACGTGGCTGGGCCAGAACGGCATGGCCGGCACGGGCGTGTTCAGCACCGACTGGACCGACGAGATCGCGCGTCAGGAGTTCGCCGACGGCAACGCACCGTTCGCCATCACCGGCCCGTGGGCCATCACGGGCTTCGAGGAGGCCGGCGTCGACTTCGCCGTCGAGCCGATCCCGTCGGCCGGCGGGCAGACCGCCGCGCCGTTCGTCGGCGTGCAGGGCTTCTTCCTGTCGGCGCAGAGCGACAACGCGCTGCTCGCGCAGGACTTCCTCGTCAACTACCTGTCGACGCCCGAGGCGCAGCGCGCGCTGCACGACGCCGACCCGCGCGTCCCGGCGCTGCTCCAGGTCGCCGAGGACGTCTCGTCCGACCCGGTCGTCGGCGGCTTCGTCGCCCAGGTGAAGAACGGCACGCCGATGCCCTCCATCCCGGAGATGGCGGACGTGTGGGACCACTGGAACGCGGCGGAGGCTGCCATCATCTCGGGCTCGGCCGACCCGGTCGCCGCCTGGGACAAGATGCTCGCCGACATCCAGGCATCCATCGGCGGCTGACCCGCGCCGTGGGCGCCGGCCGGCGGTCGCCCCCCGGCCGGCGCCCACGCCACCCCGCGCGCACCCGCGCGCACGCACGTCGACGTGACGAGACAAGGACGAGGCGGAGACCCGATGTCCACGCAAGCGACCCACGCGCCGGCCGCGACCGGCACCGGCGCCCCCGAGCCGCACGCGCGCCGGTGGGACGGCCGCGGCGGCGGCTTCCTCGTGAAGCTGGCGCTCATGGCGCTGGTGAACGCCGTCGGCGTGAGCGTGCTGTGGGCGGCGTACGCGCAGGGCTCGTGGGCGATCTTCGCCGCGTCGCTCGTGCTGCTCGTCACCGCCGACTGGGTGTACGTCAGCAGGCGGGCGCTGCCGCTGAAGTACGTCCTGCCGGGGCTCGCGTTCCTGCTCGTCTTCCAGCTGTTCTCGATGGCGTACACCGGGTACGTCGCGCTGACGAACTACGGCACCGGCCACAACGCGACCAAGGAGCAGGCGGTCGACGCGCTGCTCATCCAGGCGGAGCGTCGCGTCGCGGACTCGCCGAGCTACCCGCTGACGGTCGTGCAGCGCGGCGACGAGGTCGGCTTCGCGATCGTCGACGAGGGCGACGTCCGGGTCGGTTCCGCCGAGGAGCCGCTCGCGGACGTCCCCGACGCGTCCGTCGACGGCCGGCGCGTCACGGCCGTCCCCGGGTGGGACGTCGTGCCCTACACGGCACTGATCTCCGACACCGCGCTCCAGCAGCGCGTCGTCGACCTGCGGGTCCCGGTCTCCGACGACGCGGACGACGGCTCGATCCGCACGCGCGAGGGCTCGACCGGCCAGGTCTACTCCTCGGCGCTGGTGCACGACGAGGCCGCCGACACCCTGACGAACACCGAGACGGGGGCGGTCTACCGCGCCACCGACGAGGGGCGGTTCGTCTCCGCCGACGGGGAGGCGCTCGCGGTCGGCTGGCGCGTCAACGTCGGCCTCGAGAACTTCACGCGCGCGTTCAGCGACGACACGTACTCCGGCCCGCTGCTGCGGATCACGGTGTGGACGTTCGGGTTCGCGATCGCCACCGTGGCGACGAGCTTCCTGCTCGGGCTCGTCCTGGCGCTCGTCTTCGACGACCCGCGGCTGCGCGGCCGGCGGGTCATGCGGACGCTGTTCATCCTCCCGTACGCGTTCCCGGCGTTCCTGTCCGCGCTGCTGTGGCGCGGCATGCTCAACGCCAACCCGGACTACGGCATCGTCAACCAGCTGTTCTTCCTCGGCACGCGCATCGCGTGGCTGGACGACCCGGTGCTCGCCAAGCTGGCGATCATCGGGGTGAACCTGTGGCTGAGCTTCCCCTACTGGTTCCTCGTGTGCACCGGCGCGCTGCAGTCGCTGCCGGGGGACGTCATGGAGGCCGCCCGCATCGACGGCGCCGGCCGGTGGCGCACGTTCCGCTCGATCACGATGCCGCTGCTGCTCGTCTCGACGACGCCGCTGCTCATCGCGTCGTTCGCCTTCAACTTCAACAACTTCACGCTGGTCTACATGCTCACGGGCGGCGGGCCGCGGTTCACGGACACGTCGGCCACCCTCGGGCACACCGACATCCTCATCTCGATGATCTACCAGCTGTCCGGCGTCGCCGGCGGCCGTGCGGACTACGGCCTCGCGAGCGCCCTGTCGATCGTCGTCTTCGTCATCATCGGCACGATCTCCGCGCTGGCGTTCCGCCGGACGCGCCGGCTGGAGGAGGTCCTCTGATGGCCACCACGACGACCCGCCCCACGACGACCGACCGGCCCCGCGTGCGCCGCGGCCGCTGGTTCGCCGAGGTCGGCTGGAAGTACCCCGTGGCCGCGGTGGTGATCGTCTACGCCGCGTTCCCGCTCGTCTACGTGCTCTCGGCCGCCGTCGCGCGCACGGGCACGCTCACGGGGTCGACCGAGCTGTTCCGCACGTTCTCGACCGCGAACTTCGAGGCCCTGAACGCCTCGCGGTTCTGGACCTGGGGCGTCAACAGCCTCGTCGTCGGCGGCGCCACCGCGATCGGGTCGGTGCTCATGGGCGCCGCCGCCGCGTACGCGTTCTCGCGGTTCTCGTTCCGCGGCCGCCGCGGCGGCCTGACGGCGCTGCTCATCATCCAGATGTTCCCGCAGATGCTCGCGTTCGTGTCGATCTTCCTGCTGCTGCTCGCGCTGGGCGACGTCGTGCCGGCGCTCGGGCTCAACAGCACGGTGGCGCTGATCTGCGTCTACCTGGGCGGCGCGCTCGGCACCAACACGTTCCTCATGTACGGGTTCTTCAACACGGTCCCGCGCGAGCTCGACGAGGCCGCGCGGATCGACGGCGCCACGCACGCGCAGATCTACTGGACGATCATCCTGCGCCTGGTGACGCCGATCCTCGCGGTGGTCGGGCTGCTGTCCTTCATCGCGACGTTCGGCGAGTTCATCCTCGCCCGGGTGATCCTCACGTCGCCGGAGCGCTGGACGCTCGCCGTCGGCATGTACGGCTGGGTGTCGCAGGAGCTCAACGCGAACTGGGGCCTGTTCGCCGCCGGAGCCGTCGTCGCCGCGCTGCCCGTGCTGCTGCTCTTCCTTGCCCTGCAGAAGTACATCGTCGGCGGGCTCACCGCCGGCTCCGTCAAGGGCTGACCGCCCGGCCCGCCCCACCCGCGCGCGCCGCGGCGCGCGTGACCGCCCTGCTCGGACGACGACGATCGAGAGGACCACCGTGTCACCACGTCCCGCCCCCGCCCACCCGCTGCGCGCCCTCGCGGCCACCGCGGCCGCCGGCGCCCTGCTCCTCACCGCCTCGCCGGGCTGGGCCGCGCCCGACGACGGCCCGGTCGAGGCCGGCATCGTCGTCGAGCGCGTCGACGGCCTCGCCGAGGACTTCATGAACGGCGTCGACGTGTCGTCGGTGCTGTCGCTCGAGGAGAGCGGGGTGACGTTCCGGGACACCGCGGGCCGGCCCGCCGACCTGTTCGACGTGCTCGCCGACGCGGACGTCACCTGGGTGCGCGTCCGCGTGTGGAACGACCCGTTCGACGCCCGCGACCGCGGGTACGGCGGCGGCAACGTCGACGTGGACCGCGCCGTCGAGATCGGCCGGCGCGCCACGGCCGCCGGCCTGCGCGTGCTCGTCGACCTGCACTACTCCGACTTCTGGGCCGACCCCGCCAAGCAGCAGTCGCCGAAGGCGTGGGAGGGGCTGCCGCTCGACGAGCGCGTCGCGGCCGTCGGCGAGTTCACCGCCACGAGCCTGCAGGCGTTCGCGGACGCGGGCGTCGACGTGGGCATGGTGCAGGTCGGCAACGAGACGAACAACGGGGTCGCCGGCGTCACCGGCTGGGACGCCATGGCGCAGGTGCTCGCGGCGGGCGGCGCCGCGGTGCGCGCGGTGCTGCCCGACGCGCTGGTCGCGGTGCACTTCACGAACCCGGAGACGCCGGGCCGGTACGCGGGCTACGCGCGCGAGCTCGCGGCCCGCGGCGTCGACTACGACGTGTTCGCCAGCTCGTACTACCCGTTCTGGCACGGCAGCCCGGACAACCTGACGCGCGTGTTGCGGGACGTCGCGACCACGTACGGCAAGCGGGTCGTGGTCGCCGAGACGTCGTGGGCGTACACCCTCGAGGACGGCGACGGGCACGGCAACACGATCGACCAGCCGGCCGAGGCGACGGCGTACCCGGTGAGCGTGCAGGGGCAGGCGACCGCCGTGCGCGACGTGATCGCCGCGGTCGCGGCTGTCGGCGACGCGGGCCTCGGCGTCTTCTACTGGGAGCCCGCGTGGCTGCCGGTCGGCCCGCCGGACGCGCTCCAGGCGAACGCGGCGCTGTGGGAGCGTGACGGGTCCGGCTGGGCCACGAGCGCGGCGGGGGAGTACGACCCCGAGGACGCCGGCGAGTGGTACGGCGGCTCGTCGTGGGACAACCAGGCGCTGTTCACGCACGACGGCACGCCGCTCGAGTCGCTGCAGGTGTTCCGGTACGCCCGCACGGGCGCCGTCGCCCCGCGCGCCGTCGTCTCCGTCGAGCAGGTGCGCGTGACGGTCCGCGACGGCGAGCCCGTCGAGCTGCCGGCCACCGTCGCCGTGACCTACAACGACGGCTCCGTCGAGCAGGACCCCGTCACGTGGAGCGGTGCCGTCGGGTGGATCCGCGGTCCCGGCGAGTACACCGTGCGGGGCACGACCGCGGCCGGCCGCGCGGTCACCGCGACCGTCGTCGTCACCGCCACGAACCTGCTGCGCAACCCCGGCTTCGAGGACGACGACCTCGCGCCGTGGTCGATCACGTGGGAGAACGCGCAGGTGCGGGAGGGCGTCGACGCCCCCGAGGGCGCACGCGCCGTCAACTTCTGGGACGACGCGCCGTACGCGCTGCGCGTCGCGCAGACGGTCACCGGCGTCCCCGCCGGCACCTACACCGCGTCCGCGACCGGGCACGGCAGCCTCGAGGGCGGCACCGGCGGCGTCGCGCTCACGGTCACGACCGCAGCGGGCACCCGGTCGGCCGGGCTGCCGCTCGCCGGCTGGCAGCAGGAGCGCACGGCCGTGCTCGACGACGTGGTCGTCGGTGCGGACGGTGTCGTGACCGTCGCGGTGGCGGGCGACCTGCCCGCCGCCGCGTGGGGCTGGGTCGACGCGTTCGTGCTGACACCCGCCGCCGTCGGCGTCGACGTGAGCAGGACGGCGCTCGACGACGCGGTGGCGCGCGCGGCCGCGGTCGACCGGGACGCGTGGACGCCGGCCTCGCTCGCCGACCTCGACGCCGCCGTGGAGGTCGCGCAGGTGGTTCTGGCCGGCAGCCGGGCGACGCAGGCGGACGTCGACGGGGCGACGGCGCTGGTCGCCGCCGTGCTCGACGGGCTCGTCCCGCGCGCCGCGGGGCCGACACCCGCGCCGACGACGCCCGCCCCCACGGCGTCCGCGCCGACGACCGGTGCCCCTCCCGCCGCCGGGCCGGGGACCGCCGCCGCGGCGCCGGGCGTCCGCCCGGTCGCCGACCGCCTGAGCGCCACGGGTGCGACGGCCGCGCCCCTGCTGCTCGTGGCCGCGGGGCTGCTGCTCGCCGGCGCGGCGGGCGTGCACCTCGCGCGTCGCCGGCGGGCCGTCCCCCGCGCCTGAACCGTGGCCGCTCCCTCGGCCCGGCGCCCGGCCGGCCGGGGGAGCGGCGGCGCGTCCGGCCGGGACCGCGGCCGTCAGTCGCCGACGGTCGACCGGTGGGTCTCCACCGCGACCACCCGCGGCCCGCGACGCGTGACGGCCGAGTGGGCGACGAGCACCTCGCCGGGCTGCAGGTACGGGTTCTCCGCGGGCAGCCGGTTCGCCGCCGGGCGGCGCGCGTGCGTCGCCAGCACGTCCAGCACCGTCGGCAGCACGGGCCGGTGCGTGCACAGCACGGTGTCGACGCGCGCGTCGAGGCACCCGTCGACCATCGCGGCGACGCGCGCGGGCGACTCGTCGTGCCGCGCCTCGGTGAGCTCGTGCGCGATCTCGGGCGTCAGGCCCGCCGCGCGCGCGAACGGCGCGACGGTCGCGGCGCAGCGCTCCCACCCGCTCGTCACGACGCGCGCCACCCCGAACGCCGCGAGCACCGGCACCATCGCCTCGGCCTGCCGCAGGCCGAGCGCCGTGAGGGGCCGGTCCCCCTCGGTGCCGTCCCACTGCGCGCGCTTGCGGGCCTGGCCGTGCCGCGCCACGACGAGCGCGCGGGTGTCCAGCCGGTCCTTCGCGTACACCTCGACGAGCGCGTCGAGGGGCCGGCGGTCCGCCTTGCGGGTCAGACGCCGGGCGGCGGCGGCCACGTCGCACCACTCCCAGCGGTCGATCTCCTCCGCCCCCGCGGGCGTCACGCGGGGACGCGCCGCGAGCACGGTGCGGTCCTCGCGGCCGGCCACCTGCGCGGCCCAGTAGTGCACGACCTTGTGCCGGCCGTCCGACAGCTCGTACTCCAGCCCGGGCAGCGGCACACCCAGGACGACCGCCAGCCCCGTCTCCTCCTCGACCTCGCGCACCGCCGCCGCGGTGACCGCCTCGCCCGGGTCGAGCTTGCCCTTCGGCCACGACCAGTCGCGGTACCGCGGCCGGTGCACGAGCGCGACCTGCAGCCGGCCTGCGCGCACGCGCCACACCAAGGCGCCGGCGGCCTGGACCGCCGGCGCGGCGGGTGCGCTCACCGCGACGAGCCCGGCCGGCGCCTCTGCCGCTGGACGAGGGCCTGCTGCACGTCGACGAGGGGCCCGTCGGGCCCGCGGTGGTGCCGCTCCCAGACGCCGTCCGCGCCGAGGTGCCACGACGACGTCCGCTCGTCGTTCGACTCGTCGAGCAGCTCGACCAGCTCGGCGACCTGCGCGGGGTCCGCCACGCGCACGAGCGCCTCGACGCGGCGGTCGAGGTTGCGGTGCATGAGGTCCGCCGACCCGATGAAGACCTCGGGCCCCTCGAACCCGTCCTCGGGCCCGGGCGTCGTGTGCGCGAACGCGAAGACGCGGGAGTGCTCGAGGAACCGCCCGAGGATCGACCGCACCCGGATCGTCTCGGACAGGCCGGGCACGCCGGGCCTGATGGCGCAGATGCCGCGCACGTTGATGTCGATCGGCACCCCGGCCTGCGACGCGCGGTACAGCGCGTCGATCGTCGCCTCGTCGACCATCGAGTTGACCTTGATCTTGATCCACGCGGGCTCGCCGCGGCGCGCGGCCTCCGCCTCGCGCTCGATCCGCTGCACGAGCCCGGTGCGCACCGAGCGCGGTGCGACGAGCAGGCGGTGGAACCGGGACTTCGGCGCGTAGCCGGAGAGCTGGTTGAACAGGCGCGTGAGGTCCTGGCCGACCTCCGGGTCGGCCGTCAGCAGGCCGAGGTCGGTGTACAGGCGCGCGGTCTTCGGGTGGTAGTTGCCCGTGCCGACGTGGCTGTACCGGCGCAGGCCGTCCGCCTCCTGGCGCACGACGAGCGAGAGCTTGCAGTGCGTCTTGAGGCCGACGATGCCGTAGACGACGTGCACGCCGGCCTGCTCGAGCTTGCGCGCCCACGAGATGTTGTTCTGCTCGTCGAACCGCGCCTTGATCTCCACCAGCGCCAGCACCTGCTTGCCGGCCTGCGCGGCGTCGATGAGCGCGTCGACGATCGGGGAGTCGCCCGACGTGCGGTAGAGCGTCTGCTTGATCGCGAGCACGTGCGGGTCCGCCGCCGCCTGCTCGAGGAACGTCTGCACCGACGTCGAGAACGAGTCGTACGGGTGGTGCAGCAGGATGTCCCGCGCGCGGATCGCGGCGAACACGTCGGTCGCGTTGGCGGACTCGACCTCGGCGAGGTGGCGGTGCGTCGCCGGCACGAACCGCGGGAACTGCAGCTCGGGCCGGTCCAGGTCCGCGATGAGGTTGAGGCCCGTGTGGTCGAGCGGCGCGGGCAGCTCGTACACGTCGTCCTCGGACATGCCCAGCTCGCGCACGAGGAACCTGCGGACCCGGTTGCTGATGCCCTCGGCGACCTCGAGCCGTACGGGCGGCCCGAACCGCCGGCGGAGCAGCTCCTTCTCCATCGCCTTGAGGAGGTTCTCGGCGTCGTCCTCCTCGACCTCCACGTCCTCGTTGCGGGTGATGCGGAACGTGTGGAACTCGCGCACCTCCATGCCGGGGAACAGCATGTCGAGGTGCTGCGCGATGACGTCCTCGACCGGCACGAACGACATGGGCCCGCTCTCGGCGCCCGCGTGGTCCGGCGCGCTCGGCCGGCCGGCCGCGTCGACGGCGATGTACCGCGGGAGCAGCGGCGGGACCTTGACCCGCGCGAAGTGCTCCTTGCCGCTCGTCGGGTTGACGACGCTGACGGCCAGGTTGAGCGACAGGCCCGAGATGTAGGGGAACGGGTGCGCCGGGTCGACCGCGAGCGGCGTCAGCACGGGGAAGATCTGCCGGCGGAAGAACTTGTGCAGCCGGTCCTGCTCGGCGTCGCCGAGGTCGTCCCACCGCACGATCGTGATGCCCTCGGCCGCCAGCGCCGGCTGCACGTCGTCCTGGAACACCGCCGCGTGGCGCGCCATGAGCTCGTGCGCGCGCTCGCTGATCGCCTCGAGCACCTGGCGCGGCGACAGCCCCGACGCGGCGGTGACCGCGATGCCCGTCGCGATGCGGCGCTTGAGGCCGGCGACGCGGACCATGAAGAACTCGTCGAGGTTGGAGGCGAAGATCGCGAGGAAGCGCACCCGCTCCAGCAGCGGCAGCTCGGGGTCCTCCGCGAGCTCCAGGACGCGCTGGTTGAACGCGAGCCACGAGAGCTCGCGGTCGAGGAAGCGGCCGTCGGGGAGGGGCCCGGTGTCGGGCAGCGCGTCGGTGTCCTCGGTGTCGACGTGCTCGGCGATGCTCGCGGCGAGCTCCGGGTCGATCGCGGGGGCGTCGGTCATGTGCCCATGGTGGCATCAGCGCGTGAACTCGTCGTGTCGTCCGGGCGGCGCACCACCCGGCCGCCGTGCCGTCCGTGCGGCGTCACCCCTGGGCGGTCGCCCCGTCCTGCGCCTTGGGCCCGTACATGACGTCCACGGCGGCGCGCGTGAAGCCTGCGCGCTCGTACGTGTGCACCGCGACGGTGTTCTCCGCGCCCGTGTACAGGATCGCCGTGCGCAGCCCGCGGTCGCGCAGGTGGGCGAGCCCCAGCGCCGTCAGCGCGCGGCCGAGTCCCAGCCCCTGCGCGTCCGGGTCGACGCCGACGACGTAGATCTCGCCGACCTCCTCGTCGGGCTGCGCGTCGGGGGCCTCGCCGGCGGGGTGCACCTTGGTCCACACCGACCCGAGCAGCTGCCCGTCGCGCTCCGCCAGCAGGAAGCCGGCCGGGTCGAACCAGCGCTCCGCCTCGCGGGCGCGCAGGTCCGCGGACGTCATGCGGCCCTGCTCGGGGTGGTGGGCGAACGCGCGCGCGTTGACGCGCCGCCACGCCTCCTCGTCCTGTCCCGGCACGAACGTGCGCACCTCGACGCCCGGCGGCAGCGCGGCGGCGACCGGCGGGTGCGCCTCCAGGTCGACCGCCATGCGCAGCAGCTCGCGCACCACCACCAGCCCGGCCGCCCGCGCCGTCGCGCGTGCTGCCGGGACGTCGCCGTGCGCCCACACCGACAGCCGCCGGCCCGGGACCGTCGCGGTCTCCGTCTGCGCCCGTGCGAGCAGCGCCGACGCGACGCCGCGCCGGCGGTGGGACGGGTGGACGACGAGCT
>JAPSIR010000109.1 GCA_031178625.1 Cellulomonas sp.
CGGAGAACGCCGAGGACCTCATCCGCACCTACACGCGACTGGCCAACCAGGCGCGTCAGGGCGAGATCACGCAGGAGATCAGCGAGATCGTCTCCGGCGCCGACGCGCTCGCGTCGGCCTGAGCGGCTCGCCGACCACACCGACCGCACGACACCGATTCCATCCGGGCGACGGACCCGTCCGGACGAGCGAAGCGAGGCAGACATGACCGCCACCACCGTCGACGCGACGGCCGCGAACGCCGGCACGCCCGGCGTCGGCCGGGTCGCGCGGGTCATCGGGCCCGTCGTGGACATCGAGTTCCCGCCGGACCAGATCCCCGACATCTACAGCGCGCTGCAGGTCGACATCGACCTGTCGGCGCAGGGTGAGGGCGAGGGCGCCTTCACCATGACGCTCGAGGTCGAGCAGCACCTGGGCGACTCGCTCGTGCGTGCCATCGCCCTCAAGCCGACCGACGGCCTCGTCCGCGGCGCCCCGGTGCGGGACACCGGCGCGCCGATCTCGGTGCCCGTCGGCGACGTCACCAAGGGCAGGGTCTTCAACGTCATCGGCGAGGTGCTCAACCTCGCCGAGGGCGAGAAGCTCGAGATCACCGAGCGCTGGCCCATCCACCGCAAGCCCCCGGCCTTCGACCAGCTCGAGTCGAAGACGCAGATGTTCGAGACCGGCATCAAGGTCATCGACCTGCTCACCCCGTACGTGCTCGGCGGCAAGATCGGCCTCTTCGGCGGTGCGGGCGTCGGCAAGACGGTCCTCATCCAGGAGATGATCCAGCGCGTCGCGCAGAACCACGGCGGCGTGTCGGTGTTCGCCGGCGTCGGCGAGCGCACGCGTGAGGGCAACGACCTCATCGTCGAGATGGAGGAGGCGGGCGTCTTCGACAAGACGGCCCTCGTCTTCGGCCAGATGGACGAGCCGCCGGGCACGCGTCTGCGCGTCGCCCTGTCGGCCCTGACGATGGCGGAGTACTTCCGCGACGTGCAGAAGCAGGACGTGCTGCTCTTCATCGACAACATCTTCCGGTTCACGCAGGCTGGCTCCGAGGTGTCGACGCTGCTCGGCCGCATGCCCTCCGCGGTGGGCTACCAGCCGAACCTCGCCGACGAGATGGGCCTCCTCCAGGAGCGCATCACCTCGACGCGCGGCCACTCGATCACCTCGCTGCAGGCGATCTACGTGCCCGCCGACGACTACACCGACCCGGCGCCGGCGACGACCTTCGCGCACCTCGACGCGACGACCGAGCTCTCGCGCGAGATCGCGTCGCGCGGGCTGTACCCCGCCGTGGACCCGCTGGCGTCGTCGAGCCGCATCCTCGACCCGCGGTACGTCGGCCAGGCGCACTACGACGTCGCGACGCGCGTGAAGTCGATCCTCCAGCGCAACAAGGAGCTGCAGGACATCATCGCGATCCTCGGCGTCGACGAGCTGTCGGAGGAGGACAAGACGGTCGTCGCACGCGCGCGCCGCATCCAGCAGTTCCTCTCGCAGAACACGTACATGGCCGAGAAGTTCACGGGCGTGGTCGGCTCGACCGTGCCGGTGAGCGAGACGGTCGAGGCGTTCGGCAAGATCGCCGACGGCGAGTTCGACCACATCGCCGAGCAGGCCTTCTTCAACATCGGCGGCCTCGAGGACCTCGAGCGCAACTGGGCCCGCATCCAGAAGGAGTACGGCGTCTGACGCCTGCGGGCGCGGGACGACGTACCAACCGGCGAAGGGAGCACGGTGGCACAGCTCGAGGTGGACCTCGTGGCGGCGGACGGCAAGATCTGGTCCGGCACGGCGCGGCAGGTGTCGGCCCCGGCGGCTGACGGCGACATCGGCATCCTGGCCGGTCACACGCCGATCCTGTCGGTGCTGCGTGCGGGGCAGGTGCGCGTGCAGCCCGCCGACGGCGGCGCGCCGCTGCAGTGGAACGTCGACGGCGGCTTCCTGTCCGTCGACTCCGACCAGGTGACGGTGGTCGTCGACGCGGTGACCGAGGGGTCCGCCGCGACGACGGCCCACTGACGGGCACGACGGACGCGGGGAGGGCGGCGTGAGCGGTGCGGCATGGGCCGTCGTCGTGGGCGCCGCCCTCCTGCTCGTCCTGGTGACCCTGCTGTGGCTCTCCCGCACGGCGGCGCTCGGCCGGCGGGTCGGCTCGTTCGCGTGCGCGACGGCCGACCGCCGTGACGGACCGTGGGCGACCGGCGTCGCGCAGTACGGCGCCACGCGCCTGTACTGGTGGCGGCGCGCGTCGTTGCTTCCCCGCCCCACGCGCGTCTGGAGGCGTGCCGGCATCGTGGTCCTGGACCGCGACGTCGTGGCCGTCGGCGACGTGCCGACGGGCGTCGTCGTCGCGCGGTGCCGGGTCACGCCCGAGCGCGACGGCGCGTCCCGCGAGGTGCACCTGCGCATGTCGACCGAGGCGTACGCCGGGTTCACGTCGTGGATCGAGGCGACGCCCTCGCGGGTCGGCACGGTCATCTGACCGAGGGCCGGCACCGCCGGCCGCGCCCGGCCCGTCGCGGCCCGCCCGCCGCACCCGCCCGTCACGGCGGGCACCCGACCCGACCTGAAGGACGAGTGAGACCGCCATGCGCCTGGTCGTCGCCGACTGCGCCGCCCGCTACACCGGTCGCCTCTCGGCGCACCTGCCGCGCGCGACGCGGCTGCTCGTCGTCAAGGCGGACGGCTCGGTGCTGCTGCACTCGGACGGTGGCTCCTACAAGCCGCTGAACTGGATGAGCCCGCCGTGCTCGATGGCCGTCACGGAGCCCGACGCGGAGCAGGCCGCGGCCGGCGTCTCGCAGGTGTGGACGGTCCAGCACGCCAAGTCGGACGACCGGCTCGTGGTCGAGCTGTACGACGTGCAGCACGACTCCGCGCACGAGCTCGGCGTCGACCCCGGGCTGGTCAAGGACGGCGTCGAGGCGCACCTGCAGGAGCTGCTCGCCGCGCAGATCGCGCTGCTGGGCAGCGGGCACGTGCTCGTGCGGCGCGAGTACCCGACGGCGATCGGTCCGGTCGACATCCTCGCGAAGGCGCCCGACGGCGGCACGGTCGCCGTCGAGATCAAGCGGCGTGGCGACATCGACGGCGTCGAGCAGCTGACGCGCTACCTCGACCTGCTCAACCGGGACCCCCTGCTGCGGCCCGTGCGCGGCGTGTTCGCCGCCCAGGAGATCAAGCCCCAGGCGCGCGTGCTGGCGACCGACCGGGGCATCACCTGCCTGGTCCTCGACTACGAGGCCATGCGCGGGGTCGACGACGTCGACTCGCGCCTCTTCTGACCCCACGCCGCCGGGCGGTTCCCGCCTGGTTCGGAGGGCATCGGCCGGCGCGCACTTGAACATGTTCAACTGAACGTGTTCAATCGCTCCATGACGCGCCGCACCGCGACCGAGACCCGCGACCTCATCCGGACCACGGCCCTGCGGCTGTTCGCCGAGCGCGGGTACGACGCGACGACGATGCGCCTCGTCGCGCAGGAGGCCGGCGTCGCGGTGGGCAACGCGTACCACCACGCGGCGTCCAAGGACGCGCTCGTGCAGGAGCTCTACCTCGAGGTGAACCGCGCGCACGTCGCCGCGGCACGCGAGCGGCTGCGCCCGGGCGACCTCGGCGAGCGCCTGCGCACCACGTGGCACGCGGCGCTCGACGTGTTCGCCCCTTTCCACCGCTTCGGGGCCGAGTCGATCGGCGCGGCGGTGCGACCCGGCTCGCCGGCGAGCCCGTTCTCGCCCGCGTCCGCACCGAGCGCCGAGCTCGCCCGCGCGCTCTTCCGCGACGTCGTCGACGGGGCGACGCCCCGCGTGCCGGCGGAGCTGCGCGACGACCTGGTGACGGCGCTGTGGCTCGCGCACCTCGGGATCACGGCGGCGTGGGTGCACGACGACTCGCCGGACGCACGACGCACGCGCGACCTCGTCGACACCGCCGCACCACTGGTGGCGCGGCTGGTGCGGCTCGCGCGGCTCCCCGTCGCCCGCGGCGCGGCGCACGACCTGCTCGGGCTCGTCGGCCGGCTGGTGCCGGACGCGTCCGCCGTCGCCACCGGGCCGGCGGGCGGCGCGGCGTGAGCGCCGCCGACCTGACCCCCGCCGCGCTGGGCGGCGTGCAGCTGGCGGTCGCGCTGGGCGGTGCGGTGGTGCTGCCGCTCGGGCTGCGGCTGCTCGACGACGCGGGGCTCGTGCGCGTGCCGGCCGCCCGCTCGACCGCGTGGCCCGCGGTGGGGCTGCTGGGTGCGCTCGCCCTCCTCCTGCCGCGCGGGCCGGTGGCGGTGGTCGCCGCGACGCCGTTCGCCGTCGCCGGCGCGGTGCTGCTCGTCGCCTCGGCGCGGGCCCTGCTCGGCGCGGCCCGCGGCCGCCGGCCGCCGCCCGAGCGGCTCGCCGCGGGGGTCGCCCCCGCGACCGTGGCGGTGGGCTCGGTCGCCCTGGTCGCCGACCGCGCCGGGTGGGGCGTGCTCGGCTTCTCGGGCGACATCCTGCTGCTCACGGTCCCGCACATGCTGTTCGCGGGCTTCGGGGCGTGCCTCGCTGCGGGGCTCGCGGCGGCGGCGGAGGGGCGACGTCCGTCACGGCTCGCACGTGCCGGTGCCGCGGGCGTCGCGGCCGGCGTGCTCGCCGTGCTCGCCGGCTACCTCGTGTCCGACCCGGCGGAGCTGGTCGGGACCGTCGTGCTCACCGCCGGTCTGTGGTGCGCGACCGTGGCGGCGTGGCGCGCGGCGCGCGCGACGCCCGGACGGGCGGGTGCCGGGTGGGCCGGCGTGGCGGCGGTCGGCTCGGTCGTCGCGATGCTGCTCGCCGTGTGGTGGGCGCTGGGCGAGGTGACGCGCCTGCCGCACCCCGACCTGTCGTGGATGGTCGCGACGCACGGCGCCCTCAACGCCGTGGCCGTCGTGCTCGCCTCGCTCGTGGCGCTGCGCGTGCGGGACGGTGCGCACCGCGCGAGGCTCGCGGGTGGTGCGGGCGGCGTGGACCGGGGGGCCCGCGCGGCGGACGCCGTGGGGGACAGGTGCGCCGGCGGGACCGGTCCCGGCGCGGACGACGGAGGGCGAGGGCCATGGACGACGACGCTCTGACGTACACCCCGGCCGGTGTCACGCGCACGCGCGCCCGCGACGGCGACGCGTGGCGGCGCGCGGGCGTCGACGCGTCCTTCCGCGTGCTCGCGGTGCGGCACCGGGTCGTGCGGGGCGGCAGCGAGGACGACCGGGCGGCGCTGGCCGACGACGTGCGCGCGTGGCGCGTGCACCGGGCCGCGGGCGTGGGCATCGAGGCGGCCGGGCCGGCGGCGGCGGGCGTGCACGTCGTGTCCGTGCTGGGTGCGGGGCCCGTCGCGATGCGCGGCCCGTGCCGCGTGCTGTGGGCGGACGGCGAGGGCTTCGGCTACGGGTCCCTCGCCGGGCACCCGGTGGCGGGGGAGGAGGCGTTCCGCGTCACGCGCGACCCGGCGGGCGACGTGTGGCTGGAGGTGGAGGCCTACAGCCGGCCCGTCCTCGTGTGGGCACGTCTGGCGGGCCCGCTCGTGCCGCTCGCCCAGCGCGCGTACGTCGTCAACCTCGCGCGGGCGGCGCGCAGCCTGCACCGGCGGCGGGCCCGCCGCCGTCCCGGGACGGCGGACGGTGGCACGATGCCCGCGTGAGCGGTCCCGCACGTCCCGGTCCCGACCAGCCCGGCCCCGCCCGTCCCGGTCCCGACCAGCCTGGCCCCGCCCGTCCCGGGCCCGGCCCTGTCGACGCGGTCCCGCGCGCGCTCCGCGGCCGCGTCGTCACGCCCCACGGCGTGCTCGAGGACGGCGTCGTCCTCGTCGACGGGGCGACGATCGCGTGGGTGGGGCCCGCCGGGGCGACGCCGGGCGGACCGCCGCCCGCGCCCGCGGGGCCGGTGCCCACGCTGCTGCCGGGGCTCGTGGACCTGCACTGCCACGGCGGGGGCGGCGCCGGCTTCCCGGACGCGCTCGACGCCGCCGACGTGCGGCGTGCCGCGGACGAGCACCTGCGCCACGGCACGACGTCGCTCGTCGCGTCCCTCGTGACCGCGCCGCGCGACGTGCTGCTCGCGCGGACGGCGCTGCTCGCGGACGCCGCGGACGCCGGCGTGCTCGCCGGCATCCACCTCGAGGGCCCGTTCCTGTCGCCCGCCCGCTGCGGTGCGCAGAACCCGGGCGACATGGTGCCCGGCGACCCCGACCTCGTCCGGGCGGTCGCCGCCGCGGCGCGCGGGCACCTGGTGACCATGACGGTCGCGCCCGAGGTGCCGGGCGTCGCCGACGGCGCCCGGCCGGCGCGCGGCGACGCGGACCCCGCCGGGCCCGCGGGCGACGACGTCGTGACCGCCCTCGTCGCGGCCGGGGCGGTGCCGTCGCTCGGGCACACCGACGCGTCGGCAGAGGCGACGGAGGCCGGCGTCGCGCGCGTGCTCGACCTGCTCGCCACGACGCCGGGCGCCCGCTCCGCCCGCCCGACCGCGACGCACCTGTTCAACGGCATGCGCCCGCTGCACCACCGCGACCCGGGGCCGGTCGCGGCGTGCCTGGCGGCCGCCGCGGCGGGTCGGCTGGTCGTCGAGCTCGTCGCCGACGGCACACACCTCGCACCGGCCACGGTCCGCACGGTGCTCCAGCTCGTCGGTGCGGACGCCGTCGCGCTGGTGACCGACGCGATGGCGGCGGCCGGCATGCCCGACGGCGACTACCGGCTCGGGCCGCTCGCGGTGCGCGTGGTGGACGGGGTCGCGCGCACGGTCGGCGACGACGGCACGCCCGGTGCGATCGCGGGCGGGGTCGCGCACCTGCTCGACGTCGTCCGCCACGTCGTCGCCGCGGGCGTGCCGCTCGCCGACGCGGTGCGTGCCGCCGCGACGACGCCCGCCACGGTGCTGGGCCGGGCGGACGTGGGGGCGCTCGTCGCGGGACGGCGCGCCGACCTCGTCCTCACGACCGAGGCCCTGCACCCCGTGGCCGTCGCGCGCGCGGGCCGCTGGGTCGCCGGCGCACCCGCCGGGGCCTGACGGGGCCGTGCGGCCCGCCGGGGCCTGACGGGCCGTGCTCCCCGCCGGCGTCGGCCGGCCCGCTCAGTCGAGCCGCACCGTCGTGAGCCGGGCGGGCCCGTCGAGCTCGACGCGCAGGTCGGTGACGTCCGCCGCCGGCGGCGCGAGCGGCGCCGTGACGTCGGCCCAGTCGTAGCGGCCGGCCGCGGCGGGCACGTCGAGGCGGGCGAGGACCCGCCCCGAGGCGTCGTCGAGGACGGTCACGGTCGCCGCACCGGCGCGCGTCCGCGCCACCTCGGCGGTGAGGGTGGTGGCGCCGGCGGTGGCGCACGTGCGCAGGACGACGTGTCCGCGCCCGCGGCCGCGCGGCACCTGCACGGCGTCGCCGGCGTCGCGCGTGCGGTCGGTCAGCTCGAGCCCGTGGCGCTCGTCGGCGTCGGCGGCCCGCACCGCGCGGCCGACGACGACGCGCGGGGGCACGGCGGGGCCGGTCACCCGCACGGTCGCGCCCAGCGGGAGGTCCGCCGCGGAGGGCCCGACCCCCAGCACGTACGTGCCCGGCTCGACCACCCACCGGTCGCGCGTGACGTCCCAGGTGGCGAGCTCGCGCACGGGGACCCGCAGCGTGACGTCCGCCGAGGCGCCCGGCCGGAGCGCGACGCGCTCGTGCGCGACGATGCGGTGCGGGAAGGCCAGCCGGTGGCCCGGCGCCGCCACGTGCACCTGGACGAGCTCGTGCGCCGTGCGTGGGCCGTCGTTCGCGACGGTCACCCGCACCTCGACCGCCGGCTCGTCGGGCGTGCCGGCGCCGCCGGGGCCACCGCCGAGGTCGAGGTCGGTGACGTCGTGCTCCCCGGGCGAGGTGGTCGCGGCCACGTACCGGACGGCGCCGTACGTCAGGCCGTGCCCGAGCGCGTACCGCGGCGGCGTCGGGCTCCACCAGTCGGTGGTCCGGGCGCCGATCACGTCGTACTCGAGCAGGTCACCGGCCTGCGCGGCGTCCGCCGGCCACGACTGCGCGAGCCGCCCGGTGGGCTCGACGTCGCCGACGAGCACGTCGGTCAGGCCGGGGCCGAGCTCCTGCCCGCCGTGCGAGGACCACACGACGGCGGACGCACGGTCGGTCTCGGCGGGCAGCACGTACGGGTAGGACGACACGACGAGCAGCACCGCGCGCGGGTTCGCGTCCGCGGCGGCCCGCCACAGCGCCCGCTGGCTCGCGGGCAGGCCGAGGTGCGGCCGGTCCTCGGTCTCGCGCCCGTGCAGGTGGGGGTCGTTGCCGGCCGTGACGACGACGACGTCGGCGTCGGCCGCGACCCGCGCGACCTCGGCCTCGCCGGACCGGACGACGCGTACCGCGAACCGCTCCGCGGCCGCCGCCGTGGGCGCCTCGGCCACGAGGGTGCCGGCGCCGTCGTGCTGCACCCGCACCCACCGGCCGGAGCCCACGTGCTGGAGGGACCACGTGCCGTCGTCGTGCCGGTGCGCGCGGAACGACTCCTGCGCGACCCACCCGCCGACGCGCGTGGCGTCGGCGCGCAGCACCCACCCCGCGCCGCTCCACAGGCGGTCGGTCGCCACGGTGCGCAGCGTCAGCAGGCCCTCGCCCCAGTCGACGACGTCGACGAGCGCCTCGTCCGCGGCGGTCCCGTCGCCGTCCGCGACCAGCGTGCCGTCGGCGAGGGGCCGGACCTGCCCCCCGGTCGTGCCGCTCGTGAGCACCACCCGCGTCGCGCCGTCCGCCACGGTGACGCGGTCGGTGCCGAGCCGGTCGGCCAGCGCGGTGCCGAGGCCCGTGAGGTAGGGCGGCGTGCCGGAGTACCAGTCGTGCAGGACGCGGTCGGCGTGCGGGCCGACGACGGCCACGGACGCACCGGGGACGAGCGGGAGCACGCCGTCGTTCTCCAGCACCACGACCGACCGGGCGACGGCCTCGCGCGCGAGGGCGCGGTGCCCGGGCAGGTCGATCGCGTCGGGGCCGACGACCCACGGGTCGCGGTCGGGGTCGAGCTCGCCGGTGCGGATCCGCAGCTCCAGCTGGCGCAGCACGGCGCGGTCGACCTCCGCCTCGTCGAGCAGGCCGGTGTCGAGCGCGGCGGTGACCCGCTCGACGGTCGGGCGCGCGTCGGCGTCGTTGTCGGTGAAGGAGTCGACGCCGGCGCGCACCATCGCGGCGTGCGACGCGACGTGGTCGTCGAAGTACCGCTCGAACGTCACGAGGTTGCCCGGCGCGGCGGCGTCGGAGACGACGAGCAGCGGCAGGTCGGTCCATGACCGCAGCTCGTCGAGCAGCTCGCGCGCGACGTGGTTCGGCCGGCCGTTGACGAGGTTGTACGACGGCATGACGGCGCCGACGACACCCGCCTCGACCGGCCCGCGGAACGCCGGGAGCTCGTACTCGCGCAGGACGCGCGGCGGCAGGCCGGAGCTCGTGACGGCGCGGTCCGTCTCGTTGTTGTAGGCGAGGAAGTGCTTGAGCGTCGGGACGGTGCGCCAGTACACGGGGTGGTCGCCGCGCAGGCCGCGCGCGTACGCGGTCGCGAGCCACGCGGTGACGTGGGGGTCGCTCGAGAAGCCCTCCTCGTTGCGCCCCCACGCCGGGTGGCGCAGCGGGTTGACGACGGGCGCCCACACGTTGAGCGACACGGACGGGTCGGCCGCGTGCTTGGCGCGCAGCTCGGTGCCGACGACGGCACCTACCCGCTCGACGAGGCCGGCGTCCCACGTGGCGGCGAGCCCGACGGGCTGGGGGAAGCAGGTGGCGCGACCGAGCCACGCGACGCCGTGCAGCACCTCGGCGCCCGTGTGGAAGGCCGCCAGGCCCACCCGCTCGACGGCGGGCGCGTGCTGGTGCAGCAGGGCCACCTTCTCGGCCCGGGTCAGCGCCGCGAGCAGTGCACGGGCGCGCTCGGCG
>JAPSIR010000334.1 GCA_031178625.1 Cellulomonas sp.
GCTGGGGGCCCACAACGTCACAAGGGTCGCCGCTCGTGCCGCCCGCGCCGAGAGCCGACAGGAGGCCGCGTCATGGTCGCGCCAGCAGCCGCACCCCGGGTGCGCGAGGTCGTGGAGCCCGCCGTCACGGCGGCCGGGCTCCTGCTGGAGGGCCTGCAGGTCGCCGGTGCGGGGCCCCGCACGGTGGTGCGCGTCGTCGTCGACCTCGCCGCGGACGACGAGCGCGAGCTGGACCTCGACCGCATCGGCGAGGTCACGCAGGCGGTGTCCGACGCGCTCGACGCGACGGACGTGCTGCCCGGCGCGTACACGCTCGAGGTCAGCAGCCCGGGTGTCGACCGGCCGCTCACGGAGCCGCGGCACTGGCGGCGCGCGCTGGGCCGCTCGGTGACGCTGGTGCGCACCGACGGCGGCACCGTCGCGGGGCGCCTCGTGGAGGTGGGCGAGGGGGACGCGCCGCAGGTCGTGGTCGTGCCCGTGACGGACCCGGGCAAGGGCCGCCGGCCGAAGGAGGGGGCGCCGGTCGCGGTGCCCTGGGCCGACGTGCGGTCCGGGCGGGTCGAGGTGGACCTGAGCGGCGTGGCCGGGCAGGACGACGACGTGGAGACGGAGGGCTGACGTGGACATCGACATGCAGGCGCTGCGCCTGATCGAGCGCGAGCGGGAGATCAGCCTCGACGTGCTCGTGGAGGCCATCGAGCAGGCGCTGCTCTCGGCGTACCACCGCACGCCCGGGGCGCAGCAGCGCGCCCGGGTCGAGGTGGACCGCCGCTCCGGGCACGTGACGGTGTGGGCGAAGGACCCGGTCGACCCCGAGGTGCCCGACGCCGAGACGCCCGAGTACGAGGACACCCCGGCGGGCTTCGGCCGCATCGCGACCGCGACGGCGCGCCAGGTCATCGTCCAGCGTCTGCGCGACGCCGAGGACGACCAGGTGCTCGGCCAGTTCCGCGGCAAGGCCGGCGAGGTGCTCGGCGGCGTCATCCAGCAGGGCCGCGACCCGCGGACCGTCCTCGTGGACCTCGGCGGGGTCGAGGCGGTGCTGCCCGCGCACGAGCAGGTGCCGGGGGAGAAGTACGTGCACGGCGAGCGCCTGCGGGTGTACGTGCTCGACGTCGCCCGCGGGCAGCGGGGACCGCAGATCACGCTGTCGCGCACGCACCCCAACCTGGTCCGCAAGCTCTTCGCGCTCGAGGTGCCCGAGATCGCGGACGGCACGGTCGAGATCACCGCGCTGGCGCGGGAGGCCGGTCACCGCAGCAAGATGGCGGTGCGTGCCACCGTGGCGGGCGTCAACGCCAAGGGCGCGTGCATCGGTCCCATGGGCGGCCGCGTGCGCGCCGTCATGGCGGAGCTGCACGGCGAGAAGATCGACATCGTCGACCACGCGGACGACGCGGCGGAGATGGTGGCGCACGCGCTGTCGCCCGCCCGCGTGCTCTCCGTCACGGTCGTCGACCCCGACGCACGCGCCGCGCGCGTCGTCGTGCCGGACTACCAGCTGTCCCTCGCGATCGGCAAGGAGGGCCAGAACGCGCGGCTCGCGGCCAAGCTGACCGGGTGGCGGATCGACATCCGGTCGGACGCGCAGGACCCCTCCGAGGGCGGCGACGAGCGCCCCGCGGACGCGACCGACGGGGCGTCCGGTCACGCCCGGTGAGCCGGCGCGCTAGACTGACGGAGGCTGGGCCGGAAGGCCGGCTCTCCTCGCCGAGCAGGCGGACCCCCGATCCCGTGCCTCCCGTGCCCGATCCGGGTCCGGTGCGCACGTGCGTGGGGTGCCGCTCGACCGGTCCGAGATCGGCCCTGCTGAGGGTGGTGCTGGGCCGCGACGCCACGGGTGAACCCGTGCTCGTCGCGGACGAGCACCGCCGGATGCCGGGCCGGGGTGCGTGGCTGCACCCGGATCCGCACTGCCTCGAGCTCGCCGTCCGCCGGCGGGCGTTCGGGCGGGCCCTGCGTCACGCAGGTCCGCTCGGCACGGAGGTGGTCGCCGGTGCGGTGCACCGGTACGCGGACCAGCCACGGCCGCAGCACGACGGCGTCGGGACAGGACCGACGCCGACCGTCGACAGGGAAAGCGGGTTGGAAGCCGATGGCGACCCGATGAGCACGCAGCGATGAGTGCCCAGAGATGAGTACCCAGCACTAACGACGGTCCGACCTGTCCGGGCGGACCGAGACAGGAGAGATGTGGCCAAGGTCCGCGTCTACGAGCTCGCCAAGGAGCTCGGAGTCGACAGCAAGACCCTCATGAGC
>JAPSIR010000009.1 GCA_031178625.1 Cellulomonas sp.
GCGAGGTACGGCCCGCCGTCGTGCGTGATCTCCAGCTCCTGCGTGAAGGCGCTCTCCTCCACGCCGGGGTACCCGACGACACCCTCGCCGCGCCAGCGGCCGACCAGCCAGGCGAGCGGGTAGACCTCGGGCGCCAGTCCCTCGGGCAGCACGAACGGCACGTTGCCTCCTCGACTCGGACGTCGGCTCGCCCCGGGCGCCGGGTCCGCTCGGACGCCGGCGGCGCGGGCGGCCGACCGGTCACCCGCGCGGGTGCACGACCCGCGGACGGCTCAGCGCTGGCCCTTGTACAGGCGGTAGACGACGAAGCACGCGAACCACGCGATGATGATCGTGGCCACCACGAGCAGGCCGATGAAGATGCCCTCGAGCGCAGTCATGCACCGATCCTAACGACCGATGCGGTGCGCCTCTTCCCGACACGGTCCCCCACACCCCGGGCCGCCCGTTCCCTACGCTGGCCCCGTGACCGCGACCCCGCGCCCTCTCGTCGTCAAGACCACCGCCGGTGCCGAGCGCCCGGAGGCGACCAACCAGGCGTTCACCGTCGCCGCCGCGGCCGTGGCGGCGGGCGCCGACGTGAGCCTGTGGCTCACGGGCGAGTCCGCGTGGTTCGCGCTGCCCGGCCGCGCGGGCGACCTCGTGCTCGAGCACGCCACGCCGCTGCCGGAGCTGCTCGACCTGCTGCTCGCGGAGGGCCGCGTCACCGTCTGCACGCAGTGCGCCGCGCGACGCGGCATCACCGCCGACGCCGTCCTGCCCGGGGTGCGCGTCGCGGGCGCCGCCGTGTTCGTGGAGGAGACGCTGCGCCCCGAGGCGCAGGCGCTCGTGTACTGACGCACCCGCTGCCGGCACGCCCGCCCGCCGGCGTGCCGGTCGCCGACCTGCGCCGCCGCGGCCTCAGCCGGCGAGGACGCGCCCGGCGACGTAGACCAGCACGCCGCTGACCGTCACCGGCAGCACCGAGACGGCGACCGACGGCAGCCGTCGCGCCAGCGCGGGGACCCGGTCGAACAGCGCGTGCATCGCGGCGACGAGCACGCCCACGCCGAACCCGAGCACGGCCCCCGTGGACACCTCGACGGTCGGCAGCAGCGCGCCGACGAGCGTCCCGCCGCCGGTCGCCGCGACGACGGTCAGCAGGTAGACGAGCCACGTGCGCAGGTGCAGCGCGACGACCGCGGAGCCCAGCGCGAGCGCCACGGCGCCGCCCACCACGAGCGCGGCACCGCCGTCGACGCGCGCCGTCGCGACCCAGCCGGTCGCGCACACCGCGAGGACCGTGCCGGCGACGGTGCCGGAGACCGACTCCACGAGGCGCACGCGCCCGTCGCGCCGCAGCAGCTCGTTGACGAACGCGAGCACGACCGCCCCCGCGAACACCACGGGCATGTGCTGCAGGTACGGCTGCAGGGGCGTGTACGTCACGGCGGCGACGGCCCCGAGGCCGCCGAGCGCGACGACGGCCGTCGACCCCGGCGCGAACGGCAGGCCGGCGAGCGCGGGCCAGCCGGCGGCCAGCGCGAGCACGAGCAGCGCCGCGAGACCGGCCAGCGGGAGGACGTCGAGGAACCCCGCGACCGCGACGACGGCCGCGAGCACGGCCGTCAGGACGGACCGCGTCTGCACGCTCACGGCAGCACCGGGACGCTCGCCGGGGACGACGCCGGCAGCGGCGGGCACCCCGGGGCGGGCGCGGGCCTGCGGGGACGGCGGACGGCCGGGCGGTTCAGCACGCCGGGGATTCTCGCAGACACCGCCCCTCGGTCGGTCGACGCGACCCCGCCGGAGCACGCGGTAGCGTGTCCCCACTCGCACGCCAGGAGGTGACAGGTGGCGGATCTGCTGCTGCTCACGCCTGCGTCCGGTGGTTCGGCACAGGTGCTGCCCGCCCTGGGGCTCCTGTCCCACCGGGTCAGGGTCCTGCCCGTCGAGCCGTCCGCCCTCGTGGACGCACCGGACGCGGACATCGTCGTGCTCGACGCGCGCCGCGACCTCGTGACGGCGCGGACCACGTGCCGGCTGCTGCGCGCCACCGGCCTCACCGTGCCGCTGGTCCTCGTGCTCACCGAGGGCGGCCTGACGGTCGTCACCGCCGAGTGGGGCGCGGACGACATCGTGCTCGAGCACGCGACGCCCGCCGAGGTCGAGACGCGGTTCCGGCTCGTCATGGAGCGCGCGGCGACGGCGTCGTTCGACGACGCCCCGCAGGAGATTTCGTCGGGCGAGCTGACGATCGACGCCGGCGGCTACACCGCCCGCCTGCGCGGCCGCCCGCTCGACCTGACCTACAAGGAGTTCGAGCTCCTCAAGTACCTGGTGCAGCACCCGGGCCGCGTGTTCACGCGCGCCCAGCTGCTGCAGGAGGTCTGGGGCTACGACTACTACGGGGGCACCCGCACGGTCGACGTCCACGTGCGGCGCCTGCGCGCCAAGCTCGGGCCCGAGCACGAGCAGCTGATCGGTACCGTGCGCAACGTCGGCTACCGGTTCGACCCGCCGAAGGACCGCCGCGGCCAGGACGACCGCGCCGACGTCCCGGAGCCGGCCGGCGCCTGACCCGCGCCGCCCGCGACCCGGCCTCGCGGGGCCGCGGCCGGGTCGGGGCAGGTACGCTGAACCCCCGGTGCGCCGGGAAGTCTGGTCGGCAACGACTCGACCGACCCCTCCGGAGGACCCGCCCGTGCCCACGCCCCCCGCCGAGCCCCGCACGCTCTTCTCGACCCTCACGCCGGGCAGCGAGCGCAACCTCGCCGACACGCTGCGGGACGAGCGCACCGGCGGCCTGCTGCTGCTGGCCGGCGCCGTCGTCGCGCTGCTGTGGGCGAACCTGGCGCCGGACTCGTACGAGGCGGTGAGCGGCACGGTCGTCGGGCCGGCTGCGCTGCACCTCGACCTCGACCTGGCGCACTGGGCGGCCGACGGGCTGCTCGCGATCTTCTTCTTCGTCGTCGGCCTCGAGCTCAAGCGCGAGATGGTCGTCGGCGAGCTGCGGCACGTCGCCACGGCGGCGCTGCCGGCGGCCGCCGCGGTCGGGGGCATGGTCGTGCCCGCGGGCATCTACCTGCTGGTCAACACGACCATGGCGAACGGCCACCCGGCGGGGTGGGCGGTGCCGACCGCCACGGACATCGCGTTCGCCGTCGGGGTGCTGGCCATCGTGGGCCGCGGCGTGCCGGTGGCCCTGCGCGCGTTCCTGCTGACGCTCGCGGTGGTCGACGACCTGCTCGCGATCGTCATCATCGCGGTCGGATACACCGACACCGTCGCGATCGGCCTCATGCTGGCGTCGTTCGGCTGCGTGGCCGTGTTCGCGGTCGCGCTGCGCCGCGGGATCCGCACGCCGTTCCTGCTGGTGCCGCTCGCCCTGGCCGCGTGGGCGCTGCTGCACGCGTCCGGTGTCCACGCGACGATCGCCGGCGTGCTGCTCGGCTTCGCGGTGCCGGCGGCGGTCGGGACGGCGGGGCGCGCGGCCGCGGGTGCGTCCGCCCCGGCGGACGACCACGGCGACGAGTCGCTCGCCGAGCGCTACGAGCACCTGTGGCGGCCGGTGTCCGCCGGGTTCGCCGTGCCGGTCTTCGCCCTCTTCGCCGCCGGCGTCACGGTCGAGGCCGCGACGTTCGGCGCCACCTTCACCGAGCCCGTGGGCCTGGGCGTCGTCCTCGGCCTCGTCCTCGGCAAGCCGCTCGGCATCGTCGGCGCCACGTGGCTGGTCTCGCGGTTCACCCGTGCACGCCTCGCGCCCGGCCTCGGCTGGTGGGACGTCGCGGGCGTCGGGCTGCTCGCCGGCATCGGCTTCACCGTCTCCCTGCTGGTCGGCTCGCTCGCGTTCGGCACCGGGACGGTCCTCGACGACCACGTCGTCGTCGGCGTGCTCGCCGCGTCGCTCCTCGCGGCGCTGTGCGGCGGCGCGGTCCTGGCCTGGCGCGGGCGCGTGCACACCGCCCGGGCCGCCCACGCGGCGCGACCGGACGCGGCCGACCGCGCCGCCACGGCCGCGACGACGCCGCAGAGCCCGCCGGTGGCCTACGACACCGCCGTGCCGGCACCGGACGCCGCCGTCCCGGACGCCGCCGAGGGTGGCCACGAGCCGGGGGCGACCCGGTAGGTTCGCACCCGATGACCACCGTCGACTCCGCCGCGCTGCTCTTCGACGGCCCCTGGCAGCACCGCTTCGTCACCGCGAACGGCGCCCGGTTCCACGTGACCGTGACGGGCGAGCAGGACGCACCCCTCGTCCTGCTGCTGCACGGCGTGCCGCAGTTCTGGTGGGCGTGGCGCCACCAGCTGCCGCTGCTCGCCGCGGCGGGCTACCGCGTCGCCGCCATGGACCTGCGCGGCACCGGCGGCTCCGACAAGCCGCCGCAGGGCTACGACGTGCCGACGCTCGCCGCGGACGCGGCCGGCGTCATCCGGTCGCTCGGCGAGTCCGACGCCGTCGTCGTCGGCAGCGGCACCGGCGGGGACGTCGCGTGGGCCACCGCGGCGGCCCACCCCGACGTCGTGCGCGCCGTCGGCGTGCTGGCCTGCTCCCACCCGCTCGACCGGGTGGTCGAGCCGCGCAGCACGCCGCACGCCGCGGCGGCGGCGCTGCTGGCCTTCACGCAGCTGCCGTCCCTGCCGGAGCGCGCGGTCGTCGAGGGCGACCTCGTCGAGCGCATGTTCACGCAGTGGGGCGGCATCCCCGGACGCCCGGACGCGTCCGCCGTCGACACGTACCGCCGCGCGCTGCGGGTGCCGTTCGCCGCGCACAGCCAGCTGGAGCAGGTGCGGTGGCTCGTCCGCTCGACACCGCGGCCCGACGGGCGCCGCTACCGCGCCGCGCTGCGCGCCGCCCGGCCCGTCCCCGTGCTGCAGGTGCACGGCGCGCGCGACGGCCTGCGCCCGGCGGCGCACGCGCCGCTGCGACCCCCGACGCGCGCGCTCGCGGCGCCGTACCGGTACGAGCTGCTGCGCAGCGGCGGGCACTTCCTCACCGACCAGGCGCCCGAGCAGGTGGGCGAGCTGCTCGTCGACTGGCTCGCGGAGGTCGACGGCGCCCGCGCCCGCGAGCGTCGGCCCGGCGGCTGACCCGGCGGCTGACCCGTCGACGTGCGACCCGTCGGCCCGTGACGCTCAGCCCTTGAGCATCGCGGCGGCGCGCACGGGGTCGTCCTCCCCGATGCCCGCCGACGGGCACAGCGCGGCGACCGGGCACGCCCCGCACGCCGGCCGCCGGGCGAAGCACGTCCGCCGCCCGTGGAAGATCAGCCGGTGGCAGGCCATGGTCCACACGCGCCGCTCGAGCAGCCCCTGCAGGTCCTTCTCGACCACGAGCGGGTCCTCGCTGGTGGTGTAGCCCAGCCGCTTCGACAGCCGCGCGACGTGCGTGTCCACGGTGATGCCCGGGATGCCGAAGGCGTTGCCGAGCACCACGTTCGCGGTCTTGCGCCCGACGCCCGGCAGCGTGACGAGGTCGTCGAGCCGTCGCGGGACCTGCCCGCCGAACCGCTCGACGAGCGCCTGCCCGATGCCGAGGACGGCCCGCGACTTCGCCCGGAAGAACCCCGTGGGTCGCAGGATGTCCTCGAGCTCGCGCACGTCGGCGCCGGCCATCGCCACGGCGTCCGGGTACCGCGCGAACAGCTCGGGCGTGGTCTGGTTGACCCGCACGTCCGTGGTCTGCGCCGAGAGCACGGTGGCGATCAGCAGCTCGAACGGGTCGCGGAAGTCGAGCTCGCAGCGCGCGTCCGGGTACCGCTCGGCGAGCGCCCGGTCGACGCGTCGGGCCCGTCGCGTCAGCGCGAGCGGGGTCTCCTGGCGGCTGAGGTCCACGCGGGCAGGCTACGCCGCCCACCGCGCGGGCACACCGGTGGTGCGTCGCGCGGCCCGCGCCGCGCCCGCCACGGCCCGGCGCTGGTCTGGGCGGGTGACGTGCGCCGCACCGGGTGCCGGATCGTTCAAGTGCGGGGCGACGAGGTCCGATCTGCTCCCACGTGACGTCCCGCGTCGAGCACCCGCTCCACGACCTCCGGCAGGAGCGGCGTGCGCTGCGTGCCGAACGTGCACGCGTCGGCTGGTGGCGCCGCGTCGTGCGTGCGCGGATGGATCTCGTCGTCGCGAGCGCCGCGCGGCCCGACGACCTGGGCGCCGGCATGACGTTCAGCCTGCCCGTCGACGTCGCGCTCGAGGTGCCCCGCCCGGCGGAGCTGCAGCGCGCGCTCGACGGCACCGACGCCGGGCGCGAGGTCGGCGTGCTGCCTGCCCTGCGCGACCTCGACGCACGCCTCGCCCGCTACGAGGAGGGCGTCGAGCAGGCGCTGCGCCGTGTCACGGACCGGCTCGTCGAGCGCGTCGCACGCGACCCCGGCGCCATGACGGAGCTGCTGCCGGGGACCGCCGGGCACGGCTGAGGTGCGGGCACCCGCCGTCGCCGTCGCGTCCGCGACCACGTCGCGCGCCGCCCCGACGCGCGACGGGGCGTCGATGCGGCAGACTGGCGGGTGACAGCAGGGGCGGGTACGACCGCACGCACCGTCCCCGCCGCGACGTCACGCGCACGCGCCGGGCGTCGCCGCGTGGCCGGCACGACCCGTGCCGACGAAGGTGCGGGAGGCAGGCCGGCAAGGTCCGGGAGAGGGAAGGTGCCGCCGTGGCGGATGACATCGTGCTGACGGCCCCGCTGTTCGCGGGTCTGGAAGCGGAGTCGTCGGACGCGCTGATCGCGTCGATGAAGGAGATCGACGCCGCTCGGGGCGACGTGCTGTTCCACGAGGGTGAGCCGGGCGACCGCCTCTACGTCGTGCGGGAGGGCAAGATCAAGCTCGGCCGGCGCTCGAACGACGGCCGCGAGAACCTGCTCGCCGTGCTCGGCCCGGGCGAGATGTTCGGCGAGCTGTCGCTGTTCGACCCGGGCCCGCGCACCGCGACCGCGACCGTCGTCGCCGACGCCGTCGTGCTCGAGCTCGGCCACCCGGACCTCATCCGCTGGCTCGAGGACAAGCCGACGGTCGCCGAGCACCTGCTGCAGGCGCTCGCCCGCCGGCTGCGCCGCACCAACGAGGCGCTCGCGGACCTCGTGTTCTCGGACGTGCCGGGGCGCGTCGCGAAGGCCCTGCTCGACCTGTCGACGCGGTTCGGCCAAGAGGTCGACGAGGGCATCCGCGTCGCGCACGACCTCACGCAGGAGGAGCTCGCCCAGCTCGTCGGGGCGTCGCGCGAGACCGTGAACAAGGCGCTCGCCGACTTCGCCGCGCGCGGCTGGGTCCGCCGCGAGGGCCGCGCGGTCGTGCTCCTCGACGTCGACCGCCTGGAGCGGCGCGCTCGCTGACCGTGCGGGCCGGGGTCCGGCGTGCGGCACGCCGCCGGACGCCGGACCCGGCTGCGCGCTCAGTCGACCGCGACGACCAGCTCGATCTCGACCGGCGAGTCCAGCGGCAGCACCGCGACGCCCACGGCGGAGCGGGCGTGCACGCCCGCGTCGCCGAGCAGGTCGTGCAGGAGCAGGCTCGCCCCGTTGACCACGGCGGGCTGGCCGCCGAAGCCGGGGTCGCTGGCGACGAACCCGACGACCTTGACCACGCGCCGGACGCGGTCCAGCGCCGTCACGGGGTCGGTGCCGTCCTCGCGTGCGAGCACGTCGCCGACGGCCGCGAGGGCGTTGAGCGCGGCGACGCGCGCCAGGTCGGCGGCGTCCTCCGGGGTGACGTCCGCGCCGACCTTGCCCGTGGCGGGCAGCGCGCCCGCGACGAACGGCAGCTGGCCCGACGTCCACACGTGGCCGCCGTCGCGCACCGCGGGCACGTAGGCCGCGACGGGGGCGGCGACGCCGGGAAGGGTCAGGCCGAGCTCGGCGAGGCGGGCACCGACCCGCGCCGCACCGCTCACGGCCTGGGGCGCTTGAGGTAGGCGACGAGGCCCGCGTCGGGGCCCTGGATGACCGTCACGAGCTCCCACCCGTCGGCGCCCCACTGGTCGAGGATCGCCTTGGTGGCGTGGATGATGAGCGGAACGGTCGCGTACTCCCACTGGGTGGCCATGGGCCCACCCTAGTGGCGGGGTCCCGCCCGGTGGCGGGGTCCCGCCCGGTGGCGGCGTCCGACGCCGACGTGGGCGAGGATGCCCCATCCGGTGGGAGCGCTCACACCCGCGCCGTCAGCATCCCCTGCGCGAGGTCCGACCCGAGCAGCTCGTCGCGCCACGACACCACGTCGGGCCGCCGGCGCAGCAGCGCGCGGCGCTCGCGCTCGGTCATGCCGCCCCACACGCCGAAGTCCGCCCGGCTGTCGAGCGCGTCCGCCAGGCAGTCCAGGCGCACGGGGCACCCCTGGCACACCGCCCGCGCGTCGCGCTGCGCCGACCCCTCGACGAAGAGCGCGTCGGGCGCGAGCTTGCCCGACCCGCACGCCGCACGCGCGGTCCAGTGACCGTCCACCTCGAGCACCGTCACCTGTGACCTCCGTCCCTGCCGTTCGCACCGCGGACGCTAGCGGCTCGGCCACACGCGCGGATAGACCCGTCCACGGGTTTCCGCCAGCCGGCGCAGCGCGTGTGCAGGTCCCGTGGAGGAGCGGGGGCGGTCCGCGGACGCCCCTGGGGGACCGTCAGGGGGCGCCGGTACCCTGACAGGCATGCCGACCCCTGCCCGCGCACGCGGACGCAAGGTCAGCGCCGTCCAGGCGCTGGCGCTGCTCGTCTCCTTCCTGCTCGTCGCCGTCATCGGCGGCGTGCTGGCCGCCGGCATGCTGCTGCCCGCGGTGGCCGCGGCCAACGGCGCGACCGACATGTCCGTGACGGCGTTCGAGGAGCTCCCCAGCGAGCTGAACCCCCAGCCGCTGCCGGAGAAGTCCGAGATCCTCGCCGCCGACGGCACGCTCCTCGCGACGTTCTACCAGCAGAACCGCGTGGTGGTGCCGCTCTCCGCGATCGCGCCGATCATGCAGCAGGCCGTGATCGCGGTCGAGGACCGGCGCTTCTACGAGCACTCCGGCGTCGACGTCCCCGGCATGGCGCGCGCCGCGATCGCCACCCTGCTGAACGACACGCAGGGCGCGTCGACGCTGACGCAGCAGTACGTCAAGAACGTCTTCATCGACGCCGCCGAGCAGGCGCAGTCCCCGGAGGAGCGCGCCGCGCTCATCGACGCCGCGCGCGAGAGCGAGGGCGCCGAGGGCGTCGCCCGCAAGCTCCGCGAGGCGAAGATCGCGATCACGCTCGAGAAGACGATGTCGAAGGAGCAGATCCTCGAGGCCTACCTCAACATCGCGCCCTTCGGCGCGTCGGTGTACGGCGTCGAGTCGGCCTCGCAGTACTACTTCAGCAAGTCGGCGACGGAGCTGACCTACCTCGAGGCGGCGACGATCGCCGGCATCACGCAGAGCCCGTCGGCGCTCGACCCGGTCGGCCCGCCCGAGCAGACCGACGAGGAGCGCGCCGCCCGGTACACCAAGTCCCAGCAGCGCCGCGACCAGGTGCTCAGGGACATGGCGCGCGAGAAGTACATCACCGAGGAGGAGCTCGCGGCCGGCGTCGCGACGCCCATCCAGGACACGCTGCGGCCGCAGCCGCTCAAGCAGGGCTGCATGGCCGCCGGCGACGTCGTCCCCGGCTCCGGCTTCTTCTGCGACTACGTCACCAAGGTCATCATCAACGACCCGGCGTTCGGCGAGACGGCGCGTGACCGCAGCAACACGCTGTACCGCGGCGGCCTGACGATCACGACGACGCTCCTGCCGGGCGAGCAGACGATCGCCGACCAGGAGGTCAAGGCGGGCGTCCCCGTCGAGGACGGGTCGGGCGTCGCGTCCTCGCTCGTCACGGTCGAGCCGGGCACCGGCAAGATCACCGCGATGGCGCAGAACCGCATCTACTCGAACCTCAAGGACCGGCCCACGCAGGAGACGGCCGTCAACTACAACACGTCGTTCCGGTACGGCGGCTCCCAGGGCTTCGCCCCCGGCTCGACGTTCAAGGTGTTCACGCTGCTCGAGTGGCTGCGCAAGGGGCACGCGCTGCAGGAGACGGTCAACGGCACGCGCCTGAAGTACGACCAGCGCGAGTTCGACAGCTGCATCAACCTCGTCGGGCCGTACGAGTTCCGCAACTCCGAGGGCGGCAGGGCGATCCAGCAGTCCGTCGTCGACGCGACGCGCAACTCCGTGAACTCGGCGTACGTCGCCATGGCCAAGGAGCTCAACCTCTGCGACATCATGCGCGGCGCCGCCGACCTGGGCGTCACGCAGGCCGGCGACCCGAACTCCGAGACGCGCTGGGGCACGCCCGGCGACGCGCCGTTCACCGCGACGCCGGCCAACGTCCTCGGCTCCGAGTCGACGTCGCCGCTGCAGATGGCGGCCGCGTACGCCGCGTTCGCCGCGAACGGCACCTACTGCAAGCCGATCGCGATCACCTCGGTCGTCAACACGGCCGGCGAGCAGCTGCCCGTCCCGTCCGCCGACTGCCGGCCGGGCGCCGTCGAGCCGCAGATCGCCGCCGCGATGAACTTCGCGCTGAGCAACGTGTGGACGGGCACGGGCCGCTCGATCGGCGCGCCGTCGTACACCGCCGCCGGCAAGACCGGCACGACGTCGAACAACGAGAACAACTGGTTCGTCGGCTACAACCCGCTGCGCGCGACGGCCGTGTGGGTCGGCTTCAGCGAGAACTTCCGCTCGATGGGTGGCCTGACGATCAACGGCAAGCGGTACACCAGCGGGCCCTACGGCTCGTCGATCGCGGGCCCGACGTGGAAGCGGTTCATGGACCGCACGCTCGACGGCGCCGAGGTGCCCGCGTTCGTGTCGCCCAACGACCGCCAGCTGTTCGGCGAGCGCACCAACGTGCCGTCGGTGGTCGGGCTCAGCGAGCAGGACGCACGTGACCGGCTGCAGCGTGCGGGCTTCCGCGTGTCGGTGTCGAACGAGCAGGTGGCGTCGTCGGTGCCCGCCGGCGCCGTCGCGGAGCAGTCGCCCGCCGGCTCGGCGTCGCGCGGCGCGACCGTCACGCTGCGGCTGTCGAACGGCCAGGCGCCCGCCCCTGACCCCAACCAGGTGCAGCCCGGGTTCCCGGGCGGTGGGCAGGGCGGCGGCGAGGGACCCGGCCGCGGGCAGGGCGGCGGCCAGGGCGGCAACAACGGCCGCAACGGCTGACGGGTGAGGGGCTCCCCCACCGGCCACCCCGTGCTGCGCACCGTCGGCGGGCTCGCGCTCGCCGGCGTGGCGGGCGTCGCGTGGTCGCTCGTCGAGGCGCGCTGGTACACCCTGCGCGAGGTGACCGTCCCGGTGCTGCCCGCGGGGCAGGCGCCGCTGCGCGTCCTGCACGTGTCGGACCTGCACCTGACGCCCGGGCAGCGGCGCAAGGTCGGGTGGGTCCGCGAGCTGGCGACGCTCGACCCGCACCTCGTCGTCGACACGGGCGACAACTGGGCGCACCTCGACGCGATGCCGGCGCTCCTCGACGCCCTCGAGCCGCTGCTGGCGCTGCCGGGCGCGTTCGTGCTCGGCTCGAACGACTACCTCGCGCCGGCGCCCAAGAACCCGGCGCGGTACCTGCTGCCCGACGCTCGGCACGAGCCCGCCCACCCCCCCGTCGCGCTGCCGTGGCGCGAGCTCGTCGCACGGCTGACGTCGGCCGGCTGGGCGGACCTGTCGAACCGGCGCGACGCCCTCGACGTCGACGGGCGCCGGCTGTCGCTGGTCGGCACGGACGACGCGCACCTCGACCAGGACCGCTTCCCGGCGGCGGGCGGCCCGGACGACGTCCGCGGGCGCGCCGACCGGCGGGACACCCCGGCGGTCGACCTGCACGTCGGCGTCACCCACGCCCCGTACCGGCGCGTGCTCGACGCGATGCACGCCGACGGCGTTGACCTCACGATCGCGGGCCACACGCACGGCGGGCAGCTCGCCGTGCCGTTCTACGGCGCCTTGACGACCAACTGCGACCTCGACCGGCGCCGCGCGAAGGGCCTGCACGGCTGGCCCGGCGCGCGTCCCGACCGGCCCGGTGGTGCGGGCTCGTCGTGGCTGCACGTCTCGGCCGGGCTCGGCACGTCGCCGTACGCGCCGGTGCGGTTCGCGTGCCGGCCGGAGGCGACGCTGCTCACGCTCGTCCCGGCGTGACGCAGACCGCGTGAACCGCTGACCGGCCGGTTTCGTCGCACGGGTGATCGTCCGCTATTCTCATGGGGCTCCACGGGGTGTGGCGCAGCTTGGTAGCGCGCTTCGTTCGGGACGAAGAGGTCGTGGGTTCGAATCCCGCCACCCCGACAGACGAGGAAGCCCCCGGTCGGCAGATGCCGACCGGGGGCTTCGTCGTTCCCGGGGGTACGCGCGCGCCCCGGCGCGTCAGCCGCGCGGGCCCAGGTAGGCGACGTCGCCGTCGCTCGAGACGACCGTCACGCGGCGCCCGGCGGACGGGTCCGTCGGGGCGTCGACGGTCTGGCGGCCGGACGAGGTGGAGATCTCGAGGGCGACGGGCTCCCCCGTGCCGTGCACCGTGGCGTGGCCGCTGGAGGTCCGTGCCGTCACGTCGCCCGTCACGTCCGCGACCAGCACGTCGCCGTCCGACGTGCGCGCGACCGCCGCGCCCGTGACGCCGTCGACCTCCACGTGGCCGGACGAGGAGACGGCCTCGATGTCGTCACCCGCGCGCCGGACGCGCACGTCGCCGTCGCTCGTGGTCGCCCGGACCCGGCCGTCGGCGTCCGCGACCTCGACGTGGCCCGAGGACGACCGGGCGTCGACGGCGCCCCCCGCGTCCTGCACGACGACGTCCCCGTCCGACGTGCGCGCGACGACGTCGCCGCGCGCGCCGACCACCGCGACGGCACCGGACGACGTCCGCAGCGTCACCGTCCCCACCGGACCCTCGGCGCGCACGTCGCCGTCGCTCGAGCGGACGACCACGTCGGTGCCCTCGGGCAGCTCCACGGCCATCGACGTGCTGCACACGCCGACCCACTGCCAGCCGCAGCGGTGCGTCACGGCGAGGCGGTCGGCGGACTCGTCGACGACGTGGTCGGCGTCCTGCCACGCGGTGCGGGAGGTGCGCTCGACGCGCACGTCGCCGTCGGGCGTCACGCGGACGTCGACCGCGCCGTCCGTGACCAGCTCGACGACCGGCGCCGCGGCGTAGGTCTGCACGGACGTCTCGGTGCGCGCGGACGCCTGGGCCACGAGCGTCGCGGCGACCTGCACGACGACCAGGCCGCCCAGCACGGCGCCCGCCACCGTGAGGACCCGGCCGGCCGTCGAGCGCCGGCGTGCCGGCGGTGCGACGCCGGCGGTCGCGGGTGCCGTCGCGCCGGGCGGCGGCGCCGCTCCCCCGAACCCGGTGGAGGCCGCGGGACCGGCGTCGGCGGGTGCGTCGCCGCCCGGTGCCGGGAGCCGCAGGGTCGCGGGACCGGCGGACGGCAGCGGCTGCGTGGCGGCGTCGGGAGCGGGCGCACCGGCGCCGGTGGGGTCCTGGGGGGTGGTCATCGCGGGGCTCCGTTCGTCGGGCCGTCCTCGAGCCACCGCAGGACCGCGAGCACGCGGCGGTGGTCGTCGGAGTCGGGCGGCAGGTCGAGCTTGGTGAGGATGGACGTGACGTGCTTCTCGACCGCGGGCAGGCCGACGACGAGGCGGTCGGCGATGGCGGAGTTGGACCGGCCCTCGGCCATCAGCGCCATGACCTCGCGCTCGCGCGGTGTGAGGGCGTCGAGCGCGGACCGGGTGCTGCGCGCGAGCACCTGCGCGACGACCTCGGGGTCGACGACGGTGCCGCCGGCCGCCACGCGGGCGAGCGCGGCGAGGAAGTCGTCGACGTCGGCCACGCGGTCCTTCAGCACGTAGCCGAGGCCGCGCGCGTCGGCGGCGAACAGCTCGCGCGCGTACCGCTGCTCGACGTACTGCGAGAGCACGAGCACCGGCAGCCGGGGGTGCAGGCCGCGCAGGTGCACGGCGGCGCGCAGGCCCTCGTCGGTGTGCGTGGGCGGCATGCGGACGTCCGTCACGACGGCGTCCGGCAGGTCGGCGTCCGGGTCGCCGAGGGCGGCCACGAGCGCGTCGGCGGTGCGGTGGCCGGTGACCACGTGGCCCTCGGCGACGAGGAGGCGCGTGAGCCCCTCGAGCAGGAGGACCGAGTCCTCGGCGATCACGATGCGCACGGCACCTCCACGGTGAGCACGGTGCCGGCCCCGGCGGGGCTGACGAGGTCGAAGGAACCGTCGAGCGCCTCGACGCGCCGGCGCAGGCCGTCGAGCCCGCCGCCCGGCGCCGCCTGGGCGCCGCCGCGGCCGTCGTCGCCGACGCGCACCCGCAGGCGGGCGTCCGGGCCGGCGCCGACGACGTCCGCGCACACCGTGGCGGACGTGGCACCCGCGTGCTTGGCGACGTTCGTCAGCGCCTCCGCGACGACGAAGTACGCCGCGGCCTGCGCGGACGAGCTCGCCGGCGCGCCGTACCCGAGCCCCGCGGCATCGACGCGGACGGGGACGGGGCTGCGCGCGGCGAGCGCGGACAGCGCGGCGTCGAGCCCGCGGTCGGTCAGGACGGCCGGGTGCACGCCCCGCACGAGGTCGCGCAGCTCGGCGAGCACCTCCTTGACCTCGGCGTGCGCCGTCTCCAGCGCGCGCGCCGCGGCCTCCGGGTCGCCGGCGACGGCGCGGCGGGCGACGCCGAGCTCCACGCCCAGCGCGACGAGCCGCTGCTGCGCGCCGTCGTGCAGGTCGCGCTCGATGCGGCGGCGCTCCGCGTCGGCGGCCTCGACGGCGGCCGTGCGGGTCTCGCGCAGGCGGACGGCCCGCACCTCCGCGTCCTCGGCGCGCTGCTCCGCGGCCTGCGCGGCCTGCTCCGCCTCGGCACGCGAGCGGCCGCCCAGCAGGGCCCGGCTCATGCGCAGCTGCAGCAGCGTGGCGCCCTGCGCGACGAGCGCGGCACCCCACAGCCCCACCGGGAGGACGAGCACGGCCCAGCCCCACGGGTCGATCTGCAGGGCGTCGCGGACCGTCGGGACGACGAGCTCCACGCCGGCCACGAGCCCGACCGCGCCCAGCGCGGCGACGAGTGCCACGGCGGTCCAGCTCAGGGTGGCGGCGACGGAAGCGTGCGCGACCGCCGCCCACGCCCGGCCGTCGACGGTCCGCAGCCACCAGCCGCGGAACCCCGGCCGCCGCACGGGCCGCGCCGGCGCCGGCACGTCGGCGCCGAGCTGCGCGGCGAGCCGGGACCGCTCGGCGCGGCCGTACCCCCGAGCCAGCGCGAGCGTCAGCACGAGGACCGGCAGGCCGACGACGAGCAGGGCGAGCGACACGCCGACGGCCGCCCCGGTGAGCAGCACGACCGCGACCGTGCCCGTCCAGAGGGCGGCGACGACGAGCTGCCCGACGGCCCGCCACGTCGCGGCCGAGACCGGTGCGAGGGCCAGCGCCCGCCCCCCGGTCAGCGCCGGGGCGACGAGCCGGACGTCGGCGACCAGCGGCACGACGTCGGTGCGGCCCGCCGGACGGGCGGTCGGGCCGGCGGGGGCGGTGGTTGGCGCGGGGCCGCGGCCCGGTGCCCACGCGGGGACCCGGGGCGCGGTCGGCGCCGCGGGCGGTGCGGGCGACTCGGTCATGACCTCGAACGTAGGGCCCGGCCCGGGGCCGGCACACCCGTGCCCACCCACGTCCGCGGGGTGGGCCAGCCCTACCCCTCCCGCCGCGGTCGCGCGTCCGCCCGTCACCGCCCGGCCGCCGCGCACGACGAAGGGCCGGCCCCGGCTCACCGGGACCGGCCCCTCACCGCCACGCATGGGGTCGTGGCGGGGTCGTCGGTCGTGCGTCAGTGCGTGCGTGCTGCGCGAGGCGTCACGCGGTGGTGCAGGTGGCGCCGTTGAGCGTGAACGCCGTGGGCCGCGGGTTCTGGCCGGTGTGCGACCCGTTGTACCCGATCTCGACCGAGGCGCCCGGTGCGAGCGAGCCGTTCCACGCCGCGTTCGTCGCGGTCACCGTCGCACCGGACTGCGCCCACGTGGCGCTCCAGCCCTGCTGGACGCGCTGGCCGCCGGTGAGGTCGAACCGCAGGTTCCAGCCGGAGAGCGCCGACCTGCCGGTGTTGGTGATGCGCACCGACGCCGTGAAGCCGTTGTTCCACTCGTTGCTGGTGTAGCGGACCGAGCAGGCGCCGGCCGGGTTCTGCGTCGGGGTCGGCGTGACCGTGGGGGTCGGCGTCACCGTCGGCGTCGGCGTGACCGTGGGCGTCGGGGTGACCGTCGGCGTCACGGTCGGCGTCGGCGTCGGGGTCGGCGTCGTGCCGCCCTCGAACAGCCGCGCGTAGTCGGAGAGCGCGCCGGCGATGGCCGTCTGCGACCAGAAGCGGTGGTACGTGAACGTGGGGTTCACGCCCGTGCGCAGCGCGGTCTCGATCTTCGACCACTGCGGGTCCTGCTTGTAGAAGGACCGGATGTCGAGGAAGGAGACGCCCGGCTTGATGACGTCGCCGTTGGGCATGGTGCCCGAGAACGACGGCGGCACGTAGATGCCGTTGCCGCCGGCGACGTAGCTGTCGTCGAACCGCTGGTAGTCCCCGCGCGTCTCGGGCGCCGCGACGCCGAGGGCGTCCTGGTTGTGCTCCCAGATGGCGTCGAGCAGGGCCTTGGCCTTGTCGCGCGAGGCGGTGTCGCCCGAGCGGGCGGCGTAGAAGAGGAGGGCGCGGGCGGTGTCGCCGGCGACGCCGACGTCCTGGCCGGAGCTCTTCAGCGTGACGGTGAGGCCGGCGTTCGAGCCGGGGTTCGTCGGGTTCCACGTGTCGGGCTTGCCGGACCACGTGAGCTCGCTCGGCACGGACCAGTCCGCACCGTCGACCTCGATGTTGTCGACGACCCACGGGACCCACTTGTCGAGGACCCGCTTGGCCTTGGCGTTGCCGGTCTCGTAGTACAGCTCGGCGACGCGCTGCACGCCCCAGGCCTGCATGCCGAACCACTGGTTCGACGGCGGGTCGTGGTAGACGGGCGCCTCGGTGTAGCCCATGCCGTAGAACGTCGGGGTGCCGGCCGGGGGCTGCGCGTAGGCGCCGTCCCAGCTGTTCGTGGCGCCGCCGGCGATCGGGCCGTTGGACGACTGCAGCCAGGTGTAGAACTCAAGCTGGCGGTCCATCGCCTTGGTCCAGTCGTCCTTGGCCGTCGGCGACCTCGGGGTCAGCTTCGGGTCGTTGGACAGGGCCCACGCCGCGAACGGGTTCTGGTAGCCGAAGTGCGCGTGCGAGGAGCTGATGCGCCACGCCCAGCCGGCCGACGCGTCCTGCGCGCCGCCCCACGCCATGTACCAGGACAGCAGGTAGTGGGCGCTGGTCCGGCCGGTGCCGGCGGGGCAGGACGGCGAGGTGCAGCCGATCTGCTTGAAGTACTTGTCGAAGAGCGTGTAGCGCAGGTAGTCGCCGAGCTTGGCCGCCTTGGCCACCGTGCCCGCTACCTGGGCCGCCTTGCCCTGCTCGGTCGCCCACTTGTTGGCCCAGTAGACGGCCTCGACGGCGCGCGCGTCGGCGTCGGACGCCGACGTGTACTTCCACTGCTTCGCGTACGTCGCGTCGCCGGTGAAGATGTCGAGGAAGCCGTTGCGGCCGCCGAACGTGAAGTCGTCGCAGGTGGGCTGCGGGATGGTCTCCCAGACCGACTCCTGCGGGCCGCGCTGGAACGTGTTGATGAGCGAGACGCCCTCGTGCGACGGGCCGAGCTGGCAGCCCGGTCCGGGCGCGTTGCCGAAGCCGTAGACGTTGTCGACGTCCGCGAGCCAGTGCATCTGGTAGATGTCCGACGTGCCGTAGGTCGACTTCAGCTCGTTCGCGATCGGGTCGACGCCGACGGTGCCGCTCGTGTTGAGCTGCGACGGGTACTGGCTGGGGTGGTTGTACTCCGCGGCGTACGTCGCGGGCTTGCCCGGGTCGTAGAACGAGGTGGTCGGCTGGTCGGCCGACTGCGGGATCATGTACCTCTCCATCGTGTCCCACGCCTCGTTCAGCGGGGCCCACTCACCCGTGTGCTGGCCGTACAGCGCCTCGAGCCACAGCCAGTAGCTGTAGGCCTCGGACGTCGTCATGTGACCGTGGTCCGGCGCCTCGACCATGAGGGTCTCGACCGCGTGGTACGGGATGCCCTGCGGGCTGAAGTACCCGTTGGCCGGGTCCTTGATCTTCTCGTACTGCTCGAGGAAGCGCTGCGCGTACTCGGAGTCGGCGGGCGCGGCGGCCGCGACGACGGGGGCGGCCGGCGCGGCCGTGCCCGACAGGGCGATCGCGGACTGGGCGCCCGCGACGCCCACGAGCGACGTGGCGGTCAGGACGGCCCACGCCGCTCTGACGGCACGCCGTCGGGTGGATGAGGACATCGTTTCCGTACCTTTCTCGGCGTCCGGGGCGCGCGCGTCGGTGCGGGCGGTCCCCGGTGTCCCGGCGGCGCGGGTGCGCGCGCCGGTGCGGTGCACGAAGGAACGGACCGTCGGGGCGGGCGCCTCGGTGCACCCGGGTCCGACGGTCAGGACGCGGCTCACTCTCGTGAGGCGGGCCACGGGCGGCTAGGTCGCTAAACGATTCGCGGGACGAACTCGTGGGAGCGCACCCACTCGGCGCGGCCCGACAGGGCCACGGGGTGGGACGGCTCGTGGCGGGCGTTCCCCGGGCCCTGCCGCCGGCGCTACGGTCGCCCCCGTGCGCTGGTCCAGAGTGGTCGCCGTCACCGTCCCGCCGCTGGTGCTGGCCGGCATCGGCACCACCCACCCGCACACGCTCGACGCGAGCACCGCGGCGTGGTGGACGACCATGCACATCCTGCTCGTGCCGCTGTTCCCCCTGCTCGGCGTCGCGCAGTGGGTGCTCGTGCACGGCGAGCGCGGGCTGCTGGCGTGGGGCGTGCGAGTGAGCGGCTTCCTCTACCTGACGCTGTACGGCGTCGTCGACGCGCTGGCGGGGATCGGGGCGGGGACGCTCGTCGCGCACGGTGCGGACCCGACGCACGGGCACGGCGACGGGTCCGGGGCCGAGGCGGTCCGGCTGCTGTTCGACGCGGGCAACCGGATCGGCACGTGGGGAGCGTGGGCCTTCCTGATCGGCAGCGTGCTGCTCGCCGTCGTCGCGTGGCGCCGCTCGGGGTGGCGCGCACTGCCCGGTGCCCTGGTGCTGCTGGCCGCGAGCGCGAGCTTCTCCGGGTCGCACATCTACTGGCCGTGGGGCGTCGTGACGATGCTCGGGCTCGCGCTGGGTCTGGGGCTGCTGGCCGCGCTGCAACCCCGGTCCGGGGCGGCGTCGGGACCGGTCCCGACGGCCACCCCGGTCCGGGGCTGAGCACGCCCCGCCGCGGTCAGGACCAGCGGAACAGCTTCGCTGCGACCGGCGTCGCGACGAGCGCCCACACCACCATGACGACCACCTGCGTGGTCGGGAAGGGCTGGCCGACCCATGCCGCGGTCATCGCCTGGGACGCCGCCCCGAGCGGGGTGTACTGGGCGACGTCCTGCACGACCTGCGGCATCGCCGGCAGCGGCAGCCAGACGCCGGCGAAGAACAGGGACACGAAGTACAGGAGCATGCCCCAGCCGTTCGCCGCCGCCGCCGTCGGGGCGAGCGCCGCGACGACCGACCCGAGGCCGAACGCCGCGAGGACCGCGAGCGCGAACACGCCCACGACCAGCAGCGGGCTCTCCGGCAGGGCGATGTCGAGCACGAGCACACCCGACGCCACCGCGAGGGCCGCGGCGACCACGAGCACGCCGAGGTTGACCAGGACCTGCGCGGTCAGCAGCCGCGTCGGCCCGACCGGCGTCGTCGACAGGCGCCGCAGCACGCCGCGCTGGCGGTAGGTGGCGATCGTCGCCGGGAACGTCGACAGCGCGACCGTCGCGACGGCGAGGCACAGGACGATCGGCGTGTAGCCGGTGATCGCCGTGATCTGCGACAGGTACGGGTCCTCGGCGCCGTACGGCTCGTCCGCCCACGGCATCACCAGGCCGAGGACCGTGAGCAGCAGCACGGGGAAGACCAGGGCGAAGAACAGCACGGACGGGTCGCGCACGAGGAGCTTCGCCTCGACCGCGGTCATGCGGGCGAGCACGGCCGGCCCGCGGGGGGCGGGGCGGGTGGGGGTCGTGGTGGTCATGTCACACCTCCGGGGTGGACGCGGGGACGGTGGCACGGGCGTCGGCGGGGGTCTCTGACCCGTCGCCGGTGAGGGAGACGAACGCGTCCTCGAGCGACGCGCGGTCGAGGCGGACGTCGGAGGTGCGCACGCCGTGCCGGTCGAGGGCCACCAGCACGTCCTGCACGAGCGTCCCGCCGCCGCGGACGACGAGGGCGCGGTCGGCGACCGACGCGTCCCGCACGCCGGGCACGCCGGCGAGGGCGCCCAGCAGTGCGTCGTCGGTGACGTGGCCGTCGGGGCGCACGCGCAGCACCTGCTCGCCGTGCGCGAGGGCGACGATCTCGTCCGGGGTGCCGACCGCGCTGACGCGGCCGGACGCGATGAGGGCGATCCGGTCGCAGAGCCGCTCCGCCTCCTCCATGAGGTGCGTGACCAGCACGATCGTCACGCCGGAGTCGCGGATCGCCTCGACGACGGCCCACGTCTCGCGCCGCGCGTGCGGGTCGAGGCCCGTGGTCAGCTCGTCGAGGATCGCGACCTGCGGCCGCCCGACGAGCGCAAGGGCCACCGACAGGCGCTGCTTCTGCCCGCCGGACAGGTCCTTGAACGCCGTGGACGCCTTGGCGGTCAGCCCGAGCAGGTCGAGCAGGTCCGCCGGGTCGGCCGGGGCGCCGTAGAAGGACGCGTACAGGTCGAGCGCCTCGCGCACCCGCAGCCGGTCGGGCAGCGCGCTCTCCTGCAGCTGGAGGCCGACGCGCTCGTGCAGGGCCGCCGCGTCGCGCGTGGGGTCGAGGCCGAGGACCCGGACGGTGCCGGAGTCGGGGGTGCGCAGGCCGGCGACCATCTCGACGGTCGTCGTCTTGCCGGCGCCGTTGCGGCCGAGGACGCCGTAGATCTCGCCGCGCTCGACGGTGAGGCTGACGTCCGCGACGGCGACGGTGCCGCCGTACGTCTTGCGCAGGCGCTCGGCCTGGATGACAGGGGTGCTCATGGTGCCCTCCGGGTGCTGGGTGGGTGCTGGGTGGGTGCGGTGCGGGCGGTGCGAGGGTGCGGGGTGCCGCGGGACCGGCGTGGGGCCGGTCCCGTGGGGACGGGTGCGAGACCTGTGCGAGATGCGGGGTACGGGGGTGGGCCGCGCGCGGACTGCCCCCGCGCGGAGCCGGATCAGCCGGTGGTGCGCAGCGGGAGCGAGCGGGTGACCGCCGCGTGGGCGGCGGCCGCGACGGCCGTGAGGACCAGGGCGCCGAGCACGTGCACGGCGGTGGCCGCACCGCCGCTCAGCGGCTCGGCGAGGGCGACCGGGCCGACCTGCGTCGCGGTGAGCGAGAGGACGGCCGCGAACGGCAGGAAGGTCAGGGGCAGGGCGACGGTGCCCCACCGGCCGCCGAGGCGCTGGAACGCCGACCCGACGAGCAGGCCGGTGACGGCCGCGACGACGTGCGTGGGCGCGTACTCGGCGAGCAGCGCGAGGGCGGAGTCGTGCGGCCCGGGCAGGACGGCGTCGGTGACGGTGGTGTCCCACCCGAGGGCGTCGTGCAGGACGCCCTCGAGCAGCACCAGCACGGTGTACCCGAGCCCGTACGCGAGCCCGACGGCGACGGCGGTGGCCACGCTGGCGCGGGCGAAGACCCGCCGCGTCATGCCCGCCGCGACGTGCACCCGCAGGTGCATCGACACGAGCAGGACGGTCTGGGAGAAGACGACCCAGATGCTGCCCTGCCGGGCGAGGCCGACGACCGTCGTGCTCACGTCGACCCGGAGCGCGGCCAGCACGACCGTGGCCACCGCCGCCCCGACCACGGCGATCGCGAAGAACCACCCGGTGAACGGCCCCACCAGGCGCAGCTGCGTGCGCAGCGCGTGCCGCAGCGGCGTCGGCCGCGTCGCGGGCCGGGTGGCGGTGGCGGTGGTCATCGGGTCCTCCGGTGTCGTGGGCGGGGTGGCGCGGGCGGGTGGCGCGGGCCGGTCGTGCGGGGGCGTGGTGGGCGCGGTGCGGTCGGCGCGCGGCCGCGGTCAGCGCGGCGTGCGGACGGGGGTCGAGCGGACGAGCGCGACGTAGACGGCGGCCGTGACCAGCGCGAGGACCGCACCGGTCAGCAGCGGCGCGTCGCCGGCGGGGTCGAGCAGCCCGTCCAGCGGGAAGGACCCGAACCACTCGCCCGCGAGGGCCAGCGTCGCGACGATGGGCAGGACGGTCAGCGGGAGGGTGACGGTGCCCCACCAGCCGCCGTAGCGGTGGTAGACCACCCCGACGAGCAGACCGCACAGGTTCGCGAGGACGAGCGCGGGCGCCAGCTCGCCGACCATGGTCGGGAAGCTGCTGCCGACGAGCTCGAAGCCCTGCTCGAGGATCTCGGCGTCCCAGCCCACCGCGGCGTGCAGCGCGCGCTCCAGCAGCAGCAGCCCGCTCAGCACAAGCGTGTAGCCGAGGCCCGTCGACACCGCCGTGACCAGCGACGCCCGGACGAACGTGCGGCGGGTCATCCCGGCGGCGACGTGCACGCGCAGGAGGCTCGCGATCAGCAGGATCGCCTGGGAGAACGGGAACCAGATGGCCGACTGGCGCGCGTAGGCCACGATCGAGACGTCGACGCTGCCGTTGACGCGCCACACGACCAGCGTCGCGATGACGAGCACGACCAGCGCGATCGCCCAGTACCAGACCGCCAGGTAGGCGGCGACGCCGAGCTGACGGCTCAGCGCGTGCGCGAGGGGCGACGGGCGGCGGGTCGCACGTGCGGTGGTGACGGCGGCGCTCACGGCAGGGCCCCCTCGCCGGGGACCTTCGCGGCCACGACGCCGTCGCGGCGGCGCGGGTCGGTGAGGTGCACGAACAGGTCCTGGAGCGGCACGGGGCCGAGCTCCAGCCCGGTGGCGCGCGCCCGGGCGACGTCGGCGTCGGTGAGGACGCCGCGCACGGTGACCTGCGTGGTGCGGCCGAGCCGCTGCGTCCCGAGCACGGTGCGGCCGGCGACGAACGCGTCGACCGCGTCCTGCGGTCCGGTGACCGAGACGCCCTCCGCGCGCAGCGAGTCCGCGTCCTGCGTGAGCAGGACCCGGCCGCGGTCGAGCACCACGACGTCCTCGAGCAGCCGCTCGATCTCCTCGATGAGGTGGCTCGAGAGCACGATCGTGCGGGGGTGCGCGAGGTAGTCGGCGAGCAGCGTGTCGTAGAACGCGTACCGGCTGGGCGCGTCCAGACCGAGGTGGACCTCGTCGAGGATCGTCAGCGGTGCGCGGCTCGCGAGGCCGACGGTGATGCCGAACGCCGACTTCTTGCCGCGCGACAGCTTGCTGGGCTTGCTCTTCGGGTCCAGCTCGAACAGCTCCATGAGCTCGGCCGCGAACGCGCGGTCGAACGTCGGTCGCGCGCCGGCGAAGAAGTCGAGGTTGTCGCGCAGCCGGTCCTCGTCGAGGACGTCACCGGACTCACGGACGAGGCAGACGCCGGGTGCGGTGCGCTCGTTCTCCCAGGGCTCCTCGCCGTCGACGAGCACCTCGCCCGACGTCGGCCGGCGGAACGCCGCGACGAGCGAGCCGAGCGTCGTCTTGCCCGAGCCGTTGCGGCCGAGCAGGCCGGTGATGGTGCCGGGGCGGATCTCCAGGTCGACGTCGTCGAGCGCGACCGTGTCGCCGAAGCGCTGGGTCACCCCGCGCAGCGTGACGCCGTAGCCGGGGCTGGTCATCGTGCGGCCTCCGTGTCGGTGGTACCGGTCGTGGGGGTGGTGGCGTCGAGGTGGGCGGCGCGCTCGCGGAGGCGGGCGACGACGTCCTCGACGGGGATGCCGAGCACGCGGGCCGCGTCGGCGACGGGGTCCACGGTGTCGGCGAAGAACGACTCGCGGCTCTCGGCGAGCAGGCGCTCGCGGGCGCCGGGTGCGACGAACATGCCGACGCCGCGGCGCTTGTAGAGGACGCCCTCGTCGACGAGCTGGTTGAAGGCCTTGGCGGCGGTCGCCGGGTTGATCCGGAACGTCGTCGCGTACTGCGTGGTGGACATGACCTGCTCCTCGGCCGCGAGGGCGCCCGCGAGGACGTCCTGACGGATCTGGTCGGCGATCTGCAGGTACACGGGGTCACGACCGTCGAACACGGCGTCCCTCCGTTCCTGTTCTGTGGTTCGTTACATGACTAATGAACCACTGAACCGTCGTGCGCGCAAGGGCTTCCGCCGACCGCATGCCACGGCCGCTCCCGGGCGCACCCCGGCAGGCACGGGTCCCCGTCCCGCCAGCGCGGTCGGGTCGGGTGCGGACGGGTGCGGGCGGGCTCGCGGGGCCGGCGAGGTCAGGCGCCGATGCGCTGGCGGCCGAGGGCGGCGAGCAGGCGGAGCTTCTCGTCGTCGGGTGAGCCCGGGGTCGCGGTGAAGACGAGGAGCACCTGCGACTGCTCGACGTCGAGCAGCTTCTGGCACTCGAGCGTGAGGACGCCGAGCTCGGGGTGCACCAGCCGCTTGGCCGGGCCGTGGACGAGCCCCACCTCGTGGTCCGCCCACACGCGCGCGAACTCCTCGCTCCGGGCGAGCAGCGCGGTCACCACCTGCTCGGCGCGCGAGCCGGCGCCCTGCCGGGCGAGCGCGGCGCGCAGGTCGGCGACGACGACGCGTCCGCGCAGGTCGTGGTCGTCCTCCGGGTACACGCGACGGGCGTCGGGGTCGGTGAACCAGCGGTGGACCGACACGCGGTCCAGGCCCGTGAGCCGCGACGCGTCGCCGAGGAGCGCGACGGCGGGGTCGTTCTGCACGAGGGTCTCGCCGAGGTCCGTCATCACCTGCGCCGGGGTGTCGTGCAGGCGGTCGAGCACACGCATGAGGCCGGGGGCGACGTGCTCGGAGCGGCCGACACGCTCGGGAGCCGCGTGCCCCGCCAGGCGGAAGAGGTGGTCGCGCTCCGCGAGCGACAGGCGCAGGCCGCGGGCGACGGCCGTGAGCATCTGGTCCGACGGCTGCGGGCCGCGGCCCTGCTCGAGCCGCGACCAGTAGTCCACCGACATGCCGCACAGCAGCGCGACCTCCTCGCGCCGCAGCCCGGCCGCGCGGCGGCGGGCGCCGCGCGGCAGGCCGACGTCCTCCGGCTGGAGCGCCTCGCGGCGCCTGCGCAGGAAGTCGGCGAGCTGCTCGCGGTCCACCCCCGCAGTGTTCGCCGCGGACGCACGCCGGGCAAGGACGCCGGTACGCGGGGCGCCCGGCAGCGCGCCGGCGGCGGCGCCGGCCCGTGCGCCCGCGCCGCCCACCCTCGCGCCCCCTGCGGCGCTCCTCCGCGCCGACGTCACAGCCGCGTGCCGCCCGAGGCCTCGATCCGCTGCCCCGTGACCCACCCGAGCGCGCCGGACGCGACCGCGGCGACCACCGGGCCGATGTCCTCCGCCTCGCCCACCCGGCCGAGCGCCGCCTGGGCCCCGAGGGCGGCGCGCACGTCCGCCGCGTCGCGCACGCGCCCGCCGCCGAAGTCGGTCGCCACCGGGCCGGGCGCCACGACGTTCACGGTGATGCCGCGCTCCCCCAGCTCCAGCGCCCAGTACCGCGTGAGCGCCTCGACCGCGGCCTTCATCGCCCCGTACGCCGACAGCCCGCCGGGCGAGACGAACCGCGCGAGGCCGCTCGACAGGTTGACGACGCGGCCGCCGTCGGCGAGCAGCGGCGCCAGGCCCTGCGTGAGCAGGAAGACGCCGCGCACGTGCACGTCGAACAGGCTCTGCAGCGCGTCGGGCGCGGTCCCGCCGAGCGGCGTCGGCAGCGCATGGCCGGCGTTGTTGACGAGCACGTCGAGGCGGTCGCGGCCCCACGTGGTGGCGAGCACCTCGGTGAGCCGGACCGGGAAGCCGGTCACGTCGTCGACGTCGCCGGTGTCGAGCCGCAGCGCGACCGCCCGGCCGCCGGCCGCCGCGACGTCGTCGACCACCGCGGCCGCCTCGTCCTCGTGCTGCCGGTAGGTCAGGACGACGTCGGCGCCGTCGGCCGCGAGCGCGCGGACGGCGGCGCGTCCGAGGCCGCGGTTGCCGCCGGTCACGAGCGCGGTGCGGGTGTCGGTCATGGGTCCTCCTCGTCGCGGGCCGCGCCCCGGTCCGGGCGCCGGCATCGGGGCGAGCGTGCGCGCGGGCGACGGTGCGCGGAAGGCCGCGTCGGTCCGGGGACCGGCGGTCCCACCCTCCGGCCGGCCGGTGGGCTGGCAGGATCGGCGCCCGACGGACCGCCGGCCGTCACCGGGCACGCGCGGAGGGAGCCGCCATGGCGACGTGGGGTGAGCGCACGACGGACGAGCTCCTGCGGCGCGGCGACACCGAGCTGCGCCGCCTCCGCGTGCCGCTCGGCACGGTGCCGGAGGTGTGGGCCCTCGTGAGCGACGGACGGCGCCCCGCGAGCCGCGGCTTCCTGTGGTTCGTCACGGTGACGAACGTGCTGCTCGGCGCCGCGCTGGCGGCGGGGTCGACGTGGGCGCTGGCGGAGCGCGACGGGTCCGGGTGGGCCGCGGGCGTCGCGATCGGCCTGGTGTGGGTCGCGGTCGGCGTCGGCGTGGGGGTGCTGCACCTGCGGCGGCCGTCGCCCGCGGACGGCGCACGGGTGGAGGTGGCGACGGTGGAGGGTCGGCCGGCGGTGGTGCTGCCCCTGGCCCGGACCGTCCCGTTGCTCCAGGCGTCCGGCACGACCGCGGTCGCGGCCGCGCTCGTGACGGCGGCCGCGGCGGCGCACGGGTCGGGCGGCGCCGTGCTGCTCTGGCTGGCGACGCTGCCGGTGCTCGTGTGCGTGCCCGAGCTCTGGCTGCGCGTGCGACGCGGCAGCCGGCTCGTGCTCACCCGCGAGGGCCTGCACCTGCACGCCGGGGACGGCAGCGGCACGCTGGCGTGGGACGACGTCGCGGACGTGCGGCTGGTGGACACGGGCCGCCACGTCGACCTCGTCGTGGAGCCCCGCGCGGACGCGCCGTCGTGGCGCTGGCACCGACGCCGCGGCCTGCTGCCGCGCACGCCGCGCCGGCCGGGGCTCGCGGTGCCGCTGCCGCTGCTCGACGTGCGGCCGTCCGTCCTCGTGCGCTCGCTGGAGCGGTGGGCACGCCACCCCGTGATGCGCGCCGAGCTCGAGGACGACCGGGGCCGGTACTGGCTGGCCGAGGGCGCCCCGTCCGCCTTCGGGTGAGCGCGCCCACTCGAGGAGCCGGAGCAGCAGCCGCAGCGGCGCGGTGAGCGGTCGCAGCGTCCGGTGCGGACGCCGCTGTAGGGGTCCGGGGCGGCGCCCGGGCACCGCGTCACCCGACCGGGTCAGGCCGGGCGACGCGGTGGCCGCGGTGCGGGGCGCGTGGTGGCCGGCGCCGTCGGGGCCGGCCGTGGCGCGTCAGGCCACCGGGACGACCTCCCGGTCCGGGCGACCGTCACCGGCCGCCGCGTCGTCGAGCGTCGGGTAGTCGGTGTAGCCCGTGCCGTCACCGCCGAACGCCCGCGAGAGGTCGGGCGCGGTGAAGGGCCCGCCGCGGCGCAGCCGCTCGGGCAGGTCCGGGTTGGCGAGGAACAGCGCCCCGAACGCGAGCAGGTCGGCGTCGCCGCGCTCGAGCCGCTCGAGGTCCTCGGGGCCGGTCGTGCGGCCCGGCGTCCACGGGTTGAGGACCAGCGGGCCGGACCAGCGGGCGCGCAGCAGCGCGGTCAGGCCGACGTCCTCGGCCTCCACCAGGTGCAGGTACGCGAGCCCCAGCGGGTCGAGCGCGTCCACGAGGTGCGTGTAGGTCTCCCGGTACCCCTCCTCGTCGATGTCGTTGAGCGGGTTCGTCGGCGAGATCCGCAGCGCGACGCGGTCGGCCCCGATCGCGTCGGCGGCGGCCCGCGCGACCTCGACCGTGAGCCGCGTGCGGCCCGCGGCGTCACCGCCCCACGCGTCCGTGCGGCGGTTGGCGTTGGTCGAGAGGAACTGGTGCAGCAGGTAGCCGTTGGCGCCGTGCAGCTCGACGCCGTCGAACCCGGCCTCGACCGCGCGGGCCGACGCCGCGGCGAAGTCGCGGACGGTGCGCGCGATGCCGGACTCGTCCAGCGGCTCGGGAACGACCATCTCCTGCCGCCCGGTGCGCGTGTGGACGACGCCCGCGGCGCGTACGGCCGACGGCCCGACCGGGGTGCGGCCGGTCGTGTCGGGGTGGCCGACCCGGCCCGTGTGCATGAGCTGCGCGACGATCAGCCCGCCCCGCTCGTGCACCGCGTCCGTGACGCGGCGCCAGCCGGCGACCTGCTCGTCGGAGTGCAGCCCCGGCGTGTCGACGTAGCCCTGCCCCTGCGGCGAGGGCTGCGTGCCCTCGGTGACGACCAGCCCGGCCGACGCGCGCTGGGCGTAGTACGTCGCCATGAGGTCGGTCGGGCTGTTGCCGGGCCCGTACGCCCGGCTGCGGGTCATGGGCGCCATGACGATGCGGTTGCGGGTGGTGCGGCGGCCGATGCGGCCGGGGGTGAACGCGACGGACATGGGGGTCTCCTCCTCGATCCAGCACTTGCTGTTCGAGACAGGTAACTACCTGTTTGGTACAGGTATTCCGGGGTCCACGGTCAGCCTCCCCGCGTAGCCTGGGGCGGTGGCGACGACGACGGGCGACGGCCCGGGCACCGACGACGCTGCGCGCACCCCGGCGGACGGCACGGGCCCGGTCAGCCACGCGATCTTCCGCCTCGCCCGGGCGCACCGCGCCTACGCCGCCGACCTGCTGCGCGAGCTCGGCCTGCACCCCGGCCACGAGCTGCTCCTCCTGCACCTGTGGCAGCACGGGCCGCAGCGGCAGACCGACCTCGCCCGGCTCGTCTCCACCGACTCCGCCGCGATGACGCGGACGGTGCAGCGGCTGGAGCGCGCCGGCTACGTCCGGCGGGTGCCGAGCCCCGCCGACGGCCGCGTCTCGCTCGTCGAGCCGACGCCCGCGAGCGAGCCGCTGCGCGCCCGCGTCGAGGCGATGTGGCGGACGCTCGAGGAGGCCACGGTCGCGGGGATGGGCGCGCAGGAGCAGGCCGCGGCGCTCGACGTGCTGGCGCGCCTGGAGGCGAACGCCGCGGCGGCCGAGGAGCGGCGCCGGGTGCGCTGAGGGCCCGCCGCGGCGCGCCGGTCAGGGCCTCGCGAGGTCCCGCAGCTCGTCGCGCAGCCGGCCCATCCGCTGGTCGAGGTCCGCAGCCACGCGGGCCGCGTCCTCCAGCTCCCCCAGCAGGTGCGGCGGCACCTCGCGGTCGTACTTGTAGTACAGCTGGTGCTCGATGCTCGCCCAGAAGTCCATGGCGATCGTCCGCACCTGGAGCTCGACGTACACGTGCTCGGTGCGGTCCGACAGGAACACCGGGACGCGCACGATGACGTGCAGCGAGCGGTACCCGTTCGGCTTCGGGTGCGCGATGTAGTCCTTCACCTCGACGACGTCGACGTCCGGCTGGCGCGAGAGCATCCGCACCACCCAGTACGCGTCCGAGACGAAGCTCGTCGTGATCCGCACGCCCGCCACGTCGCGGATGCGCTCGCGGATCGCCGGCAGCGTCGGCTCGCACCCGGTGCGGAGCACCTTCTGCACGAGCGAGTCCATCGACTTCAGCCGGGAGCGGACGTGCTCGATGGGGCTGTGGTCGTGCGTCTGCTCGAACTCCTCGCGCAGGATGTTGACCTTGGTCAGCACCTCGTCGATGCCGAACTGGTAGGTCATGAGGAACCGCGTCAGCTCGCGCTGGAGGGCGCGGATGCGCCGCGGCAGCTCGTCGGGGTCGGCGTCGGGGCGCAGCAGGCGGCCGGTGCGCACGTGCACGAGCTCGGCGAGGACGCGGGTCTGCGCCCCGGTGTCGGCGCGGCCGTCGAGCGCGGCCGGCACGTGCCCGTCCACGCGGCCGGGCGGGTGCCCGTCGACGCGGGCGTGCGGGGCGGCCGTCGGGTCCTCGTCCACGTCCGGTCGAACGACCGCGGGCGGGTGCGTGTTCCGGTCTGCGCTCACGCGTCCGCGAGCGCGATCGACACCGTGACCTCGTCGCCCGCCGCGAGGCCGCTCTCCTTGCGGCGGTCGCTGCTGAACGGCAGGAGCCTGCGGCCGTCGCGGGTGCCGACCGTCGTCGTGAACGTGTAGCCGCCGACCGTCGCGGTCACCTTCGGCCGCCCGCCACCGCCGAGGGCCGTCATGACGTCGTCGGGGACCGGGATGCCGGTCGTCGTGCCGCCCGTGGCGAGGATCGTCGTCCGGTACTCCATGCCGCGAGTCTGGCCCCGGACGGCGCCGCGACGCCAGTACCTCCCGCGGCGCCGGCCGCCGACGTGAGGCGTCAGTGCCGCCAGGGGTCCAGCACCGCGAGACCCGGCACGTCCGCGAAGTCGGCGACATTCCGCGTCACGACCGGCATCCCGTGCACGAGCGCGGTCGCGGCGATGAGGCCGTCGCTCTGCGGGCGCCGGTCCGGGACCGAGAGCGCCGCCGCGCGGACCGCCACCGGCGTGTCCACCGGCAGGACGCGGTCGGCGAACTCGGTCAGCACGCGGGTCGCGAACCAGGTCCGCAGCGACGACGCCTGCACCGGGTCGCGTCGCTCGACCGACCGGATGCCGAGCTCGATCTCGTACACGGTCATGACCGAGAGGAAGAGGGACTCCGGGTCCTGGCCGTCGACCCACGCGGTGACGCGCGGGTCGGGGGTACGTCGTCGCAGCTCGGAGAGGACGTTCGTGTCGAGGAGGTGGCTCACAGGCCCGCCGGGCGGACGTCGAACGCCACGCGGCCCGGCTCGAACTCGATGTCGTCGTCCATGCGGAGGGCCTCCGACAAGGGCGGACGGGACGCACGGCGCGTCATGCGCTGGTAGTCCGCGTACGTGAGCAGCACGTGCGAGGGCTCACCGCGGTCGGTGATCACCACCGGCCCGTCCTTGGCCGCGCGCTTGGCGGCGGAGACGTCGTGGTTGAACTCGCGGGACGTGACGTGGGGCATCGCGGTCTCCTTGTAGGTACATACCTACGTTATCCCCGTGCCGGTCGTCCGCGGAAGGGTGCGCAGGGCCACCGCGCACCGTGGACCGAGCGATCGGCTGCCGGAGGTGCAGCAACGCGCCACCGGCGGCCCGCCTCCCCGTAGCGTGCGTGCACGTCCACCCGTCGCCCTGGAGGTCCCGTGCCCGGCCGTGCCCACCGTGCCGCCCTGTCCGCCGCCGTCAGCGCCGAGCGTGCGGCCCTCGCCGCCGACCTCGCGGGCCTCGACGACGCCGCGTGGGCCACGCCGTCGCTGTGCGGGCGCTGGACGGTCGAGGACGTCGTCGCGCACCTCACGGCGGCGGCGCACATGACGCCCGTGCGGTGGCTCGCGAGCATCGTGGGCGCGCGGTTCGACGCCGACCTGCACAACCAGCGCCGGCTCGTGGCGCACCGGGGGGCCACGCCCGGTGAGACGCTCGCCCGCTTCCGCGCGGCCGTCGGCCGGACCACCGCACCGTCGGGCCACGCGGCCGCGTGGCTGGGCGAGGTCGTCGTGCACGCGCAGGACGTGCGGCGGCCGCTGGGTATCGCGACGACGCCGTCGGCGGACGCCGTGACCGCGGTGGCGGAGTTCTACGTGCGCCGCGACTTCGCCGTGCACAGCGCGAGCGCGGCCCGCGGGCTGCGGCTGGTGGCGACGGACGGGCCGTTCGTCGCCGGCGAGGGACCGGAGGTGCGCGGGACGACGCTCGCCCTGGTCATGGCGACGGCGGGACGGGCGGCATACCTCGACGACCTCGCAGGACCGGGCGTCGGGCCGCTGCGGGACCGCGTCGCGTCCACCTGACGCGCGTCAGGCGTCGACGGCTCCGGCGACGAGCGCCGGGCGCCCGTCGGTGCGGGGCGGGCCCGCGTCCACCTGCGGCACGTCGGCCGGCTGCACGTCGGCCGGTGGCGCGGGTGCCTCGCGGACGACGCGGCAGACGTCCTCGCCGTGCGCCGGTGCGCCGGTCAGCCGGGTGAGGAGGCCCCGCAGCACGGTGCGTTCCGCGGGCTCGAGCCCGGCGAGGACGTCGTCCTCCGCGGCCGTGACGCGGGCGGCGAGGTCCGTGTGCGCGGCGCGCCCGGCGTCGGTGGGGGCGATCCGCCGCACGCGCCGGTCGGCCGGGTCGGGGCGCCGCTCGACGAGGCCGCAGCCGACGAGCTTGTCGACGAGGTACGTCATGACCGTCCGGTCGATGCCGAGCCGCGCCGCCAGCGCCGCCTGCGTGGGCGGGACGCCCTCGACCACCGCGGCGAGCACGTGCCACCCGCGCGGGCCGGACGGGACGTCGGCGACGGCGTGCTCGACGGCCGCGCGCCAGCGGCCCAGCAGGGTGCCGAGCTGCCAGCCGAGGTCACCGCCGGACGTGGTCATGCCCTGAGCGTACTCGCGGTGACACAGATCGTCTGCCGTGCATACGATCGTGCTCGCAGACGACAGGAGACGCACCACGATGACCGACTACGGCCACGAGCTGACGTTCGGCACGTTCCTCACCCCGCAGGCCGCCGAGCCGCAGGCACCGGTCGCGCTCGCCGTCCTCACGGAGGAGGTCGGCCTCGACCTCGTCACGTTCCAGGACCACCCCTACCAGCCGGCGTTCCTGGACACGTGGACCCTCTTGACCTGGGCCGCCGCGCGCACCGAGCGCGTCCACCTGGCGGGCGACGTCCTCAACCTGCCGCTGCGGCAGCCCGCCGTGCTGGCCAAGGCCGTCGCGAGCCTCGACGCCCTCTCCGGCGGCCGCGCCGAGCTCGGCCTCGGCGCGGGCGCGTTCTGGGACGCGATCGAGGCGATGGGGGTCCCGCGCCTCACGCCCGGGCAGGGCGTCGACGCCCTCGGCGAGGCCATCGACGTCATCCGCGGGCTGTGGGCCACGGACGAGCGGCGGCCGCTGCGCGCGGGCGGCGCGCACCACCACGTCGCCGGGGCGAAGCGGGGACCGGCACCCGTGCACGACGTCGGCATCTGGGTCGGCGCGTACAAGCCGCGCATGCTGCGGCTCGTCGGCGAGAAGGCCGACGGCTGGCTGCCGTCCATGGGGTACCTGCAGCCGGGCGACCTGGTGCGCGGCAACGCGGCCGTCGACGAGGCCGCCCGCGGCGCCGGCCGCGACCCGCGCGAGATCCGCCGGCTCCTCAACCTGTCCGGCCGGTTCTCCCCCACGTCCGACGGGCTGCTCGTCGGCCCGCCCGAGCAGTGGGTCGACGACCTGGTGCGCCTCGCGCTCGAGGACGGCGTCGGCACGTTCGTCCTCGGCACCGACGACCCCGGGACCATCCGGACGTTCGCCGAGCGCGTCGCGCCCGCCGTGCGCGACCAGGTGGCCGCGGCGCGCGCGACCGCCGGCACGCAGACCGGCCCCGTGCGCTCGGTGGCGCAGCTGGCGAGGCGCGTGCCGGGGATCGACTACGACGCGGTGCCCGCGGGCCTCGACGCCGTCGAGCCGGGCGACCGCCGGTACGCGTCGCTGCGCTCGACGTACATGCGCCGCGGCGAGCCGGGGCTCGTGCTGCTGCCGCGGACGGTCGAGGAGGTCGTCGACGGGCTCGCGTACGCGCGGCGGCAGCGCGGGCCGCTCGCTGTGCGGTCCGGCGGGCACGGCATCAGCGGGCGGTCGACCAACGAGGGCGGCGTCGTGCTGGACGTCGGCCGGCTGGACCAGGTCGAGGTCGTCGACGCCGCGCGCCGCCGGGTGCGGCTCGGCGCCGGCGCGACGTGGGGCGCCGTGGCCGCCGCCCTCGCACCGCGCGGGTGGGCGGTCTCGTCGGGCGACTACGGCGGCGTGGGCGTCGGCGGGCTCGCGACGACGGGCGGCATCGGGCTGCTGGGGCGGTCCTACGGGCTGACGATCGACCACGTGGTCGCGGCCGAGGTGGTCACCGCCGACGGCACGGTGCACCGCGTCGACGCCGACCACGAGCCCGAGCTGTTCTGGGGCCTGCGCGGCGCCGGCGGCAACCTCGGCGTCGTCACGTGGGTCGAGGTCGAGGCCGCCGAGGTGCCCGACGTCGTGTTCGCGACGATGGTCTTCGACGCGTCCGAGCCCGGCGTGCTGCTCGAGCGGTGGGGGCGCCTGGTCGAGGCGTCGCCGCGGCAGCTGACGAGCTTCCTGCACCTGCAGGCCTCCTCGCCGGGGCGCGGACCGATCGCCCAGGCGATGACGGTGTGGGCGGACGACGACGCGCAGGCGGCCGTCGAGGCGCTGGAGCCGATGCTCGGCGTCGCGCCCGTGCTCGACCAGCGCGCGCAGCTGACGCCGTACGCGGGCATCGTCGGGCCCGTCGCCCGGAACCACGACGGCGGTGCGCCGCCGGTCTCCCGCTCCGGCCTGCTGCGGACGATGACGCCGGAGGCCGCCGCGGACCTGGGCCGCGTGCTCGAGTCCGGCGAGACCACGCTCGTGCAGCTGCGCGCCACCGGCGGCGCCGCCAACGACGTGGCCCTCGACGCCACGGCGTACGCGCACCGCGACCACGCGTTCTCCGCGACCGCCTTCACCTCCCGGGGCTCGCGCGCCGGCCTCGACGAGGTCTGGGACCGCCTCGCGTACCCGCACATGGACGGCCTGTACCTGTCGTTCGAGACCGACCCGCGCCCCGAGCGCCTCCTGGACGCGTTCCCGCCGGCCACGCTCGCGCGGCTGCGCGCGCTCAAGCGGACGTACGACCCGGACCACGTCTTCGACCAGAACTTCCCGATCGACCCGCGCGGCTGACGCCGCCGTGCGCGGGTCTGCAGCGTCCGTCGCGCCGGGTGCGACGGACCTGCACGACATCGGCCGGACGGACGCTCCACACATCGGGGTCGGGAGGCGTCTTCAGAGGGCACGCACTTACGAGCCCTCACGGAGGACCCGATGAACCCGAGCACCACCGCCCCGTCCCGTCGCCGCCGCCTCGTCGCGGTCGGCGTCATCGCCGCCACGCTGACCGTCGGCGGCGCCGGCGCGGCGATCGCCGCCAACCCGCAGTCGGCGGCCGCCTCGGCGCTCGAGGAGGCCCTCGGCCTCGTCGGCGTCGACTGGTCGGCCATGCCCGACGGCTACACCCGCGAGCAGTACGTCGCGTTCTGGGGCGCCGGCTACACGCCCGCGGACGCCGACGCGCTCTCCGAGCTGTGGGGCACCGACTGGACCGAGACGAAGGCCCGCGCGGGCCAGATGCTCCTCGACGGCGAGGAGGTGCCGGTCGCGCCCAGCGGCACGGTGCCGACGGCCGACGACGCCGCGGCGACCGGCGGGGCGCCCGCGGCCGCCCCGGCCGACGGCGACGCGGGCGGGGCCGCCGCCGAGGAGGTCGCGCAGTACGACGCCTTCTGGGACGCCGGCTACACGTTCGAGGACGCCGAGGCCCTCGCTGCCCTGTGGGGCACGGAGGTCGCGGAGACCAAGGCGCGCGCCGGTCAGGCGCTGCTCGACGGGCAGACTCTCCCCGTCGCCCCCGGCAGCACCCCCGCCGGCTCCTGACCCACCGGCCCGGCACCACCGACGAGAGGACCGACGTGGACGAGCTGTCGCTGCGCACCGGTTTCGAGATCGAGCTCCTCGCGCCCGCCGGGTCCGACCGGCGGACGCTGGCGGAGGCGCTCGCGGCGCGCCACGCGGGCGCCGTGCGGCGCTCCTTCCACACGGACAGCGAGCCGTCGGCGGTGCCGGGCGTGGGCGTCTTCCGCCACCTGTCGCCCGCGTTCGACGTGGTCGACGCGGCCGG
>JAPSIR010000110.1 GCA_031178625.1 Cellulomonas sp.
CATGAGCTGCCGGCGCGTGGTGCCGGTGCGGTGCAGCAGCGCGAGCTCGTCGCGCCGCGCGACGGTCGTCATCGCGAGCGTGCTCGCCGCACCGACCGCCACGACGGCCAGGAGCAGCAGGAGCAGCACCACCCCGATGTCGTTCTCGCCGCCGCCCGCCCGCATCGACGTGCTGACGTACGTCGGCACGTCCGTCGCCGTCGCGCCCAGCGCGGCCAGAGCCGCCACGACGTCCGTCCGGTCGGCACCCGGGGCGAGGTCGACCAGCACCGTGTCGGCCACCACGGGGAGGCCGTGCGCGTCGGCCGTCGCCGGGCCGGCGAGCAGCCCCCCGACACCCAGGCCGCGCGAGAACACCGCGACCACGGTCAGCTCGACGACGTCGTCCCCCAGCCCGAGCGTGAGCGTCTCCCCCACACCGGCGCCCGTCTGGAACGCCGTGTCGCTGCTGACCGCCACGGTGTCCGGCGCGTCGATGCCGGCGAGCGCGCCCTCGACGACGTCCGGGTCGAGCGCTCGGGTGTCGCCGGGGACGACCCGCAGGGCCGTCGCCTCCGAGGTCACGACGCCGTCGTCCTCGGTGCGCAGCTGCGCCGGCACGGTGCCGAGCGGCACCGCCGACGCGACGCCGGGGACCGCCGCCACCTGCGCGGCGACGTCCCGCGGCGCGTCCTCGGCGGGCGTGACGACGAGGTCCGCGGCGACTGCGGCGGTGAGCTGCTGCTCGGCGGCCGTGGCGATCGCCCGGTTGACGCTGGTCTGCACGGTCGCCGCGGCGACGACCAGGGCGAGGGGCACGACGACGGTCGTGAGCCGCCGCGAGAACCCGCGCACGTTCCGCACGGCGAGCATCGCCGCCGGGTGGCCGGACGTCGGGCGGACCCGCGCCAGGCGGTCGAAGACCCAGCCGACCAGGACCGGACCCGCGAGGGCTGCGGCCCCGACCAGCAGGAACGCCGACATCGACGCCGTGGCGCTCCCCAGGGTGCCGGGGACCCACAGGGGCGAGAACGCCGTCGCGAGCCCGCCGAGGGTGAGCGCCAGGGCGGTCAGCCGTCGGCCCGGGCCGACCTCCCGGTCCTCGACCGCGCTCTGCTGCAGCGCCGCCGTCGGTGCCGTGCGGGCGGCCTCCCGCGCGCCGAGCCTGCCCACGGGCACCGCGGTCACCGCGATGAGCAGCACGGCGGCGACCACGGGCAGCGGCGAGAGCGCCGAGGTGAAGTCGGGCGCCACCATCCCGGACCGCACGAGCAGGGGGTCGAGCAGGCGCGCACCGAGCAGACCCGCGACCGCGCCCGCGGGCGCGGCGACGAGCGACACCACCCCCACCTCCAGGGTGACGGCGCGCCGGACCTGCGCCGGCGTGGCGCCGACCGCGCGCAGCAGGGCGAACTCCCGCCGGCGGCTGCGCAGCGCGAGGCTGACGGTCGCCGCGACGACCATCACGACGACGACGAGCAGCGTGCCCGCGTACGACGAGGCGAGGGTGACGAGGAGCCCGCCGGAGGCCGGGTCCCCGGCCGCCTGCGTGCGCAGCCCGGACTCGAGGAGCACACCCGTGACGGCGAGGACGGCCGAGGCGACGGCCAGCACGACGGCAGTACCGGCGAAGGCGGCGCGGTGGGCGCGGACGCCCGAGGACGCGAGGTGCCACACGGTGCTCACCGGCCCTTCGCGAGGAGGCGGGCGGTGACCTGCTCGGCCGTGGGGCCCTCGAGGCGGTCCACGACCAGGCCGTCGGCGAGGACGACGACGCGCTCCGCGGCCGCCGCGACGCCCGCGTCGTGCGTCACCACGACGACGGTCTGCCCGAGCTCGCGCGCCGTGCTGTGCAGCACCTCGAGCACTGCGGCGCCGGTGCGGGAGTCGAGCGCCCCCGTGGGCTCGTCGGCGAAGACGACCGCGGGCCGCGTGACGAGCGCGCGGGCGATCGCGACCCGCTGGGCCTGCCCGCCGGACAGCTCGCCCGGCAGCCGGTCCATCAGGTGCGGCACGCCGAGGAACTCCAGCAGCGTCGACTCCCACGCCGCGTCGACCGGGCGGCCCGCGAGCACGAGCGGCAGGCGGACGTTCTCGCGCGCCGTCAGGTGCCCGATGAGGTTGTAGGCCTGGAAGACGAAGCCGACGTGCTCACGGCGGAACCGGGTGAGGTCGTCCGGACGCAGCGTCGTGAGGTCGTGCCCACCGACCACGACGGAGCCGCGGCTGGGCGTGTCGAGACCGGCGGCGCAGTTGAGGAGCGTCGACTTGCCGGAGCCCGACTGCCCGACGACGGCCGTCACGGAGCCCGCGAGCAGCTCGAGGGAGACGCCGCGCAGCGCGTGGACGGGCTCGCGGCCCGGGTACGTCTTGTGGACGTCGACGAGACGGACGGCGGTCGCCGTCCCCTCGGCGGTCGTCTGCGGTGCCGTCGTCTGCGGTGCCATGGTGTGCTCCCGTGGTCGAGGTCGTGGTGTCGATCTCGAACCTAGGAACCGGGCGGGGTGCCCATCGAGCCTCGCAAGGCGGGGGTGCGCGGGTTCCATCCTTCGACGGAGGCGCCGGGCGGCGACGGACGGGGGCCGCTCGTGGCAACGACGAAGGCCCGGACCATCAGGTCCGGGCCTTCGTCGTCTTGTAGCGGGGGCAGGATTTGAACCTGCGACCTCTGGGTTATGAGCCCAGCGAGCTACCGAGCTGCTCCACCCCGCGTCGGTGTCTCTACTGTACGTCAGCCGTGGACGGGCAACCAAATCGGGACGACGTGCCCCGCGTCACACCGTGGTCACCGGCCGTTCACGCCGGTGTGCCGGGTCAGGGTCGGGGCGCCCCCGGCGCCTGCACGCCGACGCCGGCAGCCGGCGGCACCGGCGCGGCGACCGGTTCCTTCGTCGCCACGGGCGTGCGTGCGCGCGCCCGTTGCGCCACCACGATGCCGAGCACGACCAGCATCCCGCCGACGGGCTCGTACCAGTGCAGCCGCTCGTCGAGCACGAGGATGCCGAGCACCACGCCCACGACCGGCGTCAGGTACGTGACCGTCGACGCGCGCTGCGCGCCCCACGTGTCGACGACCCGGGTGTTCCACACGTACGCCATGCCCGTCCCCAGCGCGCCGAGCCCCACCATCGACAGCACCACCGGCCACGTCAGCGTCACGGGCCCGCGCGCGACCGCCGGGGCCAGCGCCAGCATGACGAGCGCGGCGACGGCGATCTGCCCGGCCGCGACCGTCTCGGCGGGCAGCCGCAGCGGCGTGACGAACCGCCGCATGTACGTCATGCCGAGGCCGTAGCAGGCGGTCGCGCCCAGGCACGCGAGGACCGCCGGCAGCGGCGCGGCGACCCCACCGCCGTCGAGGTACGTCCACGGCCCGACGATGACGACCACGCCGGCCGCACCCACGGCGAGGCCCAGCCCCTGCCCACGGGTCAGCCGCTCGGCCGGCAGCACGAGCGCCACGGCCAGCGACGTCATCAGCGGCGTCGTCGCGTTGAGGATGCTCGACAGCCCGGACGCCAGGTGCTGACCCGCCCACGCGAACAGCTGGAACGGCACGACGCACAGCAGCACGCCGATGACCGCGAGGTGCCCCCAGGTGCGCCGGTCCCGCGGCCAGCGGCGCCGCAGCACCGTCATCACCACGACCAGCGTGACGGCACCGAGCAGCAGCCGCCCCAGCGCGACCTGCGCCGGCGCGAGCCCCTCGAGCCCCACCTTCATGAACAGGAAGCTCGAGCCCCACACGAGGGCCGCGCCGAGGTAGAGCAGGACCGTGCGGCGGTCCGCGGGCGACGTCATGCGCCAAGCGTGCACCCCGCCACCGACACACGACGACCCGCGCGTCCGCCGCACGGCGGGACGTACGGCGCGCGCCGCCGGACACGACGAGGCCGGCACCCGTCCGGGCGCCGGCCTCGTCGTGCGTCGGTGCGCGGGGCGTCAGCCGCCCAGCTGCCCCTCGGCGTCGATCGCGCGCTGCAGGGCCTCGTCGAGCCGCTGCTGCGCCTCGCCGTACCCGGCGAAGTCGCGCTCGGCGAGCGCCGCCTCGCCGTCCCGGATCGCCTGCTGCGCGTCGCGCAGCGCGGTGTCCAGCGCGGCACGGGCGTCGCCCGGTGCCGCCGGGGCCGCCGGTGCCTCGCCGCCCTCGGTCGGTGCGGGCGTCGGCGCCGGCGTGGCACCCGTGCCCGGGTCCTCCGTCGCCGGCTCCTCGCCCGCGTCGGGCGGCTCGACGGGTTCGGCGCCGGCGTCGCCGGCCTCCGCACCCGAGTCGCCGCCGAACACCTGGTCGAGGGCGCCGTCCAGCGTCTGCGCGAAGCCGATCTGGTCGCCGAACGACACGAGCACGCGCTGCAGCAGCGGGAACGTCGTGCCGCTGGACGCCTGCACGTACACGGGCTGCACGTACAGCAGACCGCCGCCGACCGGGAGCGTCAGCAGGTTGCCGCGCCGCACGGTGGAGTCGCCGCGCGCCAGGATGTTGAGCTCGTTCGACACCGTCGGGTCGGCGGTGAAGTTCGCGCTCGCCTGGCCCGGGCCGGGCACCGTGGAGTCACGCGGCAGCTCGAGCAGCCGCAGCGTGCCGTAGCCCTCCGCGACCTCGCCCGGCGTCGACCCGGCGTCCGCGTCGACCGCGAGGTAGCCGGTCAGCACGTTGCGTGCGTTGCCACCGCCCGGGATGAACGTCGACATGAGCGAGAACGTCGCCCGGTCCTCGCCCGGCATCTGCAGGGTGAGGTAGTACGGCGGCTGCGCGACCTCGGCGTTGGACGTCGTGGGGTCGGCCGGGTTCTGCCAGAAGTCGTTCCCGGAGAAGAACTGGCCCGCGTCGGTGACGTGGTACTGGTTCAGCAGCGCCCGCTGGACCTTGAACAGGTCCTCCGGGTACCGCAGGTGGCTCATCAGGTCGCCGCTGATCTCGTCGAGCGGCTTGAGCGACGTCGGGAAGACCTCCGACCACGCCTTGAGCACCGGGTCCTCGGTGTCCCACGCGTACAGCTCGACCGAGCCGTCGTACGCGTCGACGGTCGCCTTCACCGAGTTGCGGATGTAGTTCACCTGCTTGGGCAGCAGCGCCTCGACGGTCGCGCTCCGCTCGGTGAGCGAGTCGGTCGTCGCCTCCTCGAGCGAGCGGGTCGCGGCGTACGGGTACTGGTCCGACGTCGTGTAGCCGTCGACGATCCACTTGACCCGGCCGTCGACCACGGCCGGGTAGACGCGGCCGTCGAGGTCGAGGTACGGGGCCACCTTGGCGACGCGGTCGCGCGGGTGGCGGTCGTAGATGATCTGCGAGTCCTCGTTCACGCGCTCCGAGAACAGGATCTGCTCGTCGCCGAACTTCAGGGCGTACAGCAGCTTGTGCCACATGCCGCCGACCGTCGGCCCCGCGGACGTGTCCTGCGTCGGGAAGCGGTACGGCACGGAGCCGGTGCCCGTCGTGTCGTCCGGGTAGTCGAACTCCCAGCCGTCGGTGCCCTCGGGCCCGCCGACGATGGAGTACTGGGGCGACAGCTGGCCGAAGTAGATGCGCGGCTCGTACTCGCCGAGCTGGCCCACCGGGCCGGACGACGGGATGCCGCTCTCCCAGAACTCCGGCGCCCCGCGGGCACCGCGGGTGTTGCCGTAGGCGGCGACGACGCCGTAGCCGTGCGTGTACACGGTGGTGTCGTTGGTCCAGTTGCGCTGCTGGTCGCTCAGCCCCGCCTGGTTGAGCTCGCGCACGGCGATGACCGTGTCGCGGCTCTCGCCCTCGACGGTGTAGCGGTCGACCGCGAGCGACTCGGGGAAGTCGTAGAAGCCGCGGATCTGCTGCAGCTGCTTGAACGACGGCGAGACGATGTTGGGGTCGAGCAGGCGGATGGAGGCGGTCGTCTCCGCGTTCTCGCGCAGCGCGCCGGGCTCCGCCGTCACCGTCGCGTCGTACTCGCTGGTCTGCACGTCCTCGAGGCCGTAGGCGGCCAGCGTCGCGTCGATGTTGCGCTGGATGTACTCGCTCTCCGCGTCCTGCTGGTTCGGCTGCACCTGGAAGCGCTGCACGACTGCGGGGTACACGCCGCCGACCACGACGGCCGCGACGACCATGAGGCCGACGCCGATCGCCGGGAGCCGCCAGTTGCTCGTGAACGCGGTGGCGATGAACGCGCCCGCCACGACGACGGCCGCGACCGCGAGGATCGCCTTCGAGGGGATCACCGCGTTGACGTCGGTGAAGCCCGCACCCTGCCAGCGCTGGCTGCCCGTCTGCTGCTTGGTGAGGATCGAGTACCGGTCGAGCCAGTAGTTCGCCGCGATGAGCAGCAGGACCAGCGCACCGAGCACCGACAGGTGCACGCGCGCCGCGCGGGTCGTGCGCGAGCCGCCCTGCCCGCCGACGCGCAGGCCGCCGTAGAGGTAGTGCGTCGCGACGGCCGCGATGATCGAGAGCACGACCACGGCCATGAGGAACGACACGACGAAGCGCAGCCCGGGCAGCGTGAACAGGTAGAACCCGATGTCCATGCCCCACTGCGGGTCGGTCTCGCCCACCGTGCCGCCGTTCATCCACAGCTGCACGGTGGTCCACTGCTGGGACGCGGCGCCGCCGGCGAACAGACCGAGCACGACCGGGCCGACGACGAGCACGAGGCGGCGCAGCGGCTCGATGGCCTCGCGGTACTGGTCCAGGCTGGCCTGCTCCGGCGTCGACGGCGCGTAGACGGGCCGCGAGCGGTACGCGTAGCTCAGGGAGAACCCGACGGCGGCGGCCATCACGGCGAAGCCGAGGACGAACAGCACGGCGCGGGTCAGCCACTCCGTCCGGATGACCTCGGTGAAGCCGAGCTGCGAGAACCACAGCACCTCGGTCCACACCTGGGCGAGGACGAGGACGAGCACCACCAGGGCGGCGAGCGTGATCAGCGTCGGGACGAGCGGGCCGCGGCGGCGGCGTGGCCCGTCCGTTCGTGGGCGGGGCGGGGAGGCGAAGGTCACGGCGTGGCGTTCCTCGTCGTTTCTCGGGGGTTCCTCGGACCGGCGTGCGGACCGTGTGCACAGACGGACGTGCACCGACGGGCAGGACCCGTCGCCTGGCGAACGCGCCGGAGGGCTCACAGGTTCCCACACGGGTGCCACTTCCCACACGGGTGCGACGATGGCCGCGTGAGCACCACGCCGACCCCGGACCCGTCCGCCGCCGCCCCCGACGCCCGCGCCGCGCGTGCGCTCGCCGACGCCGTGCGCGAGATCGAGCACCACGTCGCCGCCGCCGGCTGGGACGCACCGGTCCGCGTCTTCGCGCTCGTGCGCACGCAGGCCGCGCTCGCCTCCGAGCCGGGCCTCGCCGCGCAGCTCGACCCCGACGTGCTCACGGCCGCGCAGGCGGACGACTGGCACCTGACCTCCGTGGAGCAGGAGGGCCTGCCGGCCGCGCCCGACCTCGAGCAGCTCCTCGCCGGGCTCTCCTGGCCGGCCGCCGTGGACGGCGCGGCCGTGACCGTCGAGCGCGTCGTGCTGCCGCCGGGCGCCGAGGCCGACCTGCCCGACGACCCCGAGGCCGCCCTCGTCGCCCTGCTCGCGCACCCGGCCCGCCAGGACGTGCGGATGGCGGTGGGCGCCCTGCGCGGCGGGCCGGCGTGGTGCGCGCTGCGGACCCGGGCCCACGACAGCGACGACGCGGTCGGCCAGGGCCCCGACCTGGTGCCCGGGCTGGTGGAGGCCGTCCGCGCGACGCTCGACTGAGGGGCCCGGCCGCGCGACCGGGAGCGGGCTCAGCCGGCGGTGCAGGTCGGCAGGTCGTCCGCGGTGTCGGCGCCGATCGCCGTCATCGCCTCGCGCGCGTCGTGGAGCGTGGCGACGCGCACCACGCGCAGGCCGTCGGGCACGTGCCCCACGACCTCGCCGCAGTTGCCCGCCGGTGCGAGGAACCACGCGGCGCCGTCCCGCTGCGCCCCCACGAGCTTCTGCCGGATGCCGCCGATCGCCCCCACGGCCCCCGTCACGTCGATCGTGCCCGTGCCGGCGATCACCTCGCCGTCCGCCTCGTCCTCCGGGGTGAGCAGGTCGACGATGCCGAGCGCGAACATCGTGCCGGCGCTCGGCCCGCCGATGCCGTCGATGCTGATCGTGACGTCCACCGGCAGGTCGAACGACGGGTTGACGAACACGCCGATCTGCGCGCCGCCGTCGTCCCGCTCCCCCGTGGTCACCTGCACCTCGACCGGCTGCGCGTGCCGCGTCACCGCGAGGGTCACGACGGCGCCCGGCCGCACGTCCTCGAGGCGGCGGATCAGCGTCTGGTAGTCCGGCAGCGCCTCGCCGTCGAGCGCGGTGAGCACGTCGCCCTCCTCGAGCTTGCCCTCCGCGTCGGTGCCGGCGACCGTGCCCGCCACGACGAGCGTCGCCGGCACGTCGTACCCCAGCTCGGTGAGGGCGGCGACGGTCGCCGTCTCCTGCGACGTGACCATGAGCTCGGTGTTGGACTCGTCGATCTCCTCCTGCGTGGCGTCCTGCGGGAAGACCTCCTCGACCGGCCGGACGACCGACGCCCCGGACACCCAGCCGCGCAGCACCGTCGACACGTACGACGGGTACCCCGGGCCGCCGGTCCCCGAGATCGTCGTGAGCCGCAGCTCGCCGCTCGACGGGTACGTCTGCGCGCCCTCCACCTGGATGAGCGGCGTGCCGTCGGCCTCGCCGAGCACGTCGCGGGTCGGGCCGGGGCTCGTCACGGCGTACGGCGCCGGCAGCACGACCAGCACGCCCGCGAGCGCGGACGTCACCAGCATGCCGAGCGCGAGCACGAGCGCGCGCGGCGTGGCGCGCGGCCGCTCCGCGAGCGGCACGTCGGTCGCGGGGTCGCCCTGGGGGCCGTGCGGGGCCGGCTGGTCGTCGAGCACGGACAGATCATCGCGCACGCACGCGCGTCGTCCCGCACGGGGCGCGGTCCTGCCCGCGCGCCGCCCGGGACCGCGGTGCGGCGGCGCCTCCGCCCTCAGCGAACCGGGCGGGCGCACCTGCCGGGGCGGCGGGCGGCGTGGTTACGGTGGTGACCCCCGAGCCAGGAGGCCCGCATGAGCCCCGACGTCCCCGCCCCCGGCGGTCCGCAGCAGCCGGACCCGGAGCAGTGGGAGCAGGTGCTGCGCGCGATGCTCGGCCCCGCCGCCGACGACGCGATCGCGCAGATGCGTGCCATGGGGGTCGACCCGTCCGCGATGGCCGCGGCGTCGGGCCTCCCCGCCGACCCGGTCGCCCTCCAGCAGGCGATGGCGCAGGTGCAGCGCATGCTGGCGACGTCCGGCGACGAGCCGGTGAACTGGCAGATGGCGCACGACCTCGCCCGGCAGCAGGCGGCCCAGGGCGGTGACCCCTCGCTGTCCCCGGGGCGCGCACGGGAGGCCGTCGACGCGCTCTCGGTCGCCGAGCTGTGGCTGGACGCGGCGACGGACCTGCCGCCGTCGGCGGGGCCGGCGCGCGCCTGGAGCCGCGCCGAGTGGGTCGAGGCGACGCTGCCGACGTGGCGCACCCTGACCGAGCCGGTCGCGGTCTCGCTCTCGGCCGCCCTCGCCGACGCGCTGCGCCCCGCGCTCGGCGACGAGCCCGACGGCGTCCTCGGTCTGCCCGGCGGGTTCCCGGGCGGGATGCCGTTCGGCGACCCCGCCCAGCTGCTCCGCGGCCTCGGCTCCGCCGTCTTCGGTCTCCAGGTCG
>JAPSIR010000111.1 GCA_031178625.1 Cellulomonas sp.
CTGGGCTGGGCCCCCGGGGGGGGGGGGGGGGGGCGTCCGCCCCCCCCCGCACCCCAGTGGCAGGACCCTGTGCGGTCCGACGACCACGACTGCTGACAAGGAGAACAGGCAGATGGCCAAGCACAGCAAGGCGTACCGCTCGGCGCTCGAGAAGATCGAGGCCGGCCACGTCTACAGCCCCCTCGAGGCCGTGCGCCTCGCCCAGGCGACGTCGACCACGAAGTACGACGCGACCGTCGAGGTCGCGTTCCGCCTCGGTGTCGACCCCCGCAAGGCGGACCAGATGGTCCGCGGCACCGTCAACCTGCCGCACGGCACGGGCAAGACCGCCCGCGTCATCGTCTTCGCCGTCGGCGAGCGCGCCGAGCAGGCGCGCGCCGCGGGTGCGGACGAGGTGGGCGGCGACGAGCTCATCGCCAAGGTCGCGGACGGGTGGACCGACTTCGACTCGGCCGTCGCCACGCCCGACCTCATGGGCAAGGTCGGCCGCCTCGGCAAGGTCCTCGGCCCGCGCGGCCTCATGCCGAACCCGAAGACCGGCACCGTGACGATGGACGTGGCGAAGGCCGTGTCCGACATCAAGGGCGGCAAGATCGAGTTCCGCGTGGACCGCCACGCGAACCTGCACTTCATCATCGGCAAGACGTCGTTCTCCGACGTCCAGCTGGTGGAGAACTACGGCGCGGCGCTCGAGGAGATCCTGCGTCTCAAGCCGTCCGCGTCGAAGGGCCGCTACATCGCCAAGGCGACGATCTCGACGACGAACGGCCCGGGCATCCTGCTCGACCAGAACAAGACGCGGAACCTCACCGTGGAGGACGACGCGGCCTGACGCCCCGTCCCTCGTCACGACGGCCCGGCACCCGAGGGGTGCCGGGCCGTCGTGCGTCACGGGGTCGGGCGGTCGGCGACCACCCTCACCAGGACAACCACTCGGTCATGCAGGTGCCGGCGTCGCTCGTGCACACGAGCCGCACGGGGCCGTGCGGGCGGGCGTCGAGGTGGAACCAGCCGACCTCGTCCGTGTCCACGGACGTGACGACGCCGTCGGGGCTGCGGACCGTGACGCTCCCGGCGTGCGCGGGCACGAGCTGGCCCTCGACCTCGCCGTCGTGCAGCTCCACCTCGACGCCGACGCCGTCGCCCTCGAAGACGAGGGTCCGCGGCGTGCGTCCGGAGCGGTCCCGCACGTGCGCGCCCCCCGAGCCGGCGAGGTCGGAGTCGTGCACGAGCGTGAGGAGGAAGAGCTCGACGGCGAGCTCGTCCCGGTCCTCGGCCGCACGACGGTGGGCCGCGAACGCGGCCCGTGCCGCGGCGACCACGCGGTCGGCCAGCTGGGCGTCGCGCACGGCGTCCGCCAGCGCGGCGCCGAGCCGGTCGTCGTCGTGCCAGGCGTCGACCAGCCGGTCGCCGCCTGCGCCTGCAGGGTCACCCGAGTGCCAGGACATCGCGGCCTCCTTCGCCGAGGGCGGGTCCACCGGCGCCCGCGAGGTAGGTCGTCATCGCCACGGTGCGGCGCAGCCGCGCGAGTCCGCGCTGGCGGGTCGGTCCGATGGAGCCGATCGGGATGCCGAGCAGCGCGGACACCTCCTGGTAGCTGGGGGGCGGGTCGGTGCTGAGCAGCAGGAGCAGCCGGCGCTGGTGATCCGGGAGCTCCTCGAGCGCGGCGCGCAGCGCCCGGTGCTGCTCCACGCGCAGCAGGTCGCCGTCCAGGTCGGCGTCCTCCTGCGCGTCGAGGCGTCCCGTGGTGGGGTCGACCGGCACGCTCCTCCGGGACTGCGTGGCGACCCGGATGCACTCGTGCCGGGTCGCGGTCGAGATCCATCCCGGCAGGGCCTCGGGCTCGCGCAGGTCGTCCAGGTGCTCGAGCAGGTTGAGCCACACCGTCTGCGCGACGTCCTCGGCCTGCTGCGGCGTCAGCCGGAACGACCGGACGCGGGAGAGCACCAGCGCCGTGTGCCGGTGCACGATCTCCGACCAGGCGGTCTCGTCCCCGCCACGTGCCCGCCCGACCAGCTCGGTCAGGGTGACACCCCCGGCCGGGAGGCGGGCCCCGGGCAGGGATCGCCCAGGGTCAGGGGGCGAGGCGGTCGTGTGCGTCACGTCACGCATCGTCCCGCGATCGCAGCAGATTGTCTGCATCGTCCCTCCCCGTCACATGCCCGGCAGGATCCGCAGCGCGCGGCCGTAGTCGGGCAGCGGGGTGCCCGTGCCGCGCAGGCGCGCGTACGCGGCACGCGCGCCGATGCCGTGCTCGGCCATGAGTGCGGCCACCTTGCCGGCGACCTGCGGTGCCGCGAACGACGTGCCGCTCCAGCGTGCGAAGGCGTCGGCGGGGAACCGGTCGGGGTCGGCGGTGAACTCGTAGGACTCGCGACCGGGGACGAACGTCGAGTGCACGCCCTCGCCGACCGCCGAGCAGTCCACCCAGAACCCGTGGCTCGACCACGGGGCGGGCCGGTGCTCGGCCGTCAGCGCCGCCACGGCGACGACCTGCGGGAAGGCGGCCGGCCACACGGGCCGGGTGTCACCCGAGTTGCCGGCGGCGGCGACGACGAGGATCTCGCGACCTTCGCGCGCCTCCACCTCCTCGACGTGCTCCAGGGCGGCCTCCACGGCGAGCGACGGCTGGTCGAACCGGGTGGTCGAGCCGAGCGAGAGGTTGACGACGTCCGCGCCGGCGTCGACGGCGCGGATGATCGCTGCGGCCACGTCGACCTCGCTGCCGACCCCGCCGCCGAGCAGTGCCCGGTGCACGGTCACGCGCGCCCGGGGCGCCACCTGTGCCACGACCCCGGCGACGAAGGTCCCGTGACCGGCGCACAGGTCCAGGTAGCCGTCGTCCGGCTCGATGTCGAGCGGGTCGATGTTGCGGTCGGGACCCGCGGTGTGCCGGGCGACCCCCGCGAGCCATCCGTCGGGCCGCTCGTCCTCGGCGATGCCGGTGTCGACCACGGCGACGTGCGGGCCGTCCCGCCGCGGCGCGCGGCCGGGGGCGGGCAGCGGCTCCGCGAGCGCCGGCCCGCCGAGGTTCTTCATCACCGGGTCGCAGGGGAGCACCTGGTTCTGCGACGCCGCGAACCCGCGGAGCCGCAGCTCCGCGACGGTGTCGTCGAGGTCGTCCGCGCAGGCGTCGGCGCGCAGCAGGACGATGCGGTCGCGCAGCTCCGGCGCGTCGAGCGGGACGCGCTCGAGGCCGCGGGCCTCCAGGTAGGCGCGCGCACCGCGGTCCGCCCACGTGCGGGCCGTGACGATGAGCTCCTTCTCGACCACGAGCACCTGGTGCCCGTCGGGGGCCGTCAGCGTCTCGATCCAGCGGTCGGCCCGCGCGTGGTACCGGGCCCGGATCGAGCGCGCGGCCTGCCGACGCAGCGCCGGGTCGTGCGCGGTACGCGTCAGCTCCGTGACCTGGGCCCGGACCTTCGCGCGCTCGCGCTGCCGGTCGTGCCCGCCGTGCTCGGCCGTGCCGGTACCGTCGGGGGTGCTCATCGCGTGGTCTCCTTCGAGGGACGAGGGTGGACGGGGGTGGTGACGTGACCCGGGCGGTGCCGCACGGGGCGCAGCCGCTCGAGGAGCAGGAGCGTCCCGACGGGCTCGTGATACATGCCCGCCGCCTCGTCGACGAGGCGGCGTCGGACCCGCGTCGCGTCGAGGACGACGTGCGCGGCCTCGTGCGGACGGCGGAACGCGTCCGCGACCGCACCGCGCTCGCCCTCGGGCTGCGCGCGCTCGCGACGGTGCACCGTGCGCGGTGGGAGCACGGCGACGCGGCGCGGCTCCTCGACCGGGCGCTGCGGATCGCCCGCGCCGACGGGCTGGCCCTCGTCGAGGCGGAGGTGCGCGGTGCCCGGGCGGCGGTGCGGCACGGGCAGGGGCGGCTCGTCGCCGCGCGTCGGGACGTGGACGCCGCGCTCGGCGCGCTCGCGGCCGCGCCCGTGGCGGCGCGCGCCGAGCGCGGACGCCTGCGCGCCTACCTCGAGCTGCAGCTCGCGGTGCTCGACCACAACGCCGGCCGGCTGCGCGACGCCGAGGTGCGGTACCGCCGGATCGCCGGTGCGCCGCACCGCTCGGCCGACGTGACCGTGCGGGTGACGAACAACCTCGCGCTCGTGCTCGCCGCGCGCGGTGCGTACGAGGAGGCGCTGGCGTCGTCCGGCCGCGCGGTCGAGGCGGCCGCCGCGCTCGGCCCGGCGACGCTCGCGGTCGCGCAGCAGACGCACGCCTGGATCACCGTGCACCAGGGGCGCCTGACGGCGGGGATGGCGGAGTTCGACGCCGCTGCGCAGGCGTACGCGCGCGCGGGCGTGCCGCTAGGGGAGTACCACGTGGAGCTCGCCGACGCGATGGCCGACCTGCGGCTGCTGCCGGAGGCGGTCGAGGCGGCGCAGTCGGCCGTCGACGCGCTGTCCGCCGCGGGGGTGTGGCTCGTGGCCGTGGAGGCGCAGGTGCGGCTCGCGCGTCTCCTGCTGCAGAGCGGTGAGCCGGACCGGGCGCAGGAGATCGCCACCGACGTCGCGGCACGCAGCGGGGCCCAGGGGCGGGCCGCGTGGCGCGACCGCGCGCGGGTGGTCGAAGTGCAGGCGCGGCTCGCGCGCGAGCGGGCGGAGCCGGGTGACGTGGGCGTCGCGCGCCGCGCCGCGGCGGGGCTCGAGCGGGCGGGGAACCTGACGGAGGCCGCCGAGGCCTACCTCGTCGCGGGCCGGGCGGCGGTCGCGGCGGGGCGGGCGGCGACGGGGCGCGAGGCGCTCGCGTCGGCGGCGCGGCTGGCGCACCGCGGGCCCCTGCTGCTCCGGGTGCGGGGACGGCTCGCGCGGGCGACCGCGGCACGCGCCGCGGGGGACCCGGCCGGGACGGTCCGTGAGGCCCGTGCCGGCCTGCGGGACCTCGCCGCGCACCGCGGGACCCTGCCCACCATGGAGCTGCGGGCGCTCGCGTCCGGGCACGGTGCGGAGCTGGGGCAGATGGGCCTGGCGGTGCTCACCCGCGCCGCGGGGCCCGGCCGGGTGCTGCGGTGGATGGAGCAGACCCGGGCAGCGGCGCTGCTCGCGCGCCTCCCGGTCGAGCCCCTCGCGGACCGCACGGCCGACACCTCGCCGTGGCCGGCGCCGGCGGCGGCGACCCGTGCGGCGCCGCGGCCCGGCACGGTGACCGACGGCGGGCCCGACCGGCCGAGCGGTGCCACCGTCGAGGGCGGCCCCTCCGGCGACTGGCGGGACCCGCCGTCCCTCGCGACCCTGCGCGCGGCCCTGGACGGGCGCGTCCTCGTGGAGGTGGGCCGGTGCGAGGGGCGGTACGTCGCCGTGGTGGTGGCACGCCGTGCCGCGCGCGTCGTCGACCTGGGCCCGCAGGACGCCGTCGACGAGCCGCTCCGGGCCCTGGTGTTCGCCCTGCGCCGCCTGGCCGAGCCGCGCTCCGCGGCGTCCGCGGCCGCGGCCAGGACGAGCGCCGAGCTGCGCCTGCGGGTCCTGCACGAGCTGCTGGTCGCGCCGCTCGGCGTCGACCCGGACGCGGAGCTGGTCGTCGTCCCGGTCGGACGCCTGCACGGGGTGCCCTGGGCGGCTCTGCACGACGGCCCGGTGGCGCTCGCGCCGTCGGCGACGGCGTGGACGGGCACGCTGCGGCCCCCGGCAGGCGGCGGCACGGTGCTCGTCGCGGGCGCCGGCCTCGTCGCCGCGCAGGAGGAGGTCGACGCGCTGGCGTCGCTCCATCCCGGCGCCCACGTGCTCGGCGCGGCGGCGAGCCGCGCCGCCGACGTCGTGCGCGCGCTCGCGTCCGCGGACCTCGCCCACCTGGCGTGCCACGGCGTCCCGCGGGCGGACAACCCGATGTTCTCGTCGCTGGTGCTCGCCGACGGGCCGGTGACGGTCCAGCAGCTGCACCGGGCGGGCGCCGCACCGCGCCGCCTGGTGCTCGCGTCGTGCCACTCGGGGGCGGACGTCTCCTACGCCGGGGACGAGGTGCTGGGGTTCGTCTCCGCGATGCTCGCGCGGGGGACCGCGGGGGTCGTCGCCTCGATCGCGGCGGTCCCGGACGTCGAGGTCGTGGACCTGATGGTCGGCCTGCACCGGCGCCTGGCGGCCGGTGAGACGATGGCCCGCGCGCTGCACGGCGCGCGGGCGGAGCTGGACCGCACGACGCCGGCGGGGTTCGTCAACTGGTGCACGTTCGGTGCGCACGGGGCGGCCTGAGCGCGAGGGCGGCCCGCGGGACGGCGCCGGCACCGGCGGGTGCGTCGGCGGATTTGGTCACGTCCGGGTGGTGCCGTACGCTGGTCCGGCCCAAGACCGTCGGTCGTCGGTCCGCTCGTCGGACCGGCCGAAGCTCCGCGACAGCGGGGGCCTGCGCAGGCGAGACTCACCGGACACCCGTCCGACCGTACGTGCCGCTGGTACGTGCCCCGTCGACGTGCGCGTCCTGCCGAGCCCCGCGCCTGCGCGGGGCTCTTCTGTTTCCCGGGGTGGCACGCCGGCGGCACCCTGATCGGAAGGAATGCCATGGCGAGGCCGGACAAGGCAGCCGCCGTCGCGGAGATCACGGAGCGCTTCCGTGCCTCCAACGCGGCCGTGCTGACCGAGTACCGCGGGCTCACCGTCGCGCAGCTCAAGACGCTGCGCAAGGCGCTCGGCGGGAACGCTCAGTACGCCGTGGTGAAGAACACGCTGACCGCGATCGCGGCCAAGGAAGCCGGCCTCGAGGGCCTCGACGACGGGCTCGCGGGCCCGTCGGCGATCGCCTTCGTCACCGGTGACCCGGTCGAGGCGGCCAAGGGTCTGCGTGACTTCGCCCGTGCGAACCCTGCGCTGGTCATCAAGGGGGGCGTCCTCGACGGCCGCCCGCTGACCGCGGAGGACATCACCAAGCTCGCGGACCTCGAGTCCCGCGAGGTGCTGCTGGCCAAGGCGGCCGGCGCGATGAAGGCCAAGCTCTACCAGGCCGCGTACCTGTTCACGGCTCCTGCCTCGCAGGCCGTGCGCACCGTCGAGGCCCTGCGCGCCAAGCGCGAGGAGTCGTCCGACACCGCTGCCTGAGCCCGACGCTCAGCCTGCAGCTCCCCAGCAAGCCCCAGCACCCCCTGTCGCCGACCACCGGACGACGGGTCAGAACGGAAGGAACCGCCACCATGGCGAAGCTCACCACCGACGAGCTCATCGACGCGTTCAAGGAGCTCACGCTCATCGAGCTCTCCGAGTTCGTGAAGGCCTTCGAGGACGTCTTCGAGGTCACCGCCGCCGCGCCGGCCGCCGTCGCCGTGGCCGCCCCCGCGGGCGGCGGCGCCGCCGACGCCCCGGCCGAGGAGGAGAAGGACTCCTTCGACGTCATCCTCGAGGCCGCCGGTGACAAGAAGATCCAGGTCATCAAGGAGGTGCGTGCCCTCACGAGCCTCGGCCTGAAGGAGGCCAAGGACCTCGTCGACGGCGCGCCCAAGCCGGTCATCGAGGGCGCGAACAAGGAGACGGCCGACAAGGCCAAGGCTGCCCTCGAGGGCGCCGGCGCCACGGTCACGCTCAAGTGATCCGGGCCGGTCGGGCCGCCTGACGCACGTCACGGCCCGACCGGACCAGCTGCAGCACGACGAAGCCCGCACCCTCCCGAGGGTGCGGGCTTCGTCGTCCGTGCAGCGGCAGCGGTCCGCCGTGGTGCGGTCAGCCGTGGTGGCCGCCGCCGAGGCCGTGCAGGCCGTGCGGCACGGCGTGCTCGCCGGCCTCCGTGGCGGCGAGGCCCGTGACGGTGCCCGCGGACGCGAGCAGCGCGCCGACGGCGAGCAGCGCCAGCCGTCCCCACACGCCGCTCCCGGCCGCGGCCGTGGTCCCCGACCCGGCGTCGGGCGCGGCGGACAGCCGGTGGGCGGCGGCGAGCAGCGCGCCGCCGGTGACGCCCAGGCCGAGCGCCGCCAGCTCGGCGGTGCCGGCCTGCGCGGTGGCGAGCCCGACCAGCAGCGCGGCGGCACCGGCCGCGGCCACGAGCGGGCCCCCGGCGAGCAGGTGGCGTCCGGCACCGCGCAGCGCCAGGACGGCAGTCGCGAGCGACGCGGCGCCCAGCGGCAGGAGCAGCAGGGACGCGGCGACGTGGTGCTCGAGGTGCTCCGCGCCGAGCCCGATCAGCACGAGACCCGTGCCGAGCGCGGCGACGGCGCCCCACGTGCGCGTGACGAAGGCGGCGGTGCTCTCCGCCGGCCACGCGTCGTGGCCCCCGACCGACCGGCCCGCCGTACCCGCGGGTGCGGGTGCGACGGGCCGGCGGTGGGTCGACGCGTGCCGGGGGAGCGGGCTCGCCCCGGCGGTGCTCACGCGGTGCGGGTGCGGTCCGCGGCGGCCTTGTCGGCCGTCAGGGCGACGCCGAGCAGGATGATCGCCGTGCCGAGGTGCAGCACGTTGTCGGCGCCGTTCAGGGCGAGGATGTTCGCCTCGCTGTCGATGATGAACAGGCCGATGATGCCGACGAGCAGGTACACCGCGCCGACCGTGATGTTCATCCGGCGGGCCGAGGCCACCGTGCGCGACGAGGCGAGCAGCGCGATGCCGACGGCGAGGTGGACGATGTTGTGCAGCGGGTTCACCTCGAAGCCGAGCAGGAGCTCGCCCTCCCGGCCGGCGAACGGGACGCCGCCCGTGACGAGGAAGCCGGCGAGGCCGACCAGCGTGTAGACCGCACCGAAGATGGTGGCGACGAGACGGTTCGGGGACTGCGACATGGGTTCCCTCTCTCCCGGGGCGCCTGCCCCTGTCATCCAGCTGTGACCAGCCGGGACGTCACCGGACCCGGTGACGTCGGTGTGCGTTTGGGAGCGTACGAGCGAGGTGCCCGGACCGCACGGCGAACGGGCGGGCAGGGGTGCCCGCGCACCGTCGCGGCGCGCCGCCCGGCCGCTCGGCTTCCCGCCGCCGCGTGGCGTGTGCCACCATGGCACCGCGCGACGACGGTGTCGCGGATCGGCGGCACGGTCTCCGCACGGAGGGCGTGGCGTCGCACGAGGACCTCGGGGTCGACCCGGCGGCGACGGAGCCGCGTGGGCGTCGGTTCCGGGGGGTTTACTTGTCACGCCCGGGCGGGTATGCTAGCGCTTTGCGCTGGCCTGTGTCCGCGACCCCGTATAACCCGAGCCCCTCCGCGTCGTTCGTGCGCGACGAGGACGGGCCCGCACGGCCGGGGGGTCGCGACCAGCCGGGTCACGCGCAGCGTGCACTCCATCCGCAGGGAAGGACCCCCCTTGGCTGCCTCGCGCACCCCTTCTGCTCCGTCCGCCGACGCGATCGCGAACCGCACCGCATCCCGCCGCATCTCCTTCGCCAAGATCTCCGAGCCGCTCGAGGTCCCGGACCTGCTGGGTCTGCAGACCGAGAGCTTCGACTGGCTCCTGGGCAACGAGCGCTGGCAGGCCCGTGTCGCGGCCGCCCTCGAGGCGGGGCGCACCGACGTCCCGGAGACCGCCGGCCTGGAGGAGATCTTCGAGGAGATCTCGCCGATCGAGGACTTCGGCGGGACGATGTCGCTCTCCTTCCGCGAGCACCGCTTCGAGCCGCCGAAGTACACGGCCGAGGAGTGCAAGGAGAAGGACTTCACGTACGCCGCGCCGCTGTTCGTCACGGCCGAGTTCGTCAACTACACGACCGGTGAGATCAAGTCGCAGACCGT
>JAPSIR010000335.1 GCA_031178625.1 Cellulomonas sp.
CGACGTCGCAGCAGAACCAGCAGTCGCCCGGCGCGACGGCGGGTGGCTCGTACCTGACGCCGCTGGTGCGCAAGCTCGCCGCCGAGAAGGGCGTGGACGTGTCCACGCTCACCGGCACGGGCGTCGGTGGCCGCATCCGCAAGGAGGACGTGCTCGAGGCGGCCCGCCAGGCGGAGGAGGCCCGCAAGGCCGAGGAGGCGGCGAAGGCCGCTCCCGCTCCCGCCGCCGCGGCCCCCGCGTCGGCACCGGCTCCGCAGGCCGCACCGTCCGTGTCGCCGCTGCGCGGCACGACGGAGAAGGCCAGCCGGCTGCGCCAGATCATCGCCGAGCGCATGGTGGAGGCCCTGCACACGCAGGCGCAGCTCACCACGGTCGTCGAGGTCGACGTCACGAAGATCGCCCGCCTGCGCGCCCGCGCCAAGGCGGACTTCGCGAAGCGCGAGGGCGTCAACCTGACGTTCCTGCCGTTCTTCGTGCAGGCGGCCGTCGAGGCGCTCAAGACCTACCCCAAGGTCAACGGCGTCCTCGAGGACAAGACGATCACGTACCACGGCCAGGAGAACGTCGGCATCGCGGTCGACACGGAGCGCGGTCTGCTCGTGCCGGTCATCCGCGACGCGGGCGACCTCAACATCGCCGGCATCTCCCGCAAGATCGCCGACCTCGCCGCCCGCACGCGGGCCAACAAGGTCACGCCGGACGAGCTGAGCGGCGCGACGTTCACCGTCACCAACACCGGCTCGGGCGGGGCGATCATCGACACGCCCATCGTTCCCGGCGGCACGTCCGCGATCCTCGGCACGGGCGCGATCGTCAAGCGTCCCGTCGTGGTCAAGGACGCGGACGGCGAGGAGGTCATCGCCATCCGGTCGATGTGCTACCTCTGCCTGTCGTACGACCACCGGCTGGTCGACGGCGCCGACGCCTCGCGCTACCTCACCGCGGTGAAGAACCGCCTCGAGGAGGGCGCGTTCGAGTCGGAGCTCGGTCTCTGAGCCGACGCCGCGACACCGGCACGGTCACGGGCCGCGCACCCCACGGGGTGCGCGGCCCGCGCCGTGCCGGGAGAGTGTGCACGTGAGCGGCATGCGCGTGGTGGTGGCCGGGTCGTCCGGGCTGATCGGGTCGGCGCTGGTGCGCCACCTCGCCGACGCGGGGCACGACGTGCGCCGGCTCGTGCGCCGCACGCCGCGCGGCGGTGACGAGATCGGCTGGGACCCCGTCGCCGGCACGATCGACGCCGACGCGGTGGCGACGGCCGACGCCGTGGTGGACCTCGCGGGCGTCAACGTCGGCAGCCGGCCGCTCACCGCGGCGCGCAAGCAGGAGGTCGTCGCCTCGCGGGTGCAGACGGCCGGGCTGCTGGCGCGGACGCTCGCCGCCCGCGACGACGGTCCCCGCGTGCTGCTCCAGGCGTCCGGGATCGGCGCCTACGGCGACCGCGGCGACAGGCTGCTGACGGAGGACGAGCCGCTGGGCCGCACGTTCTTCGCGGACGTGGTGCGCCGGTGGGAGGACGCCACGACCCCCGCGAGCGACGCCGGCGTGCGGGTCGTGCACCTGCGCACCGGCATCGTGCTGAGCCCGCACGGCGGGGCGCTCGGCCGGCTGCTGCTGCCCCTGCGGGCCGGCGTGGCGACCCGGCTCGGCGACGGGCGGCAGTACTGGAGCTGGATCACGCTCCCCGACGAGGTGGCCGCCATCACCCACCTGCTGACCGCCCCGGTGCACGGCCCGGCGAACCTCGTGGCGCGCGCGGACCGGCACGCGGTCCTGCTCGACGCGCTGCGCCGCGCGTTCGGCGGGCGGCTGACGGTGCCCGTGCCCGCGGCGGCGCTGCGGGTCGGCCTCGGCGACTTCTCCTCGGAGGTGCTGGGATCGATCCGCGCCGACCCGGGCGTCCTGCGCGCGTCGGGGTTCGTCCCCCAGCACACCACCGCGGACGAGGCGGCCCGCTGGGTCAGGACGGCGCGCCCGCCGGCTGCCTGACGTCCCACACCCGCCACCCGTCGGCGGTGCGGCGCAGCACCAGCTCCACCGTTCGGGCCGGCGTCGCGTGCACGGTCGACCGCTCCCCCGCCGGGCTCACGCGTGTGTGCTCCGCCACGGACGACGTCACCGCCACCACGGCGTCGCCGTCGTCGGTGCTGCCCGCGTCGACGGCCTCGTCCACGGTC
>JAPSIR010000336.1 GCA_031178625.1 Cellulomonas sp.
GCCCGAGGATGGCCGGCTCGAGCACGTCGGAGCGTCCGCGCACGTCACCCTCCTCCGTCTGCGACCGTCCCGGACCACCTGGTCCGGTTCTCGATGTATCACCGCGATACATCCGGAGAATAGATCGCGGCGAACCGGCTGCACAACCGGACCGGGCGACGCGGCCTGCCGGCCGGGGCGCCGCACCCGTCCGTCGCGTCACGGGCACGTGCCGATCATGTGAAAGGTCGCTGAGGATCGGACGTGCGAGGGCGCGACGGGGCGAAGGCCCCAGGTCGTTCGTCCATACTGGGCGCGGCGCCGCCATGCCCGTCCCCGGCCCCGGGGACGGGCGACGCCGCCGGACCAGTCGTCGACGGAAGGCCTGGAGTTGGCAGCCTCGAACCGCCGTGCGGCGCCTCCCCGCGCCCGGCGCGCGACGCGACGCCCGACGTCGGAGGGCGGCAAGCGCCGCTTCTGGGACTACCCCCGCTCGGGGTACACCGGTCTGCACCGGTGGCTGCCCTCGTGGCGCGTGCTCCTGGGCACGTTCATCGGCGGGATCTTCCTCGTGCTCGGCGCGGGCGTCGCCGCCTTCGCGCTCGTGCAGGCGCCGGACGAGCTCGACGAGGTCTCGTTCGAGACGACGACCGTCTACTTCGCCGGCCCCGAGCCCGGCACGCCCGGCCCGGTCATGGGCCAGTTCGCGGAGCAGAAGCGCGAGATCGTCGACTACGAGACCCTGCCCGACCACATCGGCAAGGCTGTCGCCGCCGGCGAGGACAAGACCTTCTTCTCCAACCGCGGGATCTCCATCACGGGCATGGCGCGCGCGTTCATCAACAACGTGCAGGGCAAGCCGGTGCAGGGCGGGTCGACGCTGACCCAGCAGTACGTCGAGCGGTACTACCAGAACACGACCAAGGACTACCTGGGCAAGGCGAAGGAGGCGATCCTCGCCATCAAGATCACCCAGGAGGAGTCCAAGGAGCAGATCATGGGCCGCTACCTGAACACGATCTACTTCGGTCGTGACTCGTACGGCATCCAGGCCGCGTCGCAGTCGTACTTCGGCAAGCCCGCCGCCGAGCTCAACGTCTCGGAGGCGGCCCTGCTCGCCGCGGTGATCCCGTCGCCCAACAACTGGGACCCGGCGAACAGCCCGGAGAAGGCGCAGCAGCGCTGGGGCATCGTGCTGGACTCCATGGTCGACTCCGGGTGGCTGACCGCCGCCGACCGCGCGGCGCAGGTGTTCCCGAAGACGATCGAGTACGCCCGCGGCGAGACGTACCGCGGCCCCAACGGCTACCTGCTGAAGATGGTCGAGGACGAGCTGCTCGCCACGAAGCTGTGGCGCGAGGACGAGCTGCGCACGCGCGGGCTCGAGATCATCACGACGATCGACCCCGAGGTGCAGGAGGCCGCGAAGGTCTCCGTCGAGGAGCTGCGCGCCGGCGCGCTGTCGGACGGCGAGACGCCGAACGAGCGCATGCGCGTCTCGGTCGTCTCGGTGGACCCGGCGACGGGCGGCATCGTGTCCCTCTACGGCGGGCCCGACTACCTCGCCGACTCCCGCAACACCGCCACGTACGACCTCATCCAGGCCGGGTCGACGTTCAAGCCGTTCACGCTCGTCGCCGCGCTCGAGAAGGGCATCGGCCTCGGGACGTCGTACGACGGCCGGTCGCCGCAGCGCTTCGACGCGTGGGGCGGCGGCGAGGTCGACGTCCGGAACTTCGGCAACCAGGACTTCGGGCGCATCGACCTGGCGGCAGCCACCGCCGACTCGGTGAACACGGTGTACGCGCAGCTCAACCTCGAGGTCGGGCCGGAGTCGACGGCCGAGGTCGCGAAGAAGGCCGGCATCACGACCGAGCCGACGCTCGAGCCGTCCAACGTGCTCGGCGCGGACGCGGTGCACCCGCTCGACATGGCGGGCGCCTACGCGACGTTCGCCGCGCAGGGCGTGCACCGCGCGCCGCACATCGTGCAGACGGTCCTCAACACGGACGACTCCGTGGCGTACACGCCGGACACCACGGGGAACCAGGCATTCGGACCCGACGTGATGGCCGACGCCACCTACGCGATGACGCAGGTCGTCGAGCGCGGGTCCGCGGAGCGCAACGTCAAGCCGCTCGGCCGCCCGATCGCCGGCAAGACCGGCACGTCGTCGGAGAACAAGTCGGC
>JAPSIR010000337.1 GCA_031178625.1 Cellulomonas sp.
CAGGACCTGGGTGAGCTGACCCGCCAGCAGGCCGCCGACGTCGAGCGCCAGTCGGCCGAGGTCGACGCGCTGCGTGCCGAGGTCGAGCGCCTCGCGGCCGAGCAGAACGCCGTGTCGGGGTACGCCCTGCCCACGCCCTCCGCCGCGGACCAGGTGGAGGGCGGCTCGGTGCCCGTCGTGGGCCCCGGCCTCACGGTCGTCCTCGACGACGCACCCGTGGACGCCCAGCGCGAGAGCCTCAACCCGGACGTGCTCGTGGTCCACCAGCAGGACCTGCAGTCCGTCATGAACGCCCTGTGGGCGGGTGGCGCGGAGGCGATGGGACTCATGGACCAGCGCGTCGTGTCGACGAGCGCCTTCTGGTGCGTCGGCAACGTGCTGCGCCTGCACGGCCGCGTGTACTCCCCGCCCTACGTCGTGCGCGCCGTCGGCGACCCGCAGGCGCTGCGCGCCGGCCTCGACGCGTCGCCCGCGGTGCGCGGGTACGTGCGCGACGCCGCCGACGTGGGCCTCGGCTGGGAGGTCACCGAGGAGCAGCGCCTCGAGCTGCCCGCGTTCTCCGGCGCCACGGAGCTGTCGTCCGCGCGCGTGCCGCGCGACGTGGAGGTGCTGCCAGGCCTCCCGGCCGAGCCGGACGCGTTCCCCGCACCGACCGGGGACGTCGGGGCGTCCGCCGGCCGACCGACCGAGGAGGACGTGTGACCACGCAGGGCACGACCGAGCGCCGCGCGACGCGCCGCGCGGACGCGCGCGCACGCACGGGGACGCCGGGCGGGCGCGGCCGTGCCGTCGCGTACGGGGTCGTGGGCGTCGTCGGCGAGCTGCTCATCACGATCGGCGTGCTGCTCCTCGGCTTCCTCGTGTGGCAGCTGTGGTGGACCGACGTCGAGGGCGACCGCGCGCAGGCGGAGATCGTGCGCGAGCTCGACTTCGCGACGCCGCCGCCCGCTCCGGGCGCGGACGAGGGACCGGTCGTCGCGGAGCCGCGCCGCGACGAGCCGCCCGCACCGGCGCCCGAGCCGGGGCACGCCGAGACCCTCGCGACGCTGCAGGTGCCGCGGTGGGCCGGCGAGCCCGAGCGGCCGATCAGCCAGGGCACCGACCGCCCGACCGTGCTGGACGTGCTCGGCATCGGGCACTACCCGGGCACCGCCATGCCGGGCGCCGTCGGCAACTTCGCGCTCGCCGGGCACCGCGTGACGTTCGGCAAGCCGTTCAACCGGATCGAGGAGCTGCAGGACGGCGACCCGCTGGTCGTGCGCACGGCCGACACCTGGTACGTCTACCGGGTCACGTCCCGCGAGGTCGTCATGCCCAGCGACGTGCGCGTCATCGCCCCGGCGCCGAACCAGCCCGGCGTCGAGCCGACCGAGCGCGTCATCACGCTGACGACGTGCCACCCGATGTTCTCGGCCCGGGAGCGGTACGTCGTGCACGGCGTGCTGGACTACTGGGCGCCCGTCGCGAGCGGCACGCCCGCCGAGCTGCTGGGCACGGCGTGACCGCCGCCGTGACCGCCGCCGTGCGGGCCCAGGCTGGGCGAACCGATGCAGGAGGCTCATGATGTACGGATGGTTGTGGCGGCACCTGCCCGGGCCGTGGCCGGTGCGGGCGCTCCTCGCGCTGATCCTGGCGGCGGCCGTCGTCGTCGCGTGCTTCCTGTGGCTGTACCCCGCCGTGGCGCCGTACATGCCGTTCAACGAGACCACGGTGGGTGAGTGACGTGACGCGGATCCTCGTGATCGACAACTACGACTCGTTCGTCTACACGATCGTCGGCTACCTCGACCAGCTCGGGGCGGAGACCGAGGTCGTGCGCAACGACGCCGTGCCGCCGGCCGCGGAGCGCGCCGGCTACGACGGCGTCCTCGTCTCGCCCGGGCCGGGCACGCCCGCCGACGCGGGGCAGAGCGTCCAGGTCATCCGCGACTGCGCCGCCGCCGGCACACCCATGCTCGGCGTGTGCCTCGGGCACCAGGCGCTGGGCGAGGTCTTCGGCGGCACGGTCACGCACGCGCCGGAGCTCATGCACGGCAAGACGAGCGAGGTCGAGCACGGCGGGGACGGGGTCCTCGCCGGCCTGCCGACGCCCTTCACCGCGACGCGCTACCACTCGCTCGCCGTCGTCGACGGCACGTTCTCCGACGAGCT
>JAPSIR010000338.1 GCA_031178625.1 Cellulomonas sp.
CAGGGCGGCGGCGACGGCGAGCGTCAGCACGCGGACGGTCACCCCCGGCCATGCGAGGACGGCGGCGGCGGACGCGAGGTGGACGACCCCCCGCACGCCACCCCACCGGTCGCCGTGCGCGAGCTCGCCGAGTCCCGCGACGACCAGGCCGGCGACCACCAGCACCACGAGCACGGCCAGCGACGAGAAGGGCCGCACCGCGAGGAACGCGCCCAGCAGGGTCGTCAGGAGGCCGAGCGTCACGCGCAGCGGGCGCGGGGCCGACAGGGCTCGCTCCGGCGCACCGACCCCCGTCCTGCCTCCCCGCCACGGCTGCACCCGTCGGATGCTATCGACGCGGTCGTGCGCGCCGAGCGGTGCAGCGGCCCTCCCCGACCTGCGCCCGCCGGCGCGGCCCCGCAGACTGGCCCGGTGTTCGAGGGGTTCACGGTCGCGGACGTCCCGGTCGACGAGGCGCGGGTGCACGTGCGCCACGGCGGCACGGGCCCCGCGGTGCTGCTGCTGCACGGCCACCCGCGCACGGGGTCGACCTGGCACGCCGTCGCCCCGGCGCTCGTCGCGCGCGGGTTCACGGTCGTGTGCCCGGACCTGCGCGGGTACGGGCGGTCGGTCGGCCCGCCGCCGGCCCCGGACCACAGCGCCCACAGCAAGCGCGCCGTCGCACGCGACATGGTCCAGCTGATGACGACGCTCGGCCACGAGCGCTTCCACGTCGTCGGGCACGACCGCGGCGCGTACGTCGCGCTGCGGCTCGCGCTGGACCACGAGCACCGGGTCGACCGGCTGACGCTGATCGACTGCATCCCGATCAGCGAGCACCTCGCGCGCGCCGACGCCCGGTTCGCCACCGCGTGGTGGCACTGGTTCTTCTTCGCCCAGCCGGAGGTGCCCGAGCGGGTCATCGGTGCGGACCCGCTCGCGTGGTACCGCGCCGACCCGCGCACCATGGGCGCCGAGAACCACGCGGAGTGGAGCGCCGCCGTGCACGACCCGGCCGTGGTCCGCGCGATGCTCGAGGACTACCGGGCCGGTCTGACCGTCGACCGCCGGCACGAGGAGGAGGACCGCGCCGCCGGGCGCCGCCTGTCCGTGCCGCTGCTGGTGCTCTGGACCCTGCGCGACGACCTCGAGGAGCTGTACGGGGACCCGCTGCCGATCTGGCGCGCGTGGGCGGACGACGTGCGCGGACACGGCGTCGACAGCGGGCACCACGTGGCGGAGGAGGCGCCGCAGGCCCTCGTCGACGCGCTGACGTCGTTCCTGCCCGTGCCGGACGCCGCCGGCACGTGACGACCGGCGACGCCCCCGCCCGCCCGCTCCGGATGCCGTGACCCCACCGGCGCGCGACGCTCGTGCCATGACGCGATTCGGGTACACCCTCATGACCGAGCAGTCCGGGCCGCGCGAGCTGGTCCGGTACGCGCAGGCGGCCGACCGGCTCGGGTTCGACTTCGCCGTGTCGTCCGACCACTACTTCCCGTGGCTCGACGAGCAGGGGCACGCGTCGTACGCGTGGACGCTGCTCGGCGCGGTCGCGCAGGCGACGCAGCGCATCGACCTCATGACGTACGTGACGTGCCCGACCATCCGGTACCACCCGGCGGTCGTGGCGCAGAAGGCCGCGACGCTGGCGATCCTGTCCGACGACCGCTTCACGCTCGGCGTCGGCGCGGGCGAGAACCTCAACGAGCACGTCGTCGGCGAGCGCTGGCCCGCCGTCGGCGAGCGGCACGACCTGCTGGAGGAGGCGCTCGAGATCATCCACGAGCTGCTGTCCGGCGAGCGCGTGACGTACGAGGGCGTCCACTTCCGCGTCGACTCGGCGAAGCTGTGGGACCTGCCCGACCAGCCGGTGGAGATCGGCGTCGCCGTCTCCGGCAGCCAGTCCATCTCGCGCTTCAGCGGCCTGGCGGACCACCTCATCGCGGTCGAGCCGGACGCGCAGATCGTCGAGCGGTGGGACGCGGCTCGCGCCGAGGACGGCCTCGCGGACACCCCGTCCCGCAAGATCGGCCAGATCCCGATCTCGTGGGACCCGGACCCGGAGCGCGCCAAGGAGCGCGCGCACGAGCAGTTCCGCTGGTTCGGCGGCGGCTGGAAGGTCAACGCGGACCTGCCGACGACCGAGGCGTTCGACGCCGC
>JAPSIR010000339.1 GCA_031178625.1 Cellulomonas sp.
GGGCAGCGCGGCATCCGCGTCGACCACCTGCTCACGGCGTGCGTCGACGAGTTCAAGGAGAACGAGGACCTGCCGAACACGACGAACCCCGACGACTGGGCGCGCATCTCCGGCAAGAAGGGGGAGCGGATCGTGTTCATCCGCACGATCGTCCAGGGCAAGAAGGGCGTCGACGCGTCGCGCACCATCGAGAACGTGACGAGCACCGGCCAGTACCTCTGACGCGACGGACGACGGCGCACCGCCCCGGCCGGGGTGGTGCGCCGCCTCGGTCGGTGCGGCGCGGGTGCGGCCGGACCGGACCGCGGCCCGGGCGACCCGCCTGCCGCAGGTCCGCCTAGGGTGGGCGCCGTGACCGTGCGCCGCGTGATGGGCATCGAGACCGAGTACGGCGTGCTGCAGCCGGGCCGGCCGATGGCGAACCCGATGCTGCTGTCGAGCCACGTCGTCGCGGTGCACGCGGCGGCCCGGGAGGCGGGACGCGCCCGCGCCCGGTGGGACTACGACGACGAGGACCCCCTCCACGACGCGCGCGGGTTCCACCTGCAGAGGGCGTCCGCGCACCCGTCGATGCTGACCGACTCCCCGACGGCGCCCGCGCCGTCCGGCGACGGGCCGCAGGAGATGCCCCGGGCCACGGTCGAGGAGTACGAGGACCCGGGCGCCGCGAACGTCATCCTCACCAACGGCGCCCGCCTCTACGTCGACCACGCGCACCCGGAGTACTCGTCGCCGGAGGTGACGAACCCGCTCGACGCCGTGCGCTGGGACCGCGCGGGCGAGCTCGTCATGCTCGACTCGGTGCGCGCGCTCGCGTCGAACGCCGCCCTGCCGGACGTGACGCTGTACAAGAACAACGTCGACGGCAAGGGCGCCACGTACGGCATGCACGAGAACTACCTCGTCGACCGCGCCGTGCCGTTCGCCGACCTGGCCGCGCGCGTGACGTCGTTCCTCGTGACCCGGCAGGTGTTCACGGGTGCGGGGCGCGTCGGGATCGGCCAGCGCGGGGAGACGCCGGGTTTCCAGCTGTCGCAGCGGGCGGACTACATGGAGGCGGAGATCGGCCTCGAGACGACGCTGCGCCGGCCGATCGTGAACACGCGCGACGAGCCGCACGCGGACCCGACGCGGTGGCGCCGGCTGCACGTCATCATCGGCGACGCGACGATGCTCGAGGTCGCCACGTACGTGCGGCTCGGGACGACGTCGCTCGTGCTGTGGCTGATCGAGCAGGTCGAGGCGGGGGCCGTCCCGCAGGACGTCGTGCGGGCGCTCGACCGGCTGGTGCTGCGCGACCCGGTCGGCGCCGTGCACACCGTGAGTCACGACCTGACGATGACGGAGCAGCTGGAGCTCGGCGACGGGCGACGGCTCACCGCGCTCCAGGTGCAGGCCGAGTACCTCGCCGCCGTGCGGTCGGCGCTGGCGGCCACGAGGGCGGGGCCGGACGAGCAGACGGCCGACGTGCTGGCCCGGTGGGACTCGCTGCTCCAGCGGCTCGGCACCGACCCGGCCTCGTGCGCCCGGGAGGTGGAGTGGCTCGCGAAGCTGCGGCTGCTCGAGGGCATGCGCCGCCGGGACCACCTCGCCTGGGACCACCCCCGGCTCGCGGCGGTCGACCTGCAGTGGTCGGACGTGCGGCCGGAGCGCGGCCTGTACCACCGGCTGGTCGGGGCGGGCGCCGTGGAGCTGCTGGTGACGCCGCAGGAGGTCGCCGACGCCGTGCTGCACCCGCCGCAGGACACCCGCGCCTACTTCCGCGGGGAGGCGGTGGCGCGGTACGCGGGGGAGATCTCCGCGGCGAGCTGGGACTCCGTCGTGTTCGACGTCGCCGGCGCCGAGACCCTGCAGCGCGTGCCGATGCGGGACCCCCTGCGCGGCACCCGCGCCCACGTGGGCGACCTGCTCGACCGCAGCCCCGACGCCGGCTCGCTGCTGGCCGCGCTCGGGTCGTGACGGGCCGTCACCGCATCGCGGCCACCACGCGGACGGCCTCGCGCGCCTCACGCACCCGCCGCTCGTAGGTCAGCCCGAGCGCCAGCACGGCCGCGCCACCGACGGCGAGCAGCACCCAGCCGTCGACACGGGCGAGCGCCGTCGCGGCGACGGGGGTCAGGAGCACCGCGGCC
>JAPSIR010000340.1 GCA_031178625.1 Cellulomonas sp.
ACGACGCCGCCGCGCTGGCCGTGCACCTCAAGGGCGACGTGCCGACGCGCGAGGTCGACGGGAAGCCGCTCGCGCTGCTGTCCGCGTCGGCGTCGACGACGGGCGGCACCGCGCTCGTCTCGCTGTCGAACCTCGACGCGGACGAGGCCCGCACGCTCGTCGTGGACCTGCGCGGCCGCGAGGTCACCGGGCACTCCGCGCGCGTCCTCACCGCGCCCGAGCTCGCGGCGCACAACAGCCCGGAGACGCCCGACGCCGTCGCGCCGGTCGCGTTCGACGGGGTGCGGCCGCACGCGCTCGGGCTCGAGGTCGACCTGCCGGCGCACTCCTACGTGACGGTGTCGCTGACGCTGGGCTGAGCCGAGCCCGCCGAGACGCCGTCGGGCCGGGCACCCCGCGAGGTGCCCGGCCCGGTCTCGCGACCCCGGAGGTATCACCCGCCGTCGGCGCGTGCTCCTGACGACGTGGCACGTCCACCGTCCGCGCCGACGGTGGGGTGCGGCGACCGTGAGGGGGCGGGCGCCGGCCGCGCCGCGGCGTCACGCACGCGCCCGCGTGCACGACCGACCGCACTCGGTGAAGGGCACATCATGCGTTCACGTCTCCTCCGGGCCGGGATGGTCCTGGTCCTCCTCGCAGGTCTGCACCTGCTCGTCGCGCCGACCGCGTCGGCGCACCCGTACTGCGGCCTCACGTGGGGCTCGCAGCCGCGCGGCGCGATCGACCTGTCCGCCGGCACCCTCACGGACGTCCGGTCCGGCCGGCACGACTGCTACGACCGGCTGGTCCTCGACGTCGACGCGCCGCTCACCGGCTGGTCGGTGCGGTACGTCGACCAGGTGGTCCAGGACGGCTCCGGGCTCGTCGTGCCGGTCGCCGGCGGGGCGCGTCTCGAGGTCGTCGCCGGCGTCGGCGTCCTCCCGACGGACTCGTGGTTCATCGGGTCGGGCGGCCGCCTGGTCGACACGTCGTCGTACGCCACGTTCCGCGACGTGGTCTGGGCCGGCAGCTTCGAGGGCATGACGACGATCGGGCTCGGCGTGCGCGCCCGCCTGCCGTTCCGTGCCTTCGTGCTGGCCGGGCCCGGCTCCGGGTCGCGGCTCGTCGTCGACGTCGCCCACCGGTGGTGCGCCCCCGGGCACGCCACCTGCTGACCCCTGCGCGGGGGGGCCGCCGGACCGCGGCCCCCCCGTGCCCGCGCACGTCCCCGGACCGCACGGGTCCGACCGCCCGTCCGCACGTCGCTGAACCGTGCGCCTCGCCGTCTCGTCTGGAGTACGAGGACCGACGACGGCGGCAGGAGGCGGGACGATGCAGCGACGGACGAAGGTGCTGACGGGCGTGGGGGTCGGGGTGGCGGTGCTGGTGGGCGTCGGCGCGGTCGTCGGGCCGCAGCTGTACGCGGGCACGGTCCGCGCGGAGGCGGCGCCGACGCTGGATGCGGTCGACGGCGGCCTGCCCGACCCGGCGTCGCTCGACGGCGCGTGGACCGTGGGCGACGGGTCGTGGGCCGGGTACCGGCTCGAGGAGGTGCTGGGCGGCGAGGACGTCACGGTCACCGGCCGCACCGAGCAGGTCACCGGCGGGCTCACCGTCGACGACGGCGTGCTCACGGAGGCGACCGTCGAGGTCGACGTCGCGAGCATCGCCACCGACCAGCAGCGCCGCGACGACTACTTCCGCGGCACCGCGATGCAGGTCGACACGTATCCGACGGCGACGTTCACGCTCACCGAGCCCGCCGAGCTCACTGCGGGCGGCAACGACGCGCGGCTCGTCGGCGAGCTGACGGTCCGCGACGTCAGGCGCGAGGTGGCCGTCGACGCCCGGGTCGCCGCCGCGGGCGGCACGGTGCGCGTCGTCGGCGCCGTGCCCGTCACGTTCGAGGACTACGGCATCACCCCGCCCGACCTCGGCTTCGTCAAGGTCGAGGACACCGGCTCGGTCGAGTTCGACCTCGCGCTCACCGCGGCCGCGGGATGACGCGCACCCGATGAGCCCTGACGCCGACGAGCTGCTGCGCGCCGTCCACGCCGCGCACGCCACCGAGCTGCACCGCTACGTCGCCCGCATGACCGACGACGCCCGCGCGCAGGACGTGGTGCAGGAGACCCTGCTGCGCGCGTGGC
>JAPSIR010000112.1 GCA_031178625.1 Cellulomonas sp.
GCCGCACCGGCCACCGCACGCCCCACGACGCCGCCGACCACGGCGGCCTTCTCCGGTCCCGGCACGCGCACGCGTCGTCCCTCCATGTCCTGCGCCGGCGTGGTCGCCAGCCGGTCCAGCAGCCGCGCGTACAGCGCGAGGGTGGCCTCCACGGCGACCCGGGCGCGCGGCGGCAGCTCGGGGAGCGCGGCGCGCGCGACGGCGAGGTCGCGCTCGACCTCGTCGAGGACCGCGCGCACGTCGGCGTCCGTCAGGTGCTCGGGGTCGACGTCGGGGAAGTAGCTGCGCCCGAGGTCGCCCCGGTCCGCGCCGAGGTCGCGGAGGAAGTTGATCTTCTGGAACGCGGCGCCCAGGCCGCGCGCACCCGCGACTGCGGCCGCGGACGGCTCGACGGCCGGGTCGCCGGGGCCTCGCTCGGCGTCGAGGAAGACGCGCAGGCACATGAGCCCGACGACCTCGGCGGAGCCGTAGACGTACCGCTCGTAGCTCTCCCGGTCGTGCGTGCGCACGGTCAGGTCGGCGCGCATCGACGCGAAGAACGGGTCGACCTCCGCGTGGCCGATGCCCGTGCGGCGCGCGGTCCGGGCGAAGGCGTGCACGACGACGTTGGTCGAGTAGCCGGTCACGAGGGCCCGCGCGGTCTGGGCCTCGAGCTCGTCGAGCTCGTCGGCGGCGTCCGGGCCGCGGTAGGTGTCGACGACCTCGTCGGCGAGCCGCACGAGCGCGTACACCGCCTCGATGTCCCGCCGCGCGCGCGGCGGGAGCAGGCGCGTACCCAGCCCGAACGAGGTGGAGTAGGCGCGCAGCACGACCGCGCTCGCGCGTGCCGCCGTGGCGTCGTACAGGCGTGCGCCCGTCGTGTCGTCGTCCGGTGTGCGCATGCCGTCCGTGGCGTCCCTCCGTGCCGCGCGGCGAAGCTCGCCGCCGTGGTCGCGCGCACCGGCCGCGCCGGTGCCCGTGCTCGTCGGCGCGGGCAGGCCGGTGCCGTGCCCGCGGTCCGTCCCCACCCGTCAGTGCCCGCGTGCGACGAGGTCGTCCACGACGCCCGCGAGGTACCCCGCGAGCGGCTCGGGCAACGTCGTCGTCGCGAGGGTACGCGCCATGTCCGCCGTCCGGCGGGTCAGCCACCGGGCCTCGTCGAGCGCCCCGCAGCCGCGCATGACGTCCCGCACGCGTGCCGCGCCCGCGTCGTCGAGGTCGGGCCGCCCCACGTGGGCGCCGAGGACCGCACGCCCGGCCGGGTCGGCGCGCGCCCACGTCAGCCGCAGCAGCTCGGTGCGCTTGCCGGAACGCAGGTCGGACAGCACGGACTTGCCGGTGGCGGCGGGGTCGCCGAAGACGCCGAGGTCGTCGTCCGTGAGCTGGTAGGCCAGGCCCAGCGCGGTGCCGACGAGCGCCAGCGCGGTGCGGTGCTCGCGGGACGCGCCCGCCACGACGGCGCCCGACTCCAGCGGCACGCGGAACGAGTAGGCGGCGGTCTTCAGCTCGGCGACCAGCAGCGTGTCCACGTCCGCGAGCGCCTGCACCTCGCCGCGCACGTCGAGCAGCTCGCCGGCCACCGTCGTGTCGACGCCGGACGCGAGGAGCCGCACGAGCTCGCCCACGACGTGCCCCGGCACCGCGGCCCGCGCCACCAGGGCGAACGCCTGCGCCAGCGCGGTGTCCCCCGCGAGCAGCGCGGCCGCGCCCACCTGGTCGTGCTGCGCGGCCCCGGTGATGCCGGCCGCCGCGAGCCGGGCCCGCGTGGCCCCCGCGACGTTGGGCCGGCCGCGGCGCACCTCGTCCCGGTCGAGCAGGTCGTCGTGCACGAGCATCGCGGTGTGCAGCATCTCCTGCGCCGCCGCGACCGGTGCCACCGCCTCGACGTCCGTCCCGCCGAGGCCGAGGTACGCGCTCACCGTGAGCCGGGGGCGCATGAGCTTGCCGCCGAGGACCGCGGCGAGGTCCGACCACAGGTACCCGTGCTCGGCGGCGAGCGCGCGGCCGCGCCGGACGCGGTCCTCGACGGCCTCGACGAGGAGGCGCTCGGCGGCGGCGGTGACGCGCTCGACCTCGTGGGCGAGTGCCACGCGCGCGTCGGTGGCGGGCCCCTGCGGGTCGGCCTGCGCGCCGGTCGCCGTCCCCGCCGGGGGCGTCGCGACGCCCGTGCCGGTGGTGCCGACGGGGGGCTCGCCCGTGGCCGGGCCGTCCTGCACGTGCCCCTCGTCCATCCCCGCCACCCCTCGTCCCGGAATCGCTCAGCGTACTGAGCATCTGCACCGCCGCATCTGCACCGCCCCCACCGGGGACTTCCGCCGGAGGGCCGCCCGTGGATGCGCGCTGTGCAGAACTGTTTGTTCATGTTCGATCATGGTGGAAATCCGGTTCGGACCGGCTACGCTCGACCCATGACGTGGATGGTGACGGGCGGAGCGGGGTACATCGGGGCGCACGTCGTGCGGGCGTTCCTCGACGCGGTGGAGCGGACCGGGGACACCACGCTCGCACCGGTCGTGCTCGACGACCTCTCCAGCGGGCACCGCGGGTTCGTCCCCGCCGGCGTCCCCCTCGTGAAGGCCTCCGTCGTCGACACCGAGGCGGTGCGCGCGGCCCTCGACGCGCACGGCGTCACGGGCGTCGTCCACCTCGCAGGGTTCAAGTACGCGGGCGTCTCGGTCGAGCGCCCGCTGCACACGTACGAGCAGAACGTCACGGGCACGGCCCACCTGCTCGCCGCGATGGCCGACGCCGGTGTCGGCAACATCGTCTTCTCGTCGTCGGCCGCCGTCTACGGCACCCCCGACGTCGACGTCGTGACCGAGGCCACCCCCACCGCGCCCGAGTCGCCCTACGGGGAGTCCAAGCTGATCGGCGAGTGGCTGCTGCGCGACCAGGGCCGCGCCACGGGCCTGCGGCACACGTCGCTGCGCTACTTCAACGTCGTCGGGTCCGGTCACACCGACCTGTTCGACTCCAGCCCGCACAACCTGTTCCCGCTGGTCCTCGACGCGCTGACGGCCGGCCGCACGCCGCGCATCAACGGGGACGACTACCCCACGCCCGACGGCACGTGCGTGCGCGACTACGTGCACGTCGCTGACCTCGCCGTCTCCCACGTCGCGGCCGCCCGCGCGCTCGCCGCCGGCCGCGGCCTCGACCCGGTCTACAACCTCGGCTCGGGGTCCGGCCTGTCCGTGCGGCAGATCATGACGACGGTCGCGGAGGTCACCGGCATCGCGTTCGAGCCCGAGGTCGCACCCCGCCGGCCGGGCGACCCCGCGCGGATCGTCGCGTCGGGGGAGGCCGCCGCGCGCGACCTCGACTGGCGGATGCGGCACACCGCCGCCGACATGGTCGCCAGCGCCTGGGACGCCCACCGCCGCGCCTCCGCCTGACGCGCGCCCCGCGCGGCGGCGAGATCAGCGGGCCGCGGGCTCCAGCGCCTGCAGCCGCGGCAGCATGCCCGCGAACCGCTCGAGCTCCCGCTCGGTGCCGGCGTACACGCCGCGCGCGCGGGGCCAGTGCACGACGACGTCGCCGAAGCCGAGCGCCGCGGCCCGCTCGACGCCCTCCGCGGCGAGGTCCGCGTCCGAGAGCGAGAACGTCGGCGCGCCGTCCAGGCTCAGCCACCGCGGCACGCGGACGCCGGCCGCCTGCTCGACCTCGTCGAACGCGGCCGCCATGCGGGCGAGGCCGTCCCACCACGCCTCCTGGTCGGCGTCCGCGTCGCCGGAGCCCACACCCGTGCCGGGCCCGTAGGTGGCCCAGCCCTGCCCGTGCCGCGCCGCCAGCGCCATGCCGCGGGGTCCGTTGGCGGCGACGACGAACGGCGTCCGGGGACGCGCGAGCGTGCCCGGCACCATGCGCGCCGCGTGCGCCGCGTAGAACTCGCCCGCGTGGTCGGTGACCGGCTGGGTGAGCAGGGCGTCGAGCACCTCGAGGAACTCCGCGAACCGCCGGGTGCGCTCGGCGCGCGTCGGCGCCGGCCCGAGCACGCCCGCGTCCCAGCCCTCGCCGCCCGCGCCGACGCCGAGCACGAACCGGCCGCCGGAGACGTCGTCGAGGCCCATGACGTCCTTGGCGAACGGCACGGGGTGCCGGAAGTTCGGCGACGCGACCCAGGTGCCGAGCCCGATGCGCTCCGTGACGGCCGCGGCCGCCGCGAGCAGCGGCACGGTGGCGAACCACGGCTCGTCGGCCAGGTCCCGCCACGCCAGGTGGTCGTACGTCCACGCGTGGTCGAAGCCGAGCTCCTCGGCGCGGCGCCAGCGCCCGCGCGCCGTGGACCAGCGCTCCTGCGGCAGCAGCACGACCCCGACCCTCACCACGGGTGCACGCTAGCGGACCGGATCGGTCACACCCGGCCCGACCGGAGTGCGTCGCGATCGTGACACCGGGCGGCGTGCGACCTACCCTCGGACGTCATGGACCTCGAGGTGCGTCACCTGCGGATGGTCGCCACGGTCGCCGAGCACGGCAGCGTGACGAAGGCGGCGGCGGCCCTCGGCCTCGCCCAGCCGGCGCTGAGCGCCCAGCTCTCCCGGATCGACCGGGCCCTGGGCGGCCCGGTGTTCGTGCGCGACCACCGCGGCGTGCGCCCGACACCGCTGGGCACGCTCGTCCTGGAGCGCGCCCGCACCCTGCTGCCCGCCATGGACGCGCTCGTCCTGGACGCCCACCGGGTCGCCCGGTGCGGCGAGGTGCCCGACGGGCTGCGCGTCGCCGTGGTGGGGTCGGCGCTCGCCGCGGCCTTCGCCCGCCGGGTCGACGGCGGCTGCGACGGGCGCACGCTGCTGCGTACGGGCTGGTCGGCCGCCGCGGCGGTGACGGACCTCGCCGAGGGCGCGCACGACGTCCTGCTCGTCGGCATGTGCGGCGACGCCCTCCCGCCGTCCGCGCCGGGCGTGCACTGGCGCCTCGTCGGCACCGACGCCGTCCACGTGCTCGTGCCGGCGGACCACCCGAGCGCCGACGAGGCGGACCTCGCCGCGTTCGCCGACGAGCACTGGCTCAAGGCGCCCGGCGCGAGCTGCTTCGCGTCGTGCTTCGTCGCCGCGTGCTCGCGCGCCGGGTTCGCGCCGCACGCGCCGAGCGAGTGCGAGCGGTCCGCGGGCGTCGAGCTCGTGCGGGCGGGCGCCGGCGTGGGCCTCGCGCAGCCGTTCGGCACCCCGCCGGACGGCGTCCGTGCCGTCGCGCTGCGCGGCCGCCCGCTGCTGTGGTCGACGTGGCTCGCCGTGCGGGACGTCGTCCCGGAGGGGCTGCGCGCCCGCCTGCTCGCCGCGGCCCGTGCCGCGCGGGCGGACGGGCTGGCCGCGGCGGCGGGCGGACGCGGGCTGGCAGCCGTGCCGGCCGACGCGCAGGCGGTATGACCTACGCGTGATGTACCGCTTGACGCGCGTCACGGCGTACCGTGACCGCACGGCTCCCACCGACGAGAGGCAGTCCCCCATGACCATGACCCGCACCCGGCGCGCCGCGCTCTCCGGCGCCGCCGCGCTGACCCTGCTGCTCGGCCCGCTCGCCGCCGGCAGCAGCGCGGCACCCGCCCCCGCCGCGGCGCCCGCGGCCGACGTGTCCGCCGACGTACCCGCCGAGATGCTCGACGCGATGGAGCGCGACCTCGGCGTCCCCCGCGAGAAGGCCGTCCAGCGGCTCACCTTCCAGGCCGACGCGGCCACCCGCGTCCGCACCCTGTCCCAGTCGCTGGGCAGCACCTACGCCGGCGCGTGGGTCGACCCCGCCGCGGGCACGGTGCACGTCGCCACCACCGCGCCGCAGCGCGTCAAGGGCCCCGTCGCGAAGGGCGTCACCGCCGTCGCCGCGGCCCGGTCCCTGAGCGACCTCGAGGCCGTCGGCGCCCGGCTCGACGCGGCCGGCCTGCCCGCCGACGTCGCCACCTGGTACGTCGACGTGCGGACCAACAAGGTCGTCGTCGAGGCCGTCGGCCAGGACACGGCCGCCGCCGCGGCACTCGTCGCCTCCGCCGGCGTCCCGGCCGACGCGGTGCAGCTGTCCACCACCGCCGTCGCACCGAGCACGCTCATCGACGTGGTCGGCGGCAACGCGTACTACATCAACAACAGCAGCCGGTGCTCCGTCGGGTTCGCCGTCCAGGGCGGCTTCGTCACCGCAGGCCACTGCGGCCGCACCGGGGCGAGCACCACGAGCCCGTCGGGCACGTTCCGCGGCTCGTCGTTCCCCGGCAACGACTACGCCTGGGTCCAGACGGCGTCCGGCAACACGCCGGTCGGTGCCGTGAACAACTACTCGGGCGGCCGCGTGGCGGTCAAGGGCTCCCAGCAGGCGGCCGTCGGCGCCTACGTCTGCCGCTCGGGCAGCACCACGGGCTGGCACTGCGGCACGGTGCAGGCCTACAACACCTCGGTCCGCTACGCGCAGGGCACCGTGTCCGGCCTCATCCGCACCAACGTCTGCGCCGAGCCGGGTGACTCGGGCGGCTCGCTCCTGGCCGGCAACCAGGCGCAGGGCGTCACGTCGGGCGGCAGCGGCAACTGCCGCACGGGCGGCACGACCTACTTCCAGCCGGTCAACGAGATCCTCTCGGCCTACGGGCTGCGGCTCCTCACCAGCTGACCGGCCGGCCGGTCGACCGGCCCACGGGCCGGTGCGCCCCGGGACGCTCCCTCGCGTCCCGGGGCGCGTCCGTGCCCGCGGGCGTCGCCGCGGGCGCGCGGCGCCACGGCCGGCACCGCGCGGCGAGCGCCAGCGCGGACCGCGCCTCAGCCCCAGCCGAGCGCGTGCAGGCGGTCGTCGTCGATGCCGAAGTGGTGGGCGACCTCGTGCACGACCGTGACCGCGACCTCCTCGACCACCTCGTCGCGGTCGGCGCACAGCGCGAGCGTCGGGCGCCGGTAGATCGTGATGCGGTCGGGCAGCGAGCCCGCGGCCCAGAACTCGCCGCGCTCCGTCAGCGGTGTGCCCTCGTACAGCCCGAGCAGCTCGGGGTCGTCGGCGGGCGCGTCGTCCTCGACCAGCACGACCACGTTGTCCATCATCGCCGCCAGCTCGGCCGGGATCTCGTCGAGGGCGTCGCGCACCGCGTCCTCGAACTCCTCGCGCGTCATGTCGACCACGCGCCCATCCTCCCCCGCGGACGACGGTCCCGGTGCAGGTCGCACGGGCCGCAGGAGGCCGTTTTGGTGATCCGGCCGACGACCACGTATGGTTATCACCGGTCTTCCGACGCCTCGACGTCCGGGGCGGACAACGCCCTCATCGTCTAGCGGCCTAGGACCCCGCCCTTTCACGGCGGTAGCACGGGTTCGAATCCCGTTGGGGGTACGGACCCTGCGAGAGCAGGATCAGCAGTAGGCAGTAGGTTTTGAGCGGTCACGGCCGCATCAAGGCCCCGTAGCGCAGTTGGTTAGCGCGCCGCCCTGTCACGGCGGAGGTCGCGGGTTCAAGTCCCGTCGGGGTCGCTGCGAGGGCCGGTCTTCGGACCGGCGCTCTCGCTTCGAGGCTCTGTAGCTCAGTTGGTAGAGCGTTCGACTGAAAATCGAAAGGTCACCGGATCGACGCCGGTCGGAGCCACCTCAGACGGCCCCGCGGGACGCCCGCCGGGGCCGTCGCTCTGTCCAGGACCGGATCGCTCCTCGCCGGCGCCTCGACCGCGGCCTCGCCGTCACCTCCCGTCGCCGGGCCCCTGCTCGCGGCGCCCGTGGTGCCACGTCGCCCTCGCGGCCGCAGCGCCCTCGTGCCTCTCGCGCCACTGCGCTCCTGCTGCCGCAGCGCCGTCCCGACGTGCACCGTCCGTCCGGATCGGGACCCATGTCCCGGTCCCCCGCGGGGCGCCGCTCCTACCGTGGTGGCACCGAGTCCCCGCACGCCCGAAGGACAGTCCCGTGACGACGACGACCACCGACCGTCCCCAGCCCCGACCGCTGGACCCCGGCACCGACCCCGACATCCCGGGCACGCGCCTCACCGGCCCCCTCATCCCCGTGCCGGCCGCGACGCACCCCGCCGGCGACCTCGTCCACCCCTGGGCCGACTGACCCGCACCCCGCGCGCCGCCCCCACCGGCGCCGCGGGCCGCTGACCTCGCGCGACGACCGGTGCACCGGCAGACTGAGTGCTCCGCAGACCCCGCCACGCGGGGGCACATCGCAGGAAGGTCGTGGAGATGGTCACGCACTCCGGGTGGGCGAGCGACACGCGCCCCGACGCACCGCAGGACCACCGGTCCCTCGGCCAGCTGGTCAGCGACCTCAGCGAGCAGGCGTCGCGCCTGGTGCGCGCCGAGATCGACCTCGCGAAGGCCGAGATGGCCGCGAAGGCCAAGCAGGCGGGCATCGGCGCGGGCCTCCTCGCCGCCGCCGGCGTGCTCGGGCTGTACGCGTTCGGCACGCTGCTCGCGACGATCATCATCGCGCTCGCCAACGTCGTGGACGCCTGGCTCGCGGCCCTCATCGTGACGGTCGTGCTGCTCGCGGTCACGGGCGTGCTCGCGCTGCTCGGCGTCAAGCGCCTGCAGAAGGGCGTGCCGCCCACGCCCGAGCGCGCCGTCGAGAACGTGCACGAGGACGTCGAGGCCGTGAAGAAGGGGTTCGCAGGATGAGCGACGACGAGGCGACGCAGATCAGCACGCCGAAGATCACGGAGCTGGAGGCCGAGGTCGCGGTGACGCGCACCCAGCTGGCCTCCACGGTGGACGCGCTCGCCGAGCGCCTCGACCCGCGCGTGCAGAAGGACAAGCTCATCGCCGACGGCAAGCGGCTCGTCTTCGACGCGACCGACGCGGCCGCGCTCCCCGAGGCCCGGTCGCGCGCGCGCACGGTGCTCGCCGTCGCGGGTGCCGTCACGGTGCTCGTCGTGGTCGGCGTGGTGCGCAAGATCGTCCGCTAGCGGCTCCCCCGCGCACCACGCACCCGAGGGCCGTCGGCGCACGCCGGCGGCCCTCGCCATGCCCTGAGGGCGTTCCGGGCGCGTCCCCGCGACGCCGAAGCGCTGGGACGTACCCGTGCGCCCCGGGCGACGAGTGCCGAGACGACGAAGGCCGCGTCGGCTGCTGCCGACGCGGCCCTCATCGCCCCGTGCACCGCGTGCACGGCCTGTCATCGCCCGGGACAGCGTCCCGGCGGCCGTCGCCCGTCCCGACCCACGCACTCCCCCGCGGTGCGCGTGCTCCGACGACGTCGGCGACGGTCGGTGGTCAGGCCGTCTGGCGGGGCTGCGGGACGCCGTTGAGCAGGTCCCGGACCTCGGACTCCCGGTACCGGCGGTGGCCGCCGAGCGTCCGGATCGAGGAGAGCTTGCCGGACTTGGCCCAGCGGGTGACCGTCTTGGGGTCGACCCGGAAGAGGGTCGCCACCTCCGACGGCGTGAGCAGGGTCTCCGACTCTGGCGAGTGTGCGGCGGACATGGATTCCTCCTCTATCGGTTCGGCCG
>JAPSIR010000341.1 GCA_031178625.1 Cellulomonas sp.
GACGGTGACGCCGAGGCGTGGTCGCCGGTGCCCGTCCCGCGGCCCACGTACACGATGAAGGCGCCGGCGCCCCGCCGGACGCCGGCCCCGCTCGCCGAGAGCGACGCGGAGGCGTCGACGGTGCGCCGTCCCACGGACGCGTCGACGGAGGCGCAGGAGGCGACGGAGACCGCCGCAGAGGCGACCCCGGCGGCGCCCGCGGCGCCGCTCGAGCCGGTCGCGGAGACCACGGGCAGCATCGACCTGAACGCGGTGCTGGCGCGCCGCCGGGCCGCCGGGCAGTGAGCCCGCGCAGGGCGACGCCGCCGGTCAGGGGCCTGCGCGCGCCGTGAGCCCCGCCACACGCGGCCGGTTTCCGCCGGACGCCGCGGTGGTGCTAACGTGTTCCTCGCTCCAAGGGGCTGTGGCGCAGTTGGTAGCGCGTCTCGTTCGCAATGAGAAGGTCAGGGGTTCGAATCCCCTCAGCTCCACCGCAGAAGGGCCCGTCCCGGTGAACGCCGGGACGGGCCCTTCGTCGTCGGTCCCGCGGTGGTCGGCCGCGGCGGTCGGACCGTCGCCACGGACGTACGGAAGGTGCCCCTTGATCGAGATCCTCAGCCCCACCGAGGTGGAGCGCGCACGGCGCACCGGCGCCCTCGTCGCCGACATCCTGCAGACGCTGCGCGGGCGTGCTGCGGTCGGCACGAACCTGCTCGACATCGACCGGTGGGCCCGCGAGATGATCGAGGGCGCCGGTGCGCAGTCGTGCTACGTCGACTACGCCCCGTCGTTCGGGCGCGGGCCGTTCGGCCACTACATCTGCACGTCGGTCAACGACGCGGTCCTGCACGGCCGCCCGCACGACTACGTGCTCGCCGACGGCGACCTGCTCTCGCTGGACCTCGCGGTGTCGCTGCAGGGGGTAGTGGCGGACTCCGCGGTCAGCCTCGTCGTCGGTGACGCGCGGCCGGCGGAGAGCCTCGCGCTCATCGACGTGACGGAGCGCGCGCTGCAGGCGGCGATCGCCGCGGCGGCGCCCGGGGCACGCGTCGGTGACCTCTCGCACGCCATCGGCACGGTGCTGCGCGGCGCGGGCTACCCGGTCAACCTGGAGTTCGGCGGGCACGGCGTCGGCTCGACCATGCACCAGGACCCGCACGTGTCGAACGACGGCCGGCCCGGGCGCGGCTACACGCTCCGCCCCGGTCTGCTGCTGGCCCTCGAGCCGTGGGTGATGGCCGACACCGACGAGCTCGTCACCGACGCCGACGGCTGGACGCTGCGCAGCGCGACGGGCTGCCGCACCGCGCACAGCGAGCACACCGTCGCGATCACGGAGGACGGCGCCGAGGTCCTCACCCTGCCGACGCGGCGCTGACCGGCCCCGCAGGCACCCGGGCGTGACGGGGAGCGCTGCTACGGTCCCGGCGTGACACCGCACCGGGTCCCGCCGTGAGAGCCGTCGCGTACGACAGGTACGGGCCGCCGGACGTCCTGCGGCTCGTCGACCTGCCCGTGCCGGAGCCGGCCGCCGGGCAGGTGCTCGTGCGGGTCGCGGCGACGGGAGTCAACCTCAGCGACTGGGAGTGCCTCACGGGTACCCCGGCGTACGCCCGCGTCGGCGGGCTGCGGGCGCCCGCGCGGCGCGTGCTGGGGTCCGACGTGGTCGGCCGGGTCGAGGCGGTCGGGCCGGGCGTGCGCGCAGTGCGGGCCGGCGACGAGGTCTACGGCGACGTGCTCGGCCTCAAGGGCGGGTTCGCGGAGTACGCCCTCGCACCCGTCGAGGCCCTCGCGCACCGTCCGGAGGGACTGGACGTCGTCCAGGCCGCGGCCCTGCCGCAGCCGGCGGCGATCGCCACCCACGGGGTGCGGCACGTGCGGGCGGGGTCCCGTGTGCTCGTCAACGGCGGCGGCGGGGGATCCGGCGTCCTCGCGATCCAGCTGGCGGCGCGGGCCGGCGCGCACGTGACGGGGGTCGACTCGGCCGCGAAGCTCGACCTCATGCGCGCGGCCGGCGCCGACGACGTCGTCGACCACCGCCACGACGACGCGCTGCGCCGGCGCGGTGCCTACGACCTGGTGCTCGACCTCGTCGCGCGCCGGTCGCCGCTCGCGTGCCGGCGCGCGCTGGC
>JAPSIR010000113.1 GCA_031178625.1 Cellulomonas sp.
ACGGCTACCGGGCGGGGCGCCGCCCGGCGCCCCGCTACTCCGGCTTCGCGCCGAAGACGATCTCGTCCCAGCTCGGCACCTTGGCCCGCGTCCGGCGGGCCCGCCGCTCGGGTGCGGGACGGTCGGTCGGCTCCGTGCCGGGCGTCGGCTCGGCGCCCGACCGGCCGGGCTGCGCCGGGGCTGCAGCAGGGGGGGACGCCTGCGCGGGCTCCTGGTGCTGCGCCGTCCGCTCGCGCTGCGCCGTCCGCTCGCGCTGCGCCGTCCGCTCAGTCTGCGCCGTGCGCTCGGGCTGGGCCGTCCGCTGGCGCTGCGCCGTCCGCTGGGGCTGCGCGGGACGGTCGGCCTGCGGCTGACCGTCGTCCTGGGAGCGATGACCGCCGTCTCGCGAGCGCTCCGGTCGCGCGGGCACCGCCCGCACGACCGGAGCGGGGTCGGCCGGCTCCGCCGGACGCTCGGTGTGCGGCGGTGGGAGGACGACGGCCTCGCGCGCCGGGTCGGCGTCGAACGGGTGGGCACCCGGCACGGACGCGTCGTCGACGCCCACGGCGGAGAAGTCGAACGCGTGCTGCGGGCCGAACCCCTCGAACTCCTCGTCGTCCTCGCCCTCGTCGAGCGACTGCCGCACGCCGCGGCGCGAGCGCAGCTCGTCGAGCAGGACGTGCGTCGGCTCGGGCTCGCGGGCCGCCGGCTCGGGGTCCGCGACGGCAGACATCGCGTCGATGTCGAACACGACGTCGCGCACCGCGGCGAGGTGGCGCCGGGACACGGGCTCGTCGAGCTCGGTCTCCGACAGCCACCGAGCCTCGTCCTCGACCGCCACGACGGCGCGTCCGACGGGGTCGTACGTCCACCGCGCCTCGCGCGGGGCGTCCGCGACGACGAACCGGGCGACCACCGTCCACGGGCCGGTCCCCTCACGCGCGGCGTCCCACGCCAGGGACGTCGGGTCGACACCGCGGGCGGCGAGCCGGTCCGTCACGAGGTCGCCCAGCACGGGCGCGCCGGCGTCGCGGCCGACGCGCGTGGCGCGTGCCTGCTCGGCGACCCACTCGCGCTCGGCGAGCACGGGGCCCTCGTAGCGGCGCACCGACTCGACGGGCACGCCCGACGCGTCGGCCACCTCCTGCGCGGTCGCCCCGGCGCGGATCCGCGCCTGGATCTCGCGCGGGCTCAGCGTCCCGGCCCGTTCCGCGCGCAGCTGCTCCAGCTGCGGGCGGTCTCGGCGGACCGCCGCACGCAGCGGCTCGTCGATGCGCAGGCGGTAGCGCTGCCCGTCGGGCGCGACGAGGACGAGGTGCTCCCCGTCCTCGTGCAGACCGACCAGCTCCAGCTCACCCATCCGACCTCCCGGGGCTCCGGGCACGAGCCTGCCACCGATCGGGCGCGGGGGCGTGCACCTCGGCCCGGTGCGCCGCAACGCCGTCCGTCACGTCGTGCGTCACACCGGCGGCCGGTCACGCACCCTGCGGCAGGATGGACGCATGAGCGCAGCGAGCACGGTGGTCACGCCCGAGCAGGTCGACGCACTGGTGCGGGTCGCGCAGGACGTGGCGCTCCGGGCGGGCGCGCTCGTCCACGAGGGCCGCCCGGGCGACGTCCGGGTGGCGGCCACGAAGTCGAGCGCCGTGGACGTGGTCACGGCGATGGACCTCGCGAGCGAGGAGCTGGTGCGCACCGCGCTCGCCGAGCTCCGGCCGGACGACGGCGTGCTCGGCGAGGAGGGCGGGTACCGCGCGGGGGCGTCGGGCGTCACGTGGGTGGTCGACCCGATCGACGGCACGGTCAACTACCTCTACGGCATCCCGGCGTACGCGGTGAGCCTCGCGGCGGTCGTCGACCCGGACGCCGACGCCGCCGGCACGGCGCCCGATCCCGCGACGTGGACGGTGCTGGCCGGGTGCGTGCACGCACCCGCGCAGGGCCGCACGTACACGGCGGGTCGGGGGCGCGGCGCCCACGAGGACGGTCGCCCGCTGCGGCTGGGTCCGCCGGCGCCGCTCGGGGAGTGCCTCGTGGGGACGGGGTTCGGGTACGTGGCCGCCCGCCGGCGCACGCAGGCGCGCGTGCTCGTGGAGCTGCTCCCGCGGGTCCGCGACATCCGCCGGGCGGGCTCCGCCGCGCTCGACCTCTGCGACGTCGCCGCCGGCCGGCTCGACCTCCACTACGAGCGCGGGCTGCAGCCGTGGGACATGGCGGCGGCGTCGCTCGTCGTCCTCGAGGCCGGCGGCGACGTCCGCGGGCTGCGCGGGCGCCCGGCCGGCGCCGCGATGACCGTCGCCGGTCCCGGGGAGCGTGTCGCGGACCTCGTCGCCCTGCTCACGGAGCTGGACGCCGACCGCGACGACGCCGCCTGACGGGCGCGACAGGACCGCCTCCCGGCCGCGACGGCACGGGCGGACGGGCGTGCCCGCGGCACGGCCGGACCTCACGGGTGCGCCCGGCGCCTGTGGCCCGTGTCACCTGCGGCGACATGGGCACGTGTCCGTGTTCGCATCGGCCCGCCGGGTGGGGCACAATCCGTCCGCGCGGGGAACAAAAAACGGCCGTGAGGCATTGATCCCCCGTACACGACCCCACGGCAGAAGACGGAGTGTGACGCCGCACATGGCAACCGACTACGACGCCCCGCGCAAGACCGAGGAGGACCTGAGCGAGGACTCGCTGCAGGAGCTCCAGGCCCGGCGCTCCGACAAGAACTCGGGCGTGGTGGACGAGGACGAGACGGAGGCCGCCGAGGGCTTCGAGCTGCCCGGTGCCGATCTGTCCGGCGAGGAGCTCTCCGTCCGCGTCCTGCCCCGCCAGGCCGACGAGTTCACGTGCTCCAAGTGCTTCCTGGTGCACCACCGCAGCCAGCTCGCCTACGAGCGCGACGGCCAGCCCGTCTGCTCGGAGTGCGCCGCCTGAGCCGCACCTGGACCCATCGACGGCCGGTCACCCCGCGGGGTGATCGGCCGTCGTCGTCCCGGGCCCCGGACTCGTCGGCCGTCGAGTGGGCCCTGCTCTGACCGGGCGCGGTCCTCAGCGTCCCGCGTCGCCGGTGCCGCCGAGGGCGGCGACGAGGTCGTGCGGACGGCGGGTCGAGACGATCCAGTACGGGGTCGCGTCCTGCGGGTCCCGGACCTCGACGCGCACCGCGGTGCCGATCCACGCGCGCAGGCACGCGTAGGCGCGGGCGTCGAGCGCCGGCCCGAGCTCGACCCGCACCTCCTCGCGTGTGAGCGGGCGCGGCTGCGCGACGAGGCGCACCGGGATGCGCGCCGTGCCGGCCCGGAGCGTCCCGCGCTCCACCTGCACGACCGGCGTGGTGAGGACGGCGACCGCCAGGCCGCCGACCACCGCGAGGACCGCCACGACGAGCGCGAGCAGGTCGTCGACGGGCAGCAGCGCCACGCCGAGCACGGACCCGAACAGCACGACGCCGAGCCATCCCAACGGGCCGGGCCACAGCCGCTCGCGGAACACGGGGCGGGCGGCGGAGGTCGCGGGCGTGGCGGCGGTGCCGTCGGTCTCTGCGGGCATGGCCCCAGGATCTCACCGCCCGCACGGGGGTGGCGTCCCGCCGACCGCGCGGTAGGGTCGGCCCCCGTGACCGAGACCGCCCGCGAGCACGCGGCCACAGCGGACGCCGGTCCGGGGTCGTCCGGCGGCGCCGTGCCGGTGCTGCTGCGCCGACTGGACCCCGACCTGCCGCCTCCCGCCTACGCGCACCCGGGCGACGCCGGGGCGGACCTCGTCGCGCGGGAGGACGTCGTCCTGCCGCCGCTGGGGCGGCGGACCGTGCCGACCGGCGTCGCGATCGCGCTGCCGGAGGGCTACGCCGCCTTCGTGCACCCCCGCTCGGGCCTCGCCGCCCGCCACGGGCTCACGGTGCTGAACGCGCCCGGGACGGTCGACGCCGGCTACCGCGGCGAGATCGCCGTGACGCTGCACAACACCGACCCCGAGCACGCCGTCGAGCTGCGCCGCGGCGACCGGATCGCGCAGCTCGTGGTGCAGCGCGTCGAGCACGCGCGGTTCGTCGAGGTGGACGAGCTGCCCGGGTCGGTGCGCGGCGCCGGCGGGTTCGGGTCCAGCGGCGGCTGGGGGCAGGCCCCGCAGCACGCCGGCGACGTTCCGGGCTGACCGGGCGCGCCGGGACGGAACTACCGTCGTCGTCGACGACGTTCATGATGGACGAGGGCGCGCACCGCGCCGGTCGGAGGAGTGGGGATCGTGGGTCTGTTCCGTCGTGGTCCGAAGAAGGCCGAGGGGGCCGAGGCGGCCGACGCCGTCGAGACCCCGGCCCCGTCCACGGCCGGGCAGGACGACGCGCCGGCCGACGAGGTGGCCACGGGGGCGCCGGCGGGCACCGGCGACGCCGCCCGCGTCGGCCCGTGGGACGCCGGCGACACGCTGCCCGAGCTGCCGCGTGTCGACCTCGGCGCGATCCTGCTCCCGGGCGTGCCCGGCATGGAGGTCCGGCTCGAGGTCGACAAGGCGACGAACGTCGTCTCGGCCGCCTCGGTGCTGCTCGAGGGCTCGTCGCTGCAGGTCCAGGCGTTCGCCGCGCCGCGCACCGAGGGCATCTGGGACGAGATCCGCGAGGAGATCGCGCAGTCGATCACGCAGCAGGGCGGCACCGTCGACGACCTGCCCGGGCCGTTCGGCCGTGAGCTCCTCGCCCGTCTGCCGGTCCGGACGCCCGAGGGCCGCACGGGTCACCGGCCGGCGCGCTTCATCGGCGCCGACGGCCCGCGGTGGTTCCTCCGCGGCGTGCTCACCGGCAAGGCGGCGGTCGAGCCCGACGCCGCCCGGGCGCTCGAGGACCTGTTCGGCCAGATCGTCGTCGTGCGCGGCCAGGACCCGCGCCCGCCGCGCGACCTGCTCGCCCTGAAGCTCCCGGAGGGCGCACCCGCACCCGCGCCGCAGGCCGCCGGGCCTGCGCCGGCGGGTGCGCAGGCGCCGCGGTTCCAGCCCCCGGCGCGGGGCCCCGAGATCACGGAGATCGGATGACGCTCAAGGACCGGGTCCGCAAGGTGCTCGCCTCGCAGGCGGAGATCGAGGCGGACGAGGAGCGCGCGGACGCCCTCAACGTGCCGGGCTGCTGCCCGGTCGACCAGCTGACGGAGCGGACGCACGCGTCCGTGACGGGCGTGCTGCGCTCGGTGACCCTGCGCCCGCGCGAGGGCGTGCCCGCGCTCGAGGCGGAGCTCTACGACGGCTCGGGGACGCTCGACCTGGTGTGGCTCGGCCGTCGGCAGATCGCGGGCATCGAACCCGGCCGGCGCCTGCGCGTCGACGGGCTCGTGTGCCGCGTCGACGGGCGACGGACGCTGTTCAACCCCCGGTACGAGCTGCGCCCCCGGCCGGGGGAGTGACGCGGTGACCGAGACCCCCCGCGAGCGGCCCGCCGACGAGGCGCCCCTGCTCGACGCGGTCGACGACGTCGCGCCGCCGGAGGACGGCGGCGCGCGCGGGCTGCGCGCCATCACCGCGGACGAGTTCTCGGCGCTCGACGCCGTGGGCGGGGTGCGCGGCATGGTCGAGGCCGTCGCCCCCGGCCTGCTCTTCGTCGTCGTGTACCTCGCGACGGGCCAGCAGCTCACGCCCGCGCTCGTGGCGGCCGGCGGTGCCGCGGTGCTGGCCGTGCTCGCCCGGCTCGTGCAGCGCACGCCGGTGACGCAGGCGTTCTCGGGCGTCCTCGGGGTCGGCATCGGCGTCGTGTGGGCGTGGCGGACGGGCGACGCGTCCGACTACTTCGCGTACGGGCTGTGGGTCAACGCCGCCTACTTCGTCGGCACGCTCGTGACGATCCTCGTCGGCTGGCCGCTCGTGGGCCTCGTCGTGGGCATGTTCCGCAACGACGGGCCGCTCACGGGCGGTCCCTGGTCGGCGGTCGTCGACTGGCGCGAGGACCCCGTGCGCCGGCGCCGCTACGCGCTCGCGACGTGGCCGTGGGTCGGCATGTTCGGGCTGCGGCTCGGGGTGCAGCTGCCCCTGTACTGGGCCGGCGAGGTCGCGTGGCTGGGGACCGCGAAGCTCGCGATGGGGCTGCCGCTCACGGCCCTCGCGCTGTGGCTCAGCTGGATGCTGGTCCGCGGGTCAGGAGGTGCTCCAGCGCCGCCTCGTCCGCGTCACGACCCGTGACGATGAGGAGCTCGTCGCGTCCCTCGAGCGTGTCGTCCGCGCTGGGCGCGATGGGACGCGCGTCGCGGACGATCGCGGCGAGGACGGTGTCGGCCGGCCACGAGATCTGACCGACGCGCACGCCCGCCAGGGGCGAGTCCTCGGGCAGCGTGAGCTCGAGGATGTCGGCCTTCGACTGGTGGAACGTGAAGATGCGCACGAGGTCGCCGACGGCGACGGCCTCCTCGACCATCGCGGTCATGATGCGCGGCGTCGAGACCGCCACGTCGACGCCCCAGGCGCCGTCGAACATCCACTCGTTCTTCGGGTTGTTGACGCGCGCGACCGTGCGCGGCACGCCGAACTCCGTCTTCGCGAGCAGCGAGATGACCAGGTTCGCCTTGTCGTCGCCCGTCGCGGCGACCATGACGTCGCACTCGTCGGCGCGCACCTGGCGCAGCGTCGGCAGCTCGCACGCGTCGGCGAGCAGCCAGTCGGCCTCGGCGACCTGCGCGATGCGCATGGCCGACGGCTGCCGGTCCACCAGGGTGACCTCGTGCTCGTGCAGCAGCAGCTCCCGGGCGATCGACCGGCCGACGGAGCCGGCGCCGGCGATGACGACCCTCATGCCGTCACCGCCGGGGCCGAGGTGAGCACGCGCTCGACGGCGGGCGCGTCGTCGGCGCGCAGCAGCATGTGCACGGTGTCGTTCTCCTGGAGGACGGTCGTGGCGGTCGGCAGGACGCCGTCGCCGTAGCGGGTCAGGTAGGCGACGCGGCCGCCGGACGCCTCCTCGAGCGCGCGCACGGGCAGCCCCACCCAGCCGGCGTGCACGTCCACCTGCGACAGCTGGATCTGGCCGGAGGCGTCGCGGTACTCGTCGGTGGTGCCCATGGGCAGCATGCGGCGCAGCACCTGGTCGGCGGTCCACCGCACGGTCGCGACCGTCGGGATGCCGAGGCGCTGGTAGATCTCGGCCCGGTGGGGGTCGTAGATCCGCGCGACGACGTTCTCGACGCCGAACGTCTCGCGCACGACGCGCGCGGCGAGGATGTTGGAGTTGTCGCCGTCGGAGACGGCGGCGAACGCGTACGCGTCGTCGATGCCGGCCGTGCGCAGGGTGTCGCGGTCGAAGCCGAGGCCGGTCACCTTGTTCCCGCTGAAGTCGGCGTCGAGGCGCCGGAAGGCGTCGGGGAACTGGTCGATGACGGCCACGGAGTGGCCGCGGGACTCGAGCGACTGCGCGATGGTGGCCCCGACGCGGCCGCAGCCCATGATCACGAAGTGCACAGCCGGTCACGCTATACCCGTGCGCCGGGACGCACCGTCCGTCGGCCGCGGGGCATACGATCGCTGTTCGTGTCCGACCTCGCTGATGCCGCCAAGCGGCTCGTGCTCGGCCGTCCGGTCCGCAGCGACCGTCTCGGCCACACACTGCTGCCCAAGCGCATCGCGCTGCCGGTGTTCGCGTCCGACGCCCTGTCGTCGGTCGCGTACGCACCGGACGAGATCCTCCTGACGCTGTCCATCGCCGGCCTCGCGGCGCTCACCATCTCGCCGTGGGTCGGCCTGGGCGTCGTCGTCGTGCTGCTCACCGTGGTGGCGTCGTACCGGCAGAACGTGCACGCGTACCCGTCGGGCGGCGGCGACTACGAGGTCGCGTCGGTGAACCTGGGGCCGAAGGCGGGCGTCACGGTCGCCAGCGCGCTGCTCGTCGACTACGTCCTGACGGTGGCCGTGTCGATCTCGTCGGGTGCCCAGTACGCCGCGACGGCGGTACCCGCCCTGCGCGGGCACGAGACGACGTTCGCGATCGGGCTGGTGGTGCTCCTGACGCTCGTCAACCTGCGCGGCGTGAAGGAGTCGGGCACCGCGTTCGCGGTACCCGTCTACCTGTTCATGGCCGCGATGGGGTCGCTCGCCGTCGTGGGTGCGTTCCGCTACTTCACCGGCACGCTGCCGCCCGCCGAGAGCGCCGGGCTCGACGTCGCCCCCGAGGCGGGGTTCGAGCAGGGGCTCGTGGGTCTCGCCGGCGGGCTCCTGGTGCTGCGCGCGTTCGCGTCCGGCTGCGCCGCGCTGACGGGCGTGGAGGCCATCAGCAACGGGGTGCCGGCGTTCCGCAAGCCCAAGTCCCGCAACGCCGCGACGACGCTGGCCCTGCTCGGCGGGCTCTCCATCACGATGATCATGTCGATCCTGCTGCTCGCGCAGGCGACGGGCGTGCGGTTCACCGACCGGCCGGCGGAGCAGCTGCTGCGCGACGGCGTGCCGGTCGGCGAGGAGTACGTGCAGCACCCCGTGATCAGCCAGCTCGCGGCCTCGGTGTTCGAGGGCCTCGACGTGCTGTTCGTGGTCGTCGCCGTCGTGACCGGCCTGATCCTCGTGCTCGCGGCCAACACGGCGTTCAACGGCTTCCCCGTGCTCGGCTCGATCCTGGCGCGGGACGGCTACCTGCCCCGCCAGCTGCACACGCGCGGCGACCGGCTCGCCTTCTCCAACGGCATCGTGACGCTCGCGGCCGCCGCGATCGCGCTCATCTGGGTGTTCGACGCGCAGGTCACGCGCCTCATCCAGCTGTACATCGTGGGCGTGTTCGTGTCGTTCACGCTCTCGCAGCTCGGCATGGTGCGGCACTGGACGCGTGCCCTGCGGACCGAGCCGGAGCCCCGCGCCCGCGCGCGCATGATCCGCTCGCGCGTCATCAACGCGGTGGGCCTGGGCATGACCGGGACCGTGCTCGTGATCGTCCTCGTCACCAAGTTCCTGCTGGGCGCGTGGATCGCCATCCTCGCGATGGCCGTCGTGTTCGTCGCGATGCAGGGCGTCCACAAGCACTACCAGCGGGTCCGCGAGGAGCTCGCGCTGGGCGAGGACACCCAGGCGGCGCGTGCGCTGCCCAGCCGCGTCCACGCCGTGGTGCTCGTCTCCCACCTGCACCGCCCCACCATGCGGGCGCTCGCGTACGCACGGGCGTCGCGGCCGCACGTGCTCGAGGCCGTCACCGTGGGCGTCGACCCGGACGACGTGTCCGCGCTGCGCGCGCAGTGGGACGCGGCGGACCTGCCCGTGCCGCTCAAGGTGCTCGACTCGCCGTTCCGCGAGATCACGCGGCCCGTGCTCACCTACGTCCGCTCCATCCGGCGCGACAGCCCCCGCGACCTCGTCGTGGTCTACATCCCCGAGTACGTCGTCGGGCACTGGTGGGAGCAGCTGCTCCACAACCAGAGCGCGCTGCGGCTCAAGAGCCGCCTGCTGT
>JAPSIR010000114.1 GCA_031178625.1 Cellulomonas sp.
ACGCGTCCTGCACGACGAACTGCCTCGCGCCGCTCGCCAAGGCCCTCAACGACTCGATCGGCATCGAGCGCGGCCTCATGACGACGATCCACGCGTACACGGGCGACCAGAACCTGCAGGACGGCCCCCACAAGGACCTCCGCCGCGCCCGCGCCGCCGCGCAGAACATCGTCCCGACGTCGACGGGTGCGGCCAAGGCCGTGTCGCTCGTCCTGCCGGAGCTCAAGGGCAAGCTCGACGGCTACGCGCTCCGCGTGCCGACGATCACCGGCTCGGCGACGGACCTCACGTTCACCGCGTCCCGCGAGGTGACGGTGGACGAGGTGAACGCCGCGGTGAAGGCGGCCGCCGAGGGCCCGCTCAAGGGCGTCCTGTCGTACGTCGAGGACGAGATCGTGTCCTCGGACATCGTGACGGACCCGCACCAGAGCATCTTCGACTCGAAGCTCACCAAGGTGTCGGGCGACCTGGTGAAGGTCGTCTCCTGGTACGACAACGAGTGGGGCTACTCGAACTCCCTCGTCGCGCTGACCGTGTACGTGGGCGAGCGTCTCTCCTGACGACGCGTCCGTAGGCAGTCCATGCGTCCGCGTGCGCCGAGGCCACCGGCCCGGCGCACGCGGACGCTGCCGTGTCCGGGGCCGTGCGCCCCGAGCCCCCGGCGCCGCCGGGGCCGTGGACCTGGCCGTCGGGACCGCCCGGCGGCAGCGAGGTAGGAGACCATGAAGACCATCGACGACCTGGGCGACCTGCGCGGCAAGCGCGTGCTCGTCCGCTCGGACTTCAACGTGCCGCTCGACGGCACGACCATCACCGACGACGGCCGTATCCGTGCGGCGCTGCCGACGCTGCAGGCGCTGCTCGGCAAGGGCGCGCGCGTCGTCGTCGTCGCCCACCTCGGCCGCCCGAAGGGCGCGCCGGAGGCGAAGTACTCCCTGGCTCCCGTGGCGGAGCGGCTCGGTGAGCTGCTCGGCCAGCCCGTGGCCCTCGCCGAGGACCTCGTGGGCGAGTCGGCGAAGGCGACCGTCGCGGCGCTCGAGGACGGGCAGCTCGCGCTGCTCGAGAACGTGCGCTTCGACGCGCGCGAGACGTCCAAGGACGAGGCGGAGCGCGGTGCGCTCGCCGACGAGCTGGCGTCGCTCGTGGACGCGTACGTGTCCGACGGCTTCGGCGTCGTGCACCGCAAGCAGGCGTCGGTGTACGACGTCGCGCAGCGGCTCCCGCACGCCGTCGGCCAGCTGGTGCTCAAGGAGGTCGAGTCGCTGCGCAGGGCGACCGACGACCCGGCGCGCCCGTACGTCGTCGTGCTCGGCGGCTCCAAGGTCTCCGACAAGCTCGGCGTCATCGAGAACCTCATCGGCAAGGCCGACCGCCTGCTGATCGGTGGCGGCATGCTGTTCACGTTCCTCGCGGCGCAGGGCCGGTCGGTGGGCACGAGCCTGCTCGAGGAGGACCAGGTCGAGACGGTCAAGGGCTACCTGGCGGCCGCCGCGGAGCGCGGCGTGGAGATCGTGCTGCCGGTCGACGTCGTCGTCGCGCCGCGGTTCGCCGCCGACGCGCCGGCCACCACCGTCGCGGTCGACGCGATCCCGGACGACCAGATGGGCCTCGACATCGGCCCGGAGAGCGCCGCGCTCTTCGCGTCGAAGATCACCGACGCCAAGACGGTCGTCTGGAACGGCCCCGCCGGCGTGTTCGAGTTCGAGGCGTTCGCCGCCGGCACCCGTGCCGTCGCGCAGGCGCTGGTCGACGCGGGCGCCGACGGCGGCTTCACCATCGTCGGCGGCGGTGACTCCGCCGCGGCCGTGCGCACGCTCGGCTTCGACGAGGCCGGCTTCGGCCACATCTCGACCGGCGGCGGCGCGTCGCTGGAGTTCCTCGAGGGCAAGACCCTCCCGGGCATCGCGGTTCTGGAGGACTGACCTGTGGCGAACACGCGTACCCCGCTGATGGCGGGCAACTGGAAGATGAACCTCGACCACCACCAGGCGACGCACACCGTGCAGAAGCTCGCGTGGACCCTCAAGGACGCGAAGCACGACTTCACGTCGGTCGAGGTCGCGGTGCTCCCGCCGTACACCGACCTGCGGAGCGTGCAGACGCTCGTGGACGCCGACAAGCTCGAGCTCGTCTACGGCGCGCAGGACGTGTCGGCCCACGAGTCGGGCGCGTACACCGGCGAGATCTCGCCGCTCTTCCTCACGAAGCTCGGCTGCACGTACGTGGCCGTCGGGCACTCCGAGCGTCGCGAGTACCACCACGAGGACGACGCCCTGGTCAACGCCAAGGTGACGTCCGCGCTGAAGGCCGGCCTCGTGCCGATCCTCTGCGTCGGTGAGCCGCTCGAGGTCCGCGAGGCCGGCATGCACGTGGAGCACACCCTCGCCCAGCTCGAGGGTGCGCTGGCAGGACTCACGGCCGAGCAGGTCGCGGGCCTCGTCGTCGCGTACGAGCCCGTCTGGGCGATCGGCACCGGCAAGACGGCGACCCCCGAGGACGCCCAGGAGCTGTGCGCCGCGATCCGCGGCAAGCTCGCCGACCTGTACGACCAGGCGACGGCCGACGCCGTCCGCGTGCTCTACGGCGGGTCCGTGAAGTCGTCGAACGTCGCGTCGATCATGGCGAAGCCGGACGTCGACGGCGCCCTCGTCGGCGGCGCGAGCCTCGACCCCGAGGAGTTCGCGAAGATCGTCCGCTTCCAGTCGCACCAGGTCGGCTGACACGACGACGCGGGGCGGTGCTGGCTCGCACCGCCCCGCGTCGCCTACCCTGTACCGCGGTCATCGCGTCGTCGCCACCCGACGGCGCGGCCCGCACCCCGACCACCGAGCTGAGGAAGCCCACCGACGTGACTGCCCTGCGAATCTCTCTCCAGGTGCTCCTGGTGATCACCAGCCTCCTGCTGGTCCCCCTGGTGCTGCTGCACAAGGGCAAGGGCGGCGGCCTCTCGGACATGTTCGGCGGTGGCATCACGGCCGGCGCGGGGTCGTCCGGTGTCGCGGAGCGCAACCTCAACCGCATCACGGTCGCGGTGGCCCTCGTCTGGACGGTCATGATCGTCCTGCTCGGGCTCATCGAGAAGTTCTCGGACTGAGGGAGATCGGCGATGGCGAGCGGTAGCGCGATCAGGGGGTCCCGCGTCGGTGCGGGGCCGATGGGTGAGGCGGAACGCGGCGACGCCGCTCCGCGCGTGTGGATGTCGTACTGGTGCTCCAACGGCCACGAGACCCGCCCGAGCTTCGCGGAGGAGGCGGCGGCCGAGGCGCCCGAGACCTGGGACTGCCCGCGGTGCGGCTTCCCGGCGGGGCAGGACCCGGCGAACCCGCCGGCGCCGAGCAAGAACGAGCCGTACAAGACGCACCTCGCGTACGTGAAGGAGCGCCGCAGCGACGAGGACGGCGCCGCGATCCTCGACGAGGCGCTCGCCGCGCTCCGCGCGCGCCGCGGCCGCTGACGGCGGCCACCAGCACCTACCGTCGACGCCCCGACACCCCGCTCCGCCGAGCAGGGGTGCCGGGGCGTCGTCGTGCTCGCGCCCCCGACGCACGTCGCGGGTCGAGCGCGAGATCAGCGCACGCGCAGGAGCGCGAACCCGTCGTGGCCCTTGGCGCCGACGGTCTGCAGGACCGTGGCGTCGACGCGCGGGTCACGGGCGAGGGCCGCCACGAAAGCGCGCACACCCTGCACCCGGGTGTCGGGGTGGTCGGGCTGCACCACGGCGCCGCCGCGCACCACGTTGTCGACGACGACGAGCGTGCCGGGCCGCGACAGGGTGAGCGCCCGGTCGACGTACGTCGCGAGCCGCTCCTTGTCCGCGTCGACGAAGACGAGGTCGAACGGCTCGCCGTCCTCGGCGACCAGCGCGTCGAGCGACTCCGCGGCGGGGCCGACCCGCACCTCGACACGGTCGCCCACCCCGGCGGCGTCGAGGGACGCGCGTGCGACGGCGGCGTGCGCCTCGCTCAGCTCGAGGGTGACCACCGTGCCGTCGGACGGCAGCGCCTGCGCGAGCCACCACGTGCTGTACCCGCCCAGCGTGCCGACCTCCAGGACCCGGCGGGCACCGACCGCGCGCGCCAGGATCTCGAGCAGGCGCCCCTGGTTCGGCGCCACGGCGATGTCCGGCAGACCGGAGCCGGCGGCCGCGGCGGCGACCGTCGCGGCGTCGGCGGGCTCGTCGACGACGGCGGCGAGGTAGTCGTCCACCCGCGCCCACAGCCGCTCGGCGTCCGCGCCCGCGCCCGTCCCCTCGTGACTTGTGCCGTCGCGACCCGTGCCGTCGCGACCCGTGCCGTCGCCGTCCGCGGCGGGGTCGGCGGCCGGCAGGTCCTGCGCGGCGGCGACGTCGAGCAGCCACAGCGTCCGCTCGGTGCCGACCGCACCGGCCGCCGGGGTGGTGGTGACGTCGTCCCCGGCGAGCCCGCGCGCGACGGCGGCCGCCTTCTCCGCGCCGGCGGCGACGAGCCAGACCTCGCGCGCGGAGCGGATGACGGGGAATGTCAGGGACACCCGCTCGGGCGGGGGCTTGGGGGAGTCGTGCTCGGCTACCACGAGGTCGCGCTGCTCGTGCAGCGTCTGCTTGCCGGGGAAGAGCGACGCGACGTGCCCGTCGGGCCCGACGCCCAGCAGGAGCACGTCGGGCACGGGGGCACGCGCGCCCTCCCGCGCGTGCGCCGCGAGCTCGGCGCGGTAGGCGCGTGCGGCCGCGTCGGCGTCCGGCACGGCGTCGGACCGGGCGGGCACGGGGTGCACGTTCGCGGCGGGCAGGGCGTCGCCGAGCGCGTCCACGAGCGCCTCGCGCGCCTGCGTCTCGTTGCGGTCCGGGTCGCCGTCCGGCAGGAACCGCTCGTCACCCCACCACAGGTGCACCTGCGACCAGTCGACGGCCGCACGGGCGGGGCTGGCCGCGACGGCGCGCAGGGTGGCGGTCCCGACGGTCCCGCCGGTGAGCACCACGTGCAGCGGCGCGCGGTGGGACTGCAGGTCGACGAGCCGGGTGAGGAGGCGGGCCGCGGTCGCCGCGGCCAGCACCTCCGCGTCGGGGTGGAGGACGACCTCGGGGCTGGCGTGCGGGCTCACGGGCAGGATCCTTCCGGCGGGGGAGCGGACGGCGGGGCCGCGGGGTCGCCGCGCCGGACGGCGCACGACCCCGCGGCGCGCTCAGGCGTCGATGCGGGCGAGCCCCACCTGCAGGACCTCGCCGTACACCTCGTCGGCGTCGAGGCGGCGCAGCTCCTCGACGAGGCACTCGCGCAGCTGCCGGATCGGCAGCGCGATGCGGTGCTCGGGCTGGTCGGGCTGGCGCAGCGCCGCCGTCTTGCCGTCGGGGCGGTCCAGCACGATGTCGCCCGACGCCCGGTGCAGGCGGACCTGCGTGATGGCAGGGGCACCGGGCACCCGCTCGACCTCCACCGGGCACTGCAGCGCCTCGGCGAGCCACGCGGCCATGAGGTCCACGGACGGGTGCGTGCTCTCGCCGACGACCACGGCGCGCTGCACCGGCTCGTACGGCGGCTGGTCGAGCGTCGCGGCGATGAGCCCGCGCCACAGCGTCGCGCGCGTCCACGCCAGGTCGGTGTCGCCGTCCGCGTAGACGGACGCGAGGCGGCGGAGCGTGGCCCCGGGGTCGCCGGACTGCGTCGTGTCCGTGATGCGCCGCTGCGCCATGCGGCCGAACGGGTGCTCCGACGGGTTCTCGGGCACGTCGTACGGCCACCACGCGACGATGGGCGCGTCCGGCAGCAGCAGCGGCATGACGAGCGTGTCGAGGTGCGACAGGACGTCGCCGGACGCCCGCAGGACGACGACCTCGCTCGCGCCGGCGTCCCCGCCGAGCCGGATCTGCGCGTCGAGGACCGTCGAGCGCTCGTCGGGGCGCTCGGTCAGCACGACGATGCGGCAGGGGTGCTCGTGGCTGGCCTCGTTGGCCGCCGCGATGGACTCCTCCGGGTCGTGCGCGCCCACGTCGATGATGAGCGTCAGCACGCGCCCCAGGGCGACCGCCCCGCCCTCGTCCCGCTCCTGGAGCAGGCGCTTGTTGATGTCCCGCGTCGTGGTGTCGGGCATGTCGATGATCACGGCAGCCTCCAGGCGCGCCCGTCACGGGCCATCATCTCGTCGGCCGACGCCGGCCCCCACGTGCCGGCCCGGTAGCCGTCGGGCCTGCCGTGCGAGGCCCAGTACTCGGTGATCGGGTCGAGGATCTTCCAGGAGAGCTCGACCTCCTCGTGCTGCGGGAACAGCGGCGGGTCGCCGAGCAGCACGTCGAGGATGAGGCGCTCGTAGGCCTCCGGGGACGACTCCGTGAAGGAGTGGCCGTAGCCGAAGTCCATCGTGACGTCCCGCACCTCCATCTGCGTGCCGGGCACCTTGGCGCCGAACCGCAGCGTCACGCCCTCGTCGGGCTGGACGCGGATGACGAGGGCGTTCTTGCCGAGCTCCTCGGTCGCGGTGGACTCGAACGGCAGGTGCGGCGCGCGCTTGAAGACCACGGCGATCTCCGTCACGCGGCGGCCGAGCCGCTTGCCCGTGCGCAGGTAGAAGGGCACGCCGGCCCAGCGCCGCGTGTCGATGTCGACGCGCACGGCGGCGTAGGTCTCGGTCGTCGAGTCGGGGTTGAAGCCCTCCTCCTCGGCGTAGCCGATGACCTTCTCACCGCCCTGCCACCCCGCCGTGTACTGCCCCCGGGCCGTGTGCAGCCCGAGGTCGTGCGGCAGGCGGACCGCGGAGAGCACCTTCGTCTTCTCGGCGCGCAGGGCGGCCGCGTCGAACGAGACCGGCTCCTCCATCGCGGTGAGGGCGAGGAGCTGCAGCAGGTGGTTCTGGATGACGTCGCGCGCGGCGCCGATCCCGTCGTAGTACCCGGCGCGACCGCCGATGCCGATGTCCTCGGCCATCGTGATCTGCACGTGGTCGACGTAGTTGCCGTTCCAGATCGGCTCGAACAGCTGGTTCGCGAACCGCAGCGCGAGCAGGTTCTGGACCGTCTCCTTGCCGAGGTAGTGGTCGATCCGGAAGATGTCGTCCGGCCGGAAGACCGACGAGACGATGTCGTTGAGCTCGCGCGCCGACCGCAGGTCGTGCCCGAAGGGCTTCTCGATGACGACGCGGCGCCACGTGCCCTCCTTCGGCTGCGACAGCCCCGAGCGTGCGAGCTGCTTGCAGACGACCGGGAACGAGCTCGGCGGCACCGACAGGTAGAACGCGTGGTTGCCGCCCGTGCCGCGGGACACGTCAAGGTCCTCGACGGTCTCGCGGAGGCGGTCGAACGCGTCGTCGTCGTCGAACGTGCCCTGCACGAAGCGGATGCCCTCGGCGAGCTGGCGCCACGTCGCCTCGCGGAACGGCGTGCGCGCGTACTGCTTCACGGCGTCGTGCACGACCTGCTCGAAGTCCTGCGTGGCCCAGTCGCGCCGGGCGAAGCCGGTGAGCGCGAAGCCGGGCGGGAGCAGGCCGCGGTTGGTCAGGTCGTACACGGCGGGCATGAGCTTCTTGCGCGCCAGGTCGCCGGTGACGCCGAAGATGACGAGCCCGCTGGGGCCCGCGATGCGGGGGAGCCGGCGGTCCCGCGGGTCACGCAGCGGGTTCCGGCCCTCCGCCACGGCGGCGGGCGTCACCGCTGCGCACCCGCGGTGGGCGCGTCGCGCAGGCCGTTCTCCACGGTCTCGAGCAGCTCGCCCCAGGACGCCTCGAACTTCTGCAGGCCCTCGACCTCGAGCTGCTCGGTGACCTCGTCGACCGAGATGCCGAGCGCCTCGAGGCGGTCGAGCAGGCCGGCGGACGCGTCCTGCAGGCCCGTGACGGTGTCGCCGCGCAGGACGCCGTGGTCCTCGACCGCGTCGAGCGTCTTGCCGGGCATGGTGTTCACCGTGCCCGCCACGACGAGGTCCTCGACGTAGAGCGTGTCGGGGTAGCGCGGGTCCTTGACGCCGGTGGACGCCCACAGGGGGCGCTGCGGCTTCGCGCCGGCGGCGGCGAGGGCCTGCCAGCGCTCGCCGGCCACGACCTCCTCGTACACGCCGAACGCGAGGCGCGCGTTGGCGATGGCGGCCTTGCCGCGCAGCTCGTCGGCCTCGGCGGTCCCGATCTCGTCGAGCCGGGGGTCGATCGCCGCGTCGACGCGCGAGACGAAGAACGACGCGACCGACCCGATGGGGGCCAGGTCGACGCCCGCGGCGTGCGCGCGCTCGAGGCCTTCGACGAACGCGTCGAGCACCGCGCGGTAGCGCTGCAGCGAGAAGATCAGCGTGACGTTGACGCTGATGCCCTCGGCGATCGCCGCGGCGATGGCCGGCAGGCCCTCGACCGTGGCGGGGATCTTGATGAAGAGGTTGGGGCGGTCGACCGTCGACCACAGCGTCCGGGCGGACGCCAGCGTGCCCTCGGTGTCCCGCGCGAGGCGCGGGTCGACCTCGATCGACACGCGGCCGTCGACGCCGTCGGTCGCGTCGTACAGGGGGCGCAGGACGTCGCACGCCTCGCGCACGTCGTCCGTCGTGATGCGGGCGACCGCCTCCTCGACGGACGCGCCCGCGGCGGCGAGCTCGGCGAGCTGCTCGTCGTAGGCGTTCCCCTTCGCCAGCGCGCTCGCGAAGATGGTCGGGTTGGTGGTCACGCCGACGACGCCGCGCTCGACCAGCCTCTGGAGGTCGCCCGAGCGGGTCAGCTCGCGCGAGAGGTCGTCGAGCCAGACGGCCACGCCGGCGTCGCTCAGCTGGTGCAGCGGGGTGGTGCTTGCCATGGTCTTCCCCTTCGTCCCACGACGGGTACGTGCGCATGAGCGGCGGGGGGGGGGGGGGGGGGGGGGGGCCGGGCCCCCCGCGCCGGGTGGGTCAGGCGGGCAGGTCGCCCGTGCCGGACTGGTTGGACGCCCCGGCGGTGTCGCCCGGGCCCTGGTCGCCGCGGGCGGCCGCGAGCGACTCGTGCGCGGCGGCCACGACGGCCTCCGGCGTCAGCCCGAACTCCCGGTACAGCGTCTGGTAGTCCGCCGAGGCGCCGTAGTGCTCCAGCGAGACGCTGCGGCCGGCGTCGCCGACGATCTTGTGCCACGACAGCGCGATGCCGGCCTCGACCGAGACGCGCGCGCGCACGCCGGACGGCAGCACCGACTCGCGGTACTCCTCGTCCTGCTCGGCGAACCACTCGAGGCAGGGGGCCGAGACGACGCGCGTGGCGACGCCGGCCTCCTCGAGGGTGGTGCGCGCCTCGACGGCGAGCTGCACCTCGGAGCCGGTAGCGATCAGCACGACGTCGGGCGTGCCGCTCGAGGCCTCGAGCAGCACGTACGCGCCGCGGGCCACGCCCTCGGCCGACGCGAAGCCGTCCTCGCCGCGCGGGAACGTCGGGACGTTCTGCCGCGTCA